>VHCY01000032.1 GCA_016871595.1 Verrucomicrobiota bacterium
TCCTGAGCCCACGAAGCCACCGCGGCATCTCTTCGGCGGCGCTCGAGGGTGACCGATTCAATTTCTGGAACCACGGCGCCCTTCGGCCTTTCGATCGCTCCCGCTGAGCGAATTCGCCAAACTTCCTCCGTAAATAATTGATGGAGAGCCTGAAGCCGACCCGAGTTTCCGCAAGTTTGGCTAAATATTTGCTCGGCTACCTCATTGGGAACCCGCAGTCCGCCGACTTGGGGCGTCCAGCGGACATTGGGAAAGTCCCTCTGCAGCGTCTCAAGGGTGATCAGCGGCTCAACGCTGAGCCGTAGAAACTGAACTTCCGTGCGTAAGGCAGCCTTACCTTCGGACCTTTTCTTTTCATCCCAGTGGTCAGACGGGAAAGGCTCTGACGTGATGTCTCCCACTGCCACAATCCCCTTAGGTTCGATCCCAAGCCGAATCAGAATGAAACGATCTCCCTTGAGGATCTTTTTCGTGCCGCCACAACTCCAAACGTCCCTAACATTTCCTCCAGACGCGAGCTTAGCAATATCGGCGCTCAATCCCTTCCACTCCCATTTTCGGGGATTCCAAGTGTAGAGATATGTTGCGCGCATAACGTGCTAACTTATCTAGGTACCCAAGGCTGCTTGGATACCTAGAAGACTTAAGGCGAAACGGGGGAAGGTTGCCGCAGAATCACAAATTAAGACTGATCCTGATATGTGGATTCCGGAGCGGGGG
This sequence comes from Verrucomicrobiota bacterium, assembly GCA_016871595.1. Classification (GTDB taxonomy): domain Bacteria; phylum Verrucomicrobiota; class Verrucomicrobiia; order Opitutales; family Opitutaceae; genus ER46. The sequence continues at coordinate 721 of VHCY01000032.1, forward strand.
TCTTGCGACGCGGCTTGGTTTTCCCCTCCTTCTTCTTAACGTTCTGGACCGTCGCCACGGAGCATTTCATCGCTTCTGCTATCTCAGCGGATGTTTGCCCCGCATCAACAAGCTTTAGGATTTTAACTCTGTCGTCCTCCGTAAGCCTCTTTCCTTTAGCGCGTTCGGTGGCTGCTTGGGTGGGCGCCTCAGGTGCCACCGCTGTCGATTCAGTTGCAGCGGTTGTGCGTTTGGTACCTCGGGCAGTTGCGCCATCGGCGCGATTAAACTCCTCTAGGGCTCGAATAAAATCCGCCAAATTGGCGAATCCGTAGCGACTGGGCAGTTCTTTAACTGCCCGCTGTAGTTCAAGTAGCTTGATTACGTCTTGGTGTGTCATTGTTGTGGGTTAAGGAATTTGCGCGCTGAATCGGCTTACTGTAGCTAGTTTACGCCACGGCTCATTAGAACCAAAAGGGCCTTATCAATTTGAGGCCATCCGCTTTTCGGCTGCCGAATCAAGACCTTTGAGTTCGTTTGTAGCGGTCCGCTCTAGAATCTTCTCTAGGTTCTGCGGCAAATCGCGATTTAGATCGATGGCCGGAAGCTCGCCAAACTTATTGGTAGTAGAACGTGAACGTCATCTGCTGCCGGTCCCCGAGCACCGCCTTCATATCGTCGGTCCAAGGGCCGTAGGGCATCCGGTCGGTGATCGCGCTCACGCAGGCGCGGGTGGCAGTGTCATTCGCAGTCAAGTTCTCCACCCCGATGTCCACGATGCGTCCCTCGTCATTCATCACGAACTTGACCGTGACGGAGCTGCCGCCGACCGCATTAGCCTTCTGCTCGATGACGATGCGCTCCCATTGGATCTGCACCGAATCGATCATCCGCTGGAGATAGGCGCCGGAATAGCTCCAGCGCGCGTCGACGGCCGTTGCACCGATGTTGGTGGTGCCGAACTTATTTTCCGCGAGGGTCGTCGGGCGGGTCTGGAGCGTCTTGACCAGTTGCGGACGGGGCTGCGGGCGACGCGGGTCAGCCTGCGGACGCAGCTCACGGGAGATTAGTTGGTTCGCGATCTTCTGCGTTTCATTGGGTGAACGTAGGGTCTGCCTGTGGACAACTGCGCCATCGGCAGCTGAGAACGCCAAAATGGCGGTGGGTATGAGCCGTAGCGACTTTCCGCTCTCGGTTGCCCACTCCTCGGCGGGCGCCTCTGGGGACGGTGGCCTCGCCAGCACAAGCAGCTTGAGGTTCGCCTTCAGCTGGCGCGCACGATCGCGGGGGATCTTCAGATCCACGAGAGAGACAGCGTCGCCAAAGTAATCCTTGGGGAAGTCGCCCGCGAAGGCACACGCCGTAGCGTCGTTTGGGCGCTCAGCATCTGCAGGTCCCCAGAACAGCATCAAGGGAAGGTCCACTCTCAAAATCTCGGAATCCGCATCGTAGGTGCTGTTGGCCGATTGGGGCAGAAGGATGATCTGCTTCGCGTCCAGAACAGGGCTACTAACCAATCCAGCGCGCCGAGTTTGGAATTCGGCAGTGGTCTCGAACTCGTCCTTCTTGGCCGATCGAAGCTGATTCACGGCGGCTAGCTTAGCCGAGAGGCGTTTGGCGGCGCTCCCTTCCTCGAGATCTTCCAACCGCGCACTGATACCGAACTCCTTTTCGAGGACAGTTAGGACTTCGTGGCCCGTGGCCTGCTGAACCTTACCGGCGACAAGGGGCGCAGGGGAACTGCTAGATTCGATCGCCACCTTCTCCCGATCCAACGCAGGGGAAGCCTGCGCCGCTTCGGCGCCTTCGCCCTTCACCCAAGGAGACGTTGCTCCGAGGATCAGGGTGCTGAGGGCGAGCGCTCGCTTCACGCCGCGTATCGTTGCGAACGCGTGGGGCGATTGCCCAGCAGATTCTGCCGTGCGAAACCGGCTTGGGTTCGAATTGGGCGCTTCCGATTCTTCCCAGAGGTCATCGGACGAGAGATCGCCGCAGATCCGCCTACAGCCCTCGGGATGGCCGCAGGGAGGCTTGGCCGGACTGAATGGCGGAAAGAGGTCCCGAGAACTCGGCTCGCGGCGTGGTCAAAGCTCAGGATCGGCGCGAAGGAGAGGATCGCGAACGATTGGGTACCCCTCCCTCCCCCTGAGTTCAAAGCAAGGGGAAATTTTTCAAAAATGGGGGTGGGTATGAGCGCCGGAGAAGGCCTTCTGACCCCCGAGGAGGAGCGGAAGCTACCCCCGAACTGTTTGAGATCCGTTTGAGGATCTCGGGTTACCTCTGAAAATGGTGCTCAGGAAGGGACTCGAACCCTTACGCCTTACGGCACACGCCCCTCAAACGTGTGTGTCTACCAATTCCACCACCTGAGCAAAAACTGAAGGAACGCGGACTAAGAGGGATCGAAATAGCCGTGTCCAGCACCGAAATGGCCGCGGGCCGCGGAAACGCTCCTTCCCGCTGCCGCGGGACTCAGAACCGCTGGCGGGCGGCGAGCCCGCAGGCAAGCGCCGCGGCGAAGAACGGTCCGCGGTAGATCATTCCGGTGTAGACCTGGACCAGCGTCGCGCCGGCATCGAGCTTCTCGGCGGCACCGGCGACATCGGTGATCCCGCCGACCCCGACGAGGGGCAGCCGGCCCTCGGTGGCGCGAGCGACGTAGCCGATGATCTCGGTGGAGCGCCGGCGGAGCGGGGCGCCGCTGAGCCCGCCCGCCTCACCCACGGCGGCGAACGGGCCCGGCCGGGCGATCGTCGTGTTGGTGGCGATGAGGCCATCGAGGCGGAACTCGGCGACCACCGCGACGACAGCGTCGATCTGCGGCCAGGAGAGGTCGGGGGAAATCTTGAGCAACACCGGGACCGGGCGGCGGCCGGCGGCGGGGCGCTCGCGGTTCGCGGCGGTGATGGTCTGCAGCAGTTCCCGCAGCCGGCTCTCGTCCTGCAGCTGGCGCAGGTTGGGCGTGTTGGGGCTGGAGACGTTGAGCACGACGTAGTCGGCCCAGTCGGCGAGCAGGCGGAAGCTGGCGAGGTAGTCGGCAGTGGCCTCCTCCAAGGGGGTGACCTTGGATTTGCCAAGGTTGATGCCGAGGGGAATGGCGCGGCGGCCGGGGCCGGGTTGGCGGGCGAGGCGGGCGGCCATCGCGGTAGCGCCGCCGTTGTTGAAGCCCATCCGGTTGATGACGGCCTCCTCGGCGGGGTAGCGGAACATCCGCGGCCGGGGGTTACCCGGCTGGGCGTGGGCGGTGACCGTGCCGATCTCGACGTGGCCGAAGCCGAGGGCGGCGGCGGCGGGCCAGGCCCGGGCGTCCTTGTCGAAGCCGGCGGCGAGGCCGACGGCGTTGGGGAACGTGAGCCCGAAGGCCTGGACCGGGCGCTGGACGCGGGCGAGCCGCTGGTGGCGGGCGGCAAGGAGGCGGCAGAGGGGCGTGAGGCGGCCGAGGGCGGCCATCGCGTTCACGCCGAGCTCGTGCGCGTGCTCCGAATCGCGGCGGAAGAGCGCCGGCCGCACCAGCTTTTCATAGAGGCTGCCCATTCGCCCAACGTGGGCCCAAAGCGGCGGCCTTGGCAAGGCGCCGAGTGGCAGAACTCCCTTTTTTTGAAGTGGTTCCGCAGCCTGACCAACGCCTGGGCGACCGCAAAAAACAGCGCTCAATTTTGCTTGTTTTTTGCATCTGCGGAAGCACGCTGCGCGAAAATTTCATCCGCCCCTTTTCTTCCATGGCCAAAGCAATCAAACCGCTCGAGTGGTGTGTCGTCCGCCTCGGCGAGGATCACAACTGGTGGGTCGCCGAGACCAGCGACCCCGTGCGCTGGGACGTCGACGGCCTGAGCATTGTCGACCCGCGCCAGGTCCAGCACCTGGTCGAGTTGGTGGAGCCGCTGCGTGACTACGGCTTCGACCAGGACATCTTCGAGGCGGCGTTCATCCCCTTCCGCATCGACAAGGATCTGGGCAGCGGGAAGGTGCGCCTGAAGCGCATGAAGGAGTCCCTGTTTGAGTCCGAGGATAAGCTGTTCGCGCTGCCGGACATCCTCGACGAGGAGAACGGACCCTATGCGGACCTACTAGATCACCTTACCCGTTGCCGGGTGAAGATGCTCAACGACCTGTTCAAGTTCGAGACCAAGCTGTCGGTCGACGAGGTCGAGGACGAGATTCGCGAGGACCAGAACAGCAGCTTCATCCAGGGCAAGGCGGTGCACGTCTTCGAGGAAATCGGCGGCATTTTGGACTATATGCCGGCCGGCCATGACCCGGACGAGGAAGCCCCGGCCAAGGGCGAGGGCGACGAGGCGGACGACGAGGACCTGCCCGAGCTCGACGCCGAGGAGGAGGAGAAGCTCAAGAACGACGACTCCCTCAAGTGGGACGAGGACGAGGAGAAGGAAGAGGACGAGGAGGGCAAGAAGAAGGAAGGCGAGGAGGACGAGGACGAGGAGAAGGAAGAGGACGACGGGGACTCCGACGACGAGGAGGAGAATCCGAAGTCCCGTTCGCGGAAGCGCTGAACAGGATCCCGCCGGCGCCCGGGCGCCGGCGATCCCCGGGCCGGGCCGCGCCGTGCCGCGGCGGGGCGGGGATCGGGAGTGATCGCCGCCCCACGTGCGCGCGCTTGCACCCTTGGGCCGCGCCGGTTTGCTCCGCCGCGATGTCTGAGCCCTCGAACGCCCGCCGCCCTTGGCCGCTGAAATGGATCGCCGTCGCGATCCTCGCGGTGGTGGTGCCGTACACCTGGCTGACGCTGCATTACCGGAAGCCGGGGCCGGCGTTTCAGCCCTACGAGGATATGCGCCGGCAGGCGAACGTGAAGCGGCTGCTGGCGGCGGGCTACCAGCGCATTCCCCTGACCGCCCAGCGTCCGGCGGATCGACCGGCCGTGCCGGGCGGGGCGGAGGCGCGGAGCGTTCCGGGCGGGCTGCCCGCGGATCTCGTGGAGACGCTGGTGGAGCCCCTGCCGCTGGCGGAGGAGATTCTCACCGTGCGCGCGGCCCCGGCGCTCGCGCGGATGATGCCGTACGCGATCGAGCTGACGTGCCGGCTGGCCTCCGATCACGAGCAACTGGCCGGGGCGGACCTGTATGTGCGCGGGAACCAGCTGGTGCTCGCGCCGCGTTTCGAGCGGGTGAGCGGGGAGTTGCAGACCCGCTCGCGACAGACCATCGCGCTGCTGACACTGCCGGGCGGGACGCTGGCGCCCGGGGCGTACGAGGTTTTGCTGCCGGGCGGACGTGGCTCGCGCGCGTGGCGGCTCGAGGTCAATTGAGCCGTGGCGGCTATTGACCTGCCCGGCCGCATCCCCGACAACTCGGCGCCCCATCGATGAGCTCCAGTTCCGGCACGCCCGCCCCCGCCTCGGCGATCAGCACCACGATCAAGCCGACGGACCTGCGCGGCATCCTGAAGTACGTGCCGCGCTTCCAGGGGCAGATCTTCGTCATCGCGGTCGATGGCTCGATCATCGCGGATGACAATTTCAGCAACCTCCTGGTGGACATCGCGGTCCTGCGGTCCCTGGGCATCAAGGTGGTGCTGGTGCACGGCATCAGCCACCAGTTGCGCGAATTGTCGGAGTTGCGGGGCATCCCGATCTCGAACGCGGATGGCTCGGGCGTGACCGATGCGGCGACGCTGGACCTCGCGGTGCGGGCGGCGGCGCGGGCGTCCCACGCGTTCGTCGAGGGGCTGACCCAGAACCTGCTCAAGTGCGCGATCACGAACGCCGTGCGGGCCCTGCCCGTGGGGATCATCCGTGGCGTAGACCAGCAGTTCACCGGAAAGGTGGACCGGATCGACAAGGATTTCCTCGGGGAGCTGATCGACCGGCAGATCATCCCGGTGCTTCCGCCGATCGGCTTCGGGCCGGACGGTCGGTCGCTGCGGCTGAACTCGGACCTGCTGGCGGCGGAGGTGGCGGAGGCGCTGCAGGCGACGAAGATCCTGTTTCTCGGCCCGGTTGCGGGGCTGGGCATCGACGGCGAGTTCCGCCGGGAGATCTCGCTGGAGGCGCTGCAGCAGATCGCCCGCGAGGCGCCCGCGCGCATCGATCCGGCGGCCCTGAGCAAGGCGCTGCACGCGATCAAGGCGATCGAGACGGGGACGCCGCGGGTGCACATCCTCGACGGGCGGATCTTCGACGGGCTGCTGAACGAGATTTTCTCCAACGACGGCGTCGGCTCGCTGGTCTATGGGAACGATTACCAGCAGATCCGGCGCGCGCGGAAGGGCGACGTGCGCCTGATCTACAACCTGACGCGCAACGCGGTCCGCCGCGAGGAGCTGATCCACCGGACCCAGCAGGCGATCGAGAAGAACATCGAGCAGTTCTACGTCTTCGAGGTCGACGAGAACATCATCGCCTGCGTGACCCTGTACTTTTACCCGGATTCTCCGCGCATAGCGGAGGTGGGCTCGCTTTACGTGATGCCCTTCTACCACAACCGCGGGATCGGGCGGAAGATGGTGGAGTACGCCGGGATGGTCGCGAAGGAACGGGGCGCCGACACCCTGCTGGCGCTGTCGACGCAGAACTTCGGGTTCTTCACCAACGTCTGCGGGTTCGAGGAGGCCTCCAAGGAGGCCCTGCCCGAGGCGCGGTTGCACACCTACGAGGAGAGCGGGCGCAACGCCAAGGTGCTGCGCAAGCTCCTCTGAGCCGCGGCCGCCGCGCGGGGCCGGCCGCGCGGCCGAATCCGGTTCAGCCGGCGACGGCCTCGGCGACCACCTGGACCTCGACGGTGCTGCCCCGGGGCAGGCCGTTCACCGCGACCGCGGCCCGGGCGTGCCGGCCGGCATCGCCGAAGATGGACACGAGCAGGTCACTCGCGCCGTTGAGGACCGCGGGGCTCTCGGAGAAACCGTCCACCGCGTTGACGTAACCGCTCACGAACACGATGCGCGCGACCCGGTCGAGGGAGCCAACGGCGGCCCGCAGGTTCGCGAGCGTGTTGAGCACGCAGACCGCGGCGGCCTCGCGGGCGCTCTCGACGGTCTGCTCCCGCCCGACCTGGCCCACGTGGGTCTGGACTCCGTTGCGCACCGCGATGGTGCCGGCGCAATAGAGCAGGTTACCGGTGCGCACCACGGGAACGTAGCTGCCGGCGGCGACCGGCGGATCAGGGAGCGTGAGGCCGAGGGCGGCGAGACGGGCTTCGGGGGACATCGTCCCCCACCCCACCGCGGGGGCGGCGCCGAGGCAATCCCTTCCTGCCCCGTTCAGGGCGCGGGCGGCAGCGCGACGTCGGCGAGGTCCAGGGGCGCCTCGAGGATCCCGAGTTCCCGCAACTGCCCGGCCAGCGCCGCGAGCCGCGCGGGGTCCAGCTGGCCGATCCGCTCGCCGCGGGCCGGGTCGCCGGTCACGAAACGCCCGGCGATCAGTTCACGCCGCGAGTGCGCGAGCAGGCCGGGGGACATCTGCGGGTTGCGCTGGAGGATGAGCGCGTCGGCCGCGGCGGGGTCACTGGTCAGGTACTCGTGCCAGCCGCGGATCGAGGCCTGGACGAAGGCCCGGACGAGGTTGGGGCGGTCCCGCACCAGGGAGCGGCGGGCGACGACGACGTGGTAGGGGTCGTAACCCGATTCCGCGAGGCCGAGCCAGCGCACCTCCCGGCCCTGGGCGCGGGCGAAGTAGGGCTCGTTGGTGACCATCACCTGCTGGATGAGCTCCGGGCGGCCCAGGAATTCCCCGAGGCCGTACGTGTTCTGGCGCTTTTCGAAGGTGATCCCGAAGCGGCGCTCGACGTACGGAAACCACGCCATCCCGACGTTGCCGATGACGGTGCGGCCGGCGAGGTCCGGGAAGGTGCGGACCGGGCTGTCCGCGTGCACCATCAGAGCGAGCGGCTCGTGCTGGAGGGTCGCCATCACCATCACCAGCGGGAGCCCGCGGCTGGCCGCGAGGAGGACATCGTCCGCGCGGAGCATCCCGAAATCCGCGTCGCCACGGGCGACCTTGAGCCGGATGCCGGCGCCCGGCCCGCCGGGCCAGAGTTCGGCGTCGAGCCCGGCCGCCGCGTAATGGCCGGCGGCAAGGGCCTGGTAGAATCCCCCGTGTTCCCCCTGCGGGAACCAGTCGGTCTGGAGGACCACCCGCGGGCGGGGCGCCGCGGGGGCCGGGGTGGGCGGGGGCTGTTCCGGCCCGCGCGCGCAGGCGCCCAGCGCCAGGAGGGCGAGGGCGAGGCACCAGCGGTGCGGCGGGCGGGGACGCATTTCCCATCCAATCGCCGCGGGGCGGCGCCGGGCCAGCCCGAAACGCGCGGATTGCCACGGGCGGGGCGCGCGCCGAGCCTCTCGGGATGACCTTCGCGGAGTGGCGCGGGATGGAACCGGCGGTGGCGGCGGCGGAAGTGCACCGGCGGGTGCGGACGCGGCTGGAACCCGCGCAGCAGCGCGCCGTGCTCGCGTGGCTCCGGCCCGAGGCGGAGCTGGCGGCGGCGCTCGCGGCGGCGGATCCGGGCCGGCCGCTGGGCCGCGTGCCCTATTTCGCGAAGGACCTCTTTGACACGGTTGGCGCGCCGACGGCCGCGGGCTCCACCTTCCTGCCGCAGGAACGCGCGGCGGGCGCCCGGGACGGAGCCCTCTCGGCGGCGTGCGCCCGGGCCGGGGCCGTGCTCGCGGGCAAGACCCACCTGCACGAGTTCGCCTACGGCATCACCGGGGAGAACCCGCACCACGGCGACTGCCACCGGCCCGGATTTCCCGGCCGCACCACGGGCGGTTCGAGCAGCGGGTCCGCGGCGGCGGTCGCGGCGGGGATTGTCCCGCTGGCCCTCGCGACGGACACGGGAGGCTCGGTGCGCGTGCCCGCGGCGTTCTGCGGCCTGTTCGGCCTGCGGCTGACCCCCGGCGAGCCCTGGATCGCGGATGCGGTGCCGCTGGCGCCGACCTGCGACACCGCGGGCTGGTTCACCGCCGGGGCGGAAGATCTCGCGGCGGTCATCGAGGCGCTGTTGCCCCCGGAGCAGCCCACGGCGGGTCCCTGGCGCGGCCGGAGTTGGTCGCCGCCCGGGCTTGATCCGGAGGTGGCGGCGGCCTTCGGACGGGCGGCCGGGCAACTGGCGGAGCCGGCGGAGGCTGCGCTGGCCGAGGAGCTGGCGGCCGGGTTCGCGCCCGCACTGGCGGCGTACCACACGATCGTCGCAGCGGAAGCCTGGGCTTGGCACCGCGGCTGGTTTCCCCGCCGCGCGGCGGAGTACGATCCCAACGTGCGCCAGCGTCTGGAGAACGCGGCGCGCGTCACCCCGGAGCAGGTGGCGGCGGCGCGGGCCGCGACGGAGGGCGTGCGGGCGGTCTGGCGGGAGTATTTCCGCACCCACGATTTGCTGGTGCTGCCCGCGACGCCCACCGCGGCCCCGACCAAGGCGGAGTGCACCCCCGAGCTGCGCAACCGGATCATTCAACTCACCGCGCCGGCCAGCCTCGGCGGCCAGCCCGTGCTGTCGTTGCCCGTCGCCTTACCGGGCGGGCTCACGACGGGCCTGCAGGTGATCTTCCCGGATCACCGGAGCCCGGCGCTGCGCTGGGCGCTGCGGACCTTCCGGCCGGACCGAGCAGGCTGAGGAGATTTTTCCCGAACACCGCGGCGTCGGCACCGCCCGCGCGGGCCTCGGCGACCAGGCGAGCGAGCCCGGAGCCGGGTTCCCGCGGGTAAAGGTGGAGCGGGAGGTCGGAACCGAAGAGCACGCGCTCCGGCCCCACGGCGCGGAGGAACCGTTCCCAGATCTCGGGCCCGTGCACCAGCGGCGAGGCGGCGGTGTCGTACCAGACGTTCGCGGGCGCCTCGCCTTCGCCGGCCAGGGGCAGCAACCCGCCCCAATGCGCGAGGATGAAGCGGGTGCCGGGGAAGCGCAGCGCCAGCGCGCGGAAATCCGCCAGCGGCGTCGCGATGCGGCCCGGGTAAGGCCCGGCCGCGGGATCGGTGACGTGGAGGTTCACCGGCCAGCCCGCGGCGCCGGCCCAGGCCAGGACGGCCTCCAGACCCGGTGCGGTGAGGTCGTGTTGCTGGGCGTGCGGGGACAACTCCCCCACCCCGCGGAGCCCCTCGTCGCGGGCGCGTTCCAGCTCGGCGAGGCAGGGCACGGGCCCGGCCGCGGGCTGCACCGTGGCGAAGGCCGAGAGGCGATCCGGGTGCGCGCGGACGCAGGCGGCGAGAAAACGGTTCTGCGTGGCGCAGGAGGCGGCCTGCTCCCAGTACCAGCCGAGCAGCACCGCGTGCTCGATCCCGGCGGCGTCGAGTTCCCGCAACAGTTCGGCCGCGTCCGGGAAACCCTGGACCGGCCGGCCGTCGCGTCGCCGGCGGGTGCAGAGCAGGGCCCAATGCGGCTCGCCGTGGGCGGCGGCCCAGCCGGCCGGGTCGCGGTTGATCTCCGGCGGATAGAGATGAACGTGGGCGTCGACGATCCGCACGGCGTCCGGTCAGGGGGCGGCGTAGACCTCGGCCAGTTCCCGCAGCACGCCCTCGAGCTCCCGCAGGTAGGCGTCCTCCGCGAGCTGGGCCTTGCGGGCGCGGACCTCGGCGAGCCGGCCCTCGAGCGTGTCGCGGCGGGCGCGAGCCTCGGGGGAGAGCCGGCGCTCCTCGGCGCTGGGGACGAGGTGGAACTGGTGGGCGCGCAACCCGTCGAGGGCGGCCCCGTCGCGGGCGCGGCGGGTCGCGAGGACGCCGCGGAACCAGTCGGGCGGCGTGCCGAGGCCGTCGCCGTTGTCATCGAGGAGCGGATGCTCGGTGGCGAGGCGGCCGGCGGCCTTGTAGAACTCGCGGGTGCGGTGGGCGGCGGCGAGGTAGGCCTCGAGCAGCGAGACTTGGCCGTCGCGATCGAGGTCGCTGGCCGGCTCGGCGACGGCCTCGGCGAAGTGGCGGCCGAAGCGCGTGTAATTCTGTTCGTTGCCGCTGCGGGTGGCGGTGACCACGATGCGGCCCGGGCCGGCCAGACGGGGCAGGAAGGGGGCGCTGGCGGAACCGGTGTGGACGAACGCGAGCGGCCGCCGGACGGCCTGGAGCCATTCGGCGAGTTCCGCGGAGGTGAAGTCCGGCCCGCGGAGGTTGAAGCGGGACTCGCGGCCGTCGAACGTGCCGTGGCCGACCAGCACGAGCCACAGCTCGGCGTCGCCGGCGGCGGCCTCCTCGGCGAGCAAGCGCCGGAGCTGTTCGCGGTCGGGCTCGGCGCCTTCCGCCGGGGCCGGGCCCTCGCCGATGAGCCGGAGCTTGGCCCCGGCGCGGGCGCAGGCGTCGGTCCAGGCCTTGACCTGGGCGGTGAAGTCGGGCGCGAACTCCGCGTCCCCGGCAGGGCCGCACACCAGAATGACGGTGGGCGTGCCGGCGGCGCGCAGGGCCGCCGCGGTGAGGGCGAGGAGGAGCAGCAGGCGGGGGATCACGGGAGGCCTTTCCAGCGGCGGAGGCCCCACTCGGCGAGCAGGCACGCGAGGGCGAAGGCGAAGAAGAGGGGCGAGTGCCACGCGGGCTGGGTCCAGGTTTCCATCACGGGGGCGCGGAGTTCGGGCAGGCGGCGGACGAAGCCGTCGAGCTCGTCCGCGGGGATCACGCGGCCGCCGGTGCGGCGGGCGAGTTCCTCGAGGAGGGCGACGTTGGGCTGGAGCGAGCGGAACTCCTCGGCGGCGAGGTCGCTGCTCCAGCCGGTTTCGGCCCGGCCGAGGTCGGTCCCGTCGGCCCCGCGGACCGTGGCGACCGCGCGGAAGCCGCCGGTCTGGCGGGGCACGTAGGTGGCCTCGTGCAGCCCGGGTTCGGCGGCGGCGGGCTCGGCGGCGAGCCGCAGCGGCGGACCCGGCGGGGTGGAGGCGCCGGCGAGGAGGACGGGTTCCACCTCGAGGCTGACCACTGCGTCGTCGACCGGCTGGAATTTCTCATCGCGCACGCGGACCTGCAGGCGCTGCGCCCCGTTGGGGTCGCCCGCGACGGGTTCGGCGGTGACCTGGATGCGGCCCGGGACGTCGGCCACGAGCCAGCGCACCAGCTGGCGCCAGGAGCGGGCCATATCCTCCTGGGCGGCGGCGTCGCGCATCCCCCAGCGCCAGAGGTCGCCGACCATCAGGGCGGCGGTGCGCCCGCGGCCGAAGCGCTGCACGGCGAGGGCGGGGAGTTCCGTGCCCTTCTCGTCGCGGACGCTGGCGATGACGCTGGCGCCGGGCTTGAGGGCGCGCACGCGGTTGAGGACCTCGAAGGGCGGCATCGTCTCGAGCCGCGCGCGTTCCTCGCCCTCGGTCTCGCGCAGGCGGGCCCACGGCTGGAGCCAGCCCTCGCGGGAGAGCTGGAACTGCACCTTGGCCGGCCCCGCGGGCTCCTCGGCGGAGCGGTCGAGGTAGACGGGGAGCATCTCGCCCACGGGCGTGCGGTGGTAGCGTCCCTCCTGGAAGGATTCCATGCCCCCGAGCATCAGGAAACCGCCGCCGCGCTCAGACACGAAGCGCTGCAGGAGGGCCGCCTGGTCCGCGGAGAAGAACTCGGCCTCGAGGTCGTCGACGATCACCGCGTGGTAGCCGAAGAGCTCCTCCGGCGTACGCGGGAAGCCGGCCCGCAGTTCCAGTTCATCGCGGGTGTTGAGGCGCACGAGCACCGGCTGGTCGTAGCGCTGGACGTCCTCGGGCGCCTGGTTGCCGAAGCCGCGGAAGAGAGGGTTGCTGGTCTCGCCGGCACGGCCCCGGAAATCGAACTTGGGCTCCCGCTTCGCCACCCGGATCAGGCCCACCAGCTGCAGCTGCTCGTCGCCCTCGATGGCGCGGTTGAGGAACTTGTATTCCCAATTCGGCCGGCCGGAGACGTAGAGGACCCGGAGGGGCCCGCGCCCGCGGTCGACGGTGATCACGCGCTGGTTGTTCACCCGCGTGGCCTCGGCGGCCTCGTCGCCCGGCGGGGGCGACACGCGCACCTCGTGGAAGGAGAGCCCGGGCTCCGCGGGCTTGAAGCGAAAACGGAAGGCGAGCGTCTCGCCGTCGCGGCGGACCTCGCGGGTCTGTTCCTGCAGGACCTTGCCGGTGCGGTCCAGCAGGCGCGCGGTCACCGGCCGGCCGGTGAAGCCGCCCGCGACCACCTCGGCCTGCACGTCGACGGGAGCGTCCTCGAAGGCGGACTGGGTGACGCCGACCTGGGCGAGCGAGAGGTCCCGCACCGCGCCCGGGCGGCCGAGGACGACCGGATAAACGGGGGGCAGGCCGGCGAAATCGGCGGGCAGGCCGCCGCGGAGGTCGGTGGCGTTGCCGTCGGAGAGGAGCAGGATCCCGGCGAGGGGGCGGCCCGCGAGGCGCTCGGTGACGGCGCGCAGCCCGTGCCCGAGGGCGGAGGCGCGGCCCGCGAAGGTGAGGTCACGGAAGTCGGGCGAGGCCTGCAGGCGGGCGTCGAGCAGGTAGCGGCGGACGTCGAAGGTGGCCGCGAGCGCCCCGGGCCACGCCGCGCGGGCGGGGTCGAGCAGTTCGCGGAGTTCCTCGCCGCGGGCGCGCGTGGCCCCCGGGTCGCGGACCTGCAGGCTCTGGCTGTTGTCGGCGACGACCGCGAAGAGGTTGGCGCCGGGCCGCGCGCGCTGGCGGACCCACGTGGGTTCCAGGAGGCAGAGCACGAGCGCGGCGCAGCCGAGGGCCTTGAGCGCCGCGAGGCCCCAGCGCCACGGGTGACCGGCGGCCCGGTGGTACCCCCACGCCAGCGCAGCGAGCGCGACGGCCCCGGCGGCGAGCGCGGGCCAGAGCCAGGGCCCGGCGGAAAAGGTGAACGTGGACCCCATCGGTCAGCGGTCCTTCCCCAGTTCCTCGTAGTAGCGGCGCACCGCCTCGGCGAAGCGGGCGGGCACCGGATCGCGGTCGAGCGGCACGAGCGGATCCTTCGATTCCCGGCGTGCGAGGTCCTCCGCCACGCGGCTGCGCACCTCGAGCAGCGGGCGCAGAATCTGGAGTTGCACGGAGGCCCAGTCAGGCTTGCGGCGCTCCTGCCGGAAGTCGCGGCGCACGAGGCGGGCGCGCTCCCGGGCGGAGGCGAGGGCGTTGCGCAACTCGGGCGACTCGACCAGATCCTCGACGTCGCGGAGTCGCTCGCTCCAGCGGTTGAATTCCTCGCCGGTGAGCGGGCCGCGGGTGACGGCGCCGCCGAAATCACCGCCGCCGATCCCGGCGCGTTCCTCCCCGGCGTTGAAGAGGGCATCGAGGCCGAGGGACTCCCGGCCGCCTCCGCCCCCACCGCCACGGCGCACGGGGCGCGGGCCATCGGCGGCCATCCGCTCGCCGGCCGGACGGGCCTCGGAGCGCCCGCGGCCCTCGTTCTCGCCGGGAGCGCCCGCGTTCCCGCGGCCCTCGCCCGGAGTCTGGCCCGCACCGGGCGGGCCCGGTTGGCCCGGCGTGCCAGCCGCGACGGACTCACCCGGAGAGCTGCCGGGGCGGCGGGGCTCACCGGCCGCATCGGGGGAGGAGCCCTCGGTTCCGGCGGGGCGTTCCCCGGCGGGAGCGTTGGCGGAGGCCTGTCGTTCCTCGCCCGGGCCACCGGCACCCGGGGCGCCCGCGGCGGCGAGCTCGCGCTGCAGCTGGTCGGCCAGCGCATCGAGCTCGGAACGGGCGAGTTTGAGCTGTTCGGCATCGTCGCCCAGCACCCGTTCGGCGGCACGTTCGACCCCACGGCGGAGCTCGTCGACCAGCCCGCGGGAGCGCTCGCCGGCCTGGCGGGCCTCGGAGAGGAGACCGTCGCGGAGCAGTTCGCGCGTCACGTCCACCGCGCGGCCGCCCTCCTCGCGTTCCTGGGCCCGCTGGAGGCGTTCGTTGAGGTCCCGGGAGAGGGCGCCCCCGGAAAGGAGTCCCTCGCGGGCGTCGCGGACGGCCTTGGCGTCATCTTGGCTGACCTTGCGGAGGCTGTCGTAGAGCTGGCGGGAGAGGAGCGGTTCGGAGTTCTCGGCCTGCTCGGAGAGGCGGCTGGCGCGTTCGACGAGGCGGTTGAGCTGTTCCTTCTGGCCCTCGAGCTGGTCGAGGAGTTCCTGGCGGTCGCCGGCGCCGGAGAGCGTCTTGCGCGCGCCGGTGGCACCACCCTGGGCGAGACGCTCGAGCTGGCGGGCGGCCTCCTCCTGCTGCTGGGCGAGGCTGCGGGCCTCGCCGCGCATCGTGCGGAGTTCCTCGGCGAACTCCCCCGCGCTCTGGCGGCGGAGCTCGTCGCGCATCTCCTGCAGCTGCCGCTGGGCGCGGGAGCCGGAGGCGAGGGCCTGGGCGACGGAGCCGCCGGCGGCCGCGTCGGCGGCCTGGCGGAGCTGGTCGCGGGTCTCCTCGAGCTGCTGGCGCTGGTTGGCGAGGGAAGCCTGGTTCTCGGCGCGGTCCATCCTTTGGCGGATCTCGTCGGCGTCGGCGAGCATCTGGCGCTGTTCCTCCTCGAGGCGGCGGAGGCGGCGGGCGGCCTCCTCGCGCTCGGCCTCGGTCTTGGCCTCCTGCAGGGAGGCCTGGACCTCGCGGAGGCGCTCGTTGAGGTCCTGCTGGCGGCGGGCGAGCTCCTGCAGGCGGTTCATCACCGCGAGCTGCTCGCGGCGTTCCTGGTTCTGCGGGGAGCGGGCGACGCGCTGGGTCTCGTAACGGTTCTCGGATTGCTCAAGCTCGAGCTGGTCGAGCTGGCGCTGGTTGCCGCCGCCTCCGCCGCCCCCACCCTGCTTACGGTTACGCCGGGACACGGAGGTCTCGCGGCTCTGTAGCCGGAGGAGGGCCTGGTAGGCGGCCTGCTCGTGGATCAGGGCCTGCGCCAGGGGCTCGGGCGCCGTGGCGGCCTCCCGCAGGCGCTCCACCGCGCGCTCCATCCCCTGGATCACGGGCTGCCACAGGGCCTCCTGCCGGGGGCCCCGGGCCTCCGCGGCGGCTTCTCCGGCCTGGGTCAGGGCCTGCTGCTGCGACTCGAGCACCACCTTGACGTTGGCGGCGTAGCCCGGCTTGGCGCCGTCGCGCCGCAGGCGCCAGGTGGCGCTGATGATCTGCTTCTGCAGTTCGGTGAGGCGCTGGGCCTGCTGGCCCTGGGGGCCACCCTCGCCCTCGCCGGAGTCCTGCCGCCGCTCGCGGAAGATCTCGTCGAACGGCCGCACCTCCGCGAAGAACAGGTCGCCCTGCGTCCGTCGCGGGCGGCCATCGGGCCCGATATCCTCGGCCCACGCGTGCCAGGTCACGAGGTCGTCCGGTTTGGCCCCGAGTTCCTCGAGGCGCAGCAGGTGGGAGAAGGCGCGTTTCTCGCGGGCGGGGGCATCCCGGCCGAGTTCCACCTCGGCCTGCGCGCCATCGGCGAGGGTGTAGGCCAGCCCGTGGCGCAGCACCCCGAAGTCGTCCCAGACCGTGCCCTCGAAGCCAACCTCCTCCAGCGCGGAGGGGCGCACGTCGCCGCGGGGGAGCGCGAGGCGGATCTCCGGCGGGCGGTTGGGCTGCACGTCGATGGTGAAGGGCACGGGCGTCTTCGCGCCGCGGTCCTCGTCGTCCGTGAGCTGGAGCTCGTAGGTGCCGCTGGCGGCGGGCACGTGGCCGGCGAGCAGGGCCTCGGGACGGCCCGGGGAGGGCTGCAACTCGATCGTGCCCTTGGTGGCGCCGCGTCCGACGAGGCGCGCGGAGCGCACGGGCTTGTTGAGGGCGAGGGTCAGGTCGAGCCGGGTGCCCTCGACGGCGCTGACCCGCCGGGTGTCCTCGATGCGGCGGGGCGGCAGGCGCGTGTAATCGGGAAACGTGAGCGCGAAATCCGCGCGGATGAGCCGCGGATGCTCGAAGACGGACACACGGAACTCCGGGGTGTGCCCGCCGGGATACTCGACCTGGTAGGTGAGGTCGCGCTGGACCTCCGGCACGCTCCCGCCGAACACCGGATCCGCCAGGCTCTTCACCAGCGGGATCGTCCGCGACCCGGCCCCGGACTCGCGCACGACCAGCGTGACGCCCGCGGGCACCTCGCCCCCGAAGCGGGCCAGCACGACGAGGCTCTCACCCTTCTCCAACTTCGTGTCGCCCGGCGTGACGGTCACGCCATCCGCGCCCTTCCACGAGGGTTTCTCGCCCAGCACCGGGGTCACGCGGAGGTAGGAAAGCGACGCGACGAAGAGCCCGCAGGCCAGCCAGTGGAGCGCCTGCCACCCGAGGAGCCGGCGCCGCGGCAGCACGTCGCGCCAGTCCGCGCGCGCCGCCCGGGCGGCCGCCTCCTGCACGAGCCGTTCCCGGAAGTAGCCGCCGGGGCCCGCGGTGTCCGCGGTCTGCTGGACGGCGGTGAGCAGGAGCCCGTCGAGTTCGGGGTGCGCGGCCTCGATCCGGCGGGCGAGCCAGCGGTCATCGATCGGGCGGGTGAGCTGGTTGAGGGCGAGGGTGAACGCAAGGGCGGCGCCGAGGCCGGCGACCGAGGGCAGGACGAGGGGGGAGGTCCAGCCGAGCGGCCCCTGCAGCCAAGCGAGGGTGAGCGCGATCAGGGCACACGCGGCCCAGCCGGCGGCGAGCGCGCGCCAGAAACGGAACCAGCGGATGCGCGCAGCCACCCGCCGGAGCCTTTGGCGCAGGACAGGATCGTTCATAAAGAGGAGGCCGCCGGGCGGATCGCCCGGCCGGCGAGGAAGGTTTCGGCGAGCAGGACGAGCAGCGCGGCGGCGACGAGCCACCGCCAGAGTTTCTGGCGACCCTCGGCCTCGGCGCCGAGCAGCGTCGCGGGGGTCACCGGCGCGGCGGGGGCGACGTTGGCGCGGGAGACGGGAACGCCCAGCCGCTCCAACTCATCCGCCCCGAGCGGGGCCGTCCGGCTTTCCGCGGGGTCCACGTTCACCGCCAGCCGCAGGGCCGTGGCGCCCGGGCCGACCGTGTACACGCCGGGGGCGGAAGCGCCGGTGAACGGCTGGCCCGAGGTCACCGGAAGGTTTTCGCCGCCTGGACCGCGCACCGGTCCCGCGGCCTGGGCGGCGGGCAAAGACACCGGGTCGCCGACCGCGTACTGCGGGTTGAAACCGCCGGTTCCCCCGGAGGCCTCGAGCAGCGACCACAGCAGCGGGACAAACTTCGACGAGAGCGCGAGCTGGCTGTCCGCCGGATGCCAGCCGCTCATCCAGAGCAGCAGGCGCCCGCGGCCCCGCGGGACCTCCACGAGCAGCGGATGCCCGGAATCGAGGCGGACCAGCACGCGCGCGCCCGGGAGTGACGCGGGATCAAGCTCGCGGTGCCGCCACACGCGGATGCGGCTGAAGTCGCTGAAGCGGGCGTCCGTGAACGGTGCGAGCAGCGGATGGCCGAAATCCACCTCGGCCCACAGGGCGGGACGATCCGCGCGGGACTCGCGCAACGGCACCGCGGGGGTGCCGGCCAAACGGCCCAGCGCCTCGCCTTCCGCCGCCCCGGCACCCCGCAGCAGGACCACCACCGTGCCGCCGTCGGCGACCGCCGCGCGCAGGGCCTCCTCGTTGCCGTGGAGCGCGGAGACAAAAGTCAGGCGGGCCGCGGCGAGGTCGGCGGCGGCGAGCGGCACCGCGGGCGGGCGCGCCTCGACCCGTACGGCGACGCGCGGCGTCTCGGCGAACGCGCGCCGCAGGAAGAAGAGCGGTTGTGCCGGATCCTCCGGCGGCTCGGCGCCGACCCAGAGCACGAGCGGACGCTCCTGCACCGGCGCGATCCAGTGCAGCGTGTTGTCGAAGGCATCCTCGTCCCCGGAAAGCACCAGGCGCTCCTCGCCCGTGGCACCCGCCGGGCGCGCGAGCGCGAAGGTCCGGGTCTGGCCCGGGGGCACGTAGGCCTCGATCGCCTCGCCGACCGCGGGGCCGTCCGCGCCCGGGGTGAGCCCGGGCCGCCGCCAGGTGAGCGTGAAGCGTTCCTGCCGGGAGCCCGCGGCGTTCGCCACCCGCACCCGCACCTTGGCCTCCGGGGTACGCGCGCCCTCCGTGGCGTCGGTCAGCAGCTGGATCCCGGCGTTGGTGGTGGTCCGCGCCGCTACGGGCTCGAGCAGCAACTCGACGCCCCGTGGCCACTCGAAGGCCTGCAGGGATTCCAAGCGGCTGCCCTCCTGGAGGTCGCTGACCAGCACGATCTGGCGCGGGCCGGGGGCGCGGCCCGGATCGTCCTCCGCGAGCAGGTCCGCGGCGAAGGCCAGAGCCCGTCCGAGCTGCGTGCCCGCCCAGCCCGGTTGCAGCGCGGCGAGACGCCCCTCGGCCAACGCTCTCCTTTCGCCCGGGGCGACCTGGTTCCAGGCCCGGAAGTCCAGCCGCGTCTCGACCGAGCGGTCGAACGCCACGAGCGCGAACTGGTCGGAGGGCGCAGCCCGCTCGAGCAGGGTGCGGACGCGAGCGCGGGCGTCCTCCCAGAGGCCCTCGCGGCGCATGCTCGCGCTGCGGTCGAGCAGCACCACGACGCGCCGGGGCGGATTGGCGGACGGATCGGCGGCGGGGGATTCCGGCAGGAAGGGGCGCGCGAATCCGAGGGCGAGCACGAGCAGCGCGAGGCAGCGCAGCAGGAGCAGCAGCCAGTGCTCCACGCGGTGGCGGTGCGAGACGCGGGGCGGGCTGGGCTCGAGGAAGAGCAGCGAGCTGAAGCGCACGCGCTCGCGGGTCGCCCGCCGCACCAGATGGTAGAGGATGGGGCCCGCGACCGCGAGGGCGCCGAGCAAAAACAGGGGCGTGAGGAAGTTCATCCGCCGCCTCCCCCCGGGGCGCGCCGGACCAGCCGGCCCCGCCGGGCCCGGGCCTGCAGGAACGAGAACAGCGCGAGTTCCAGCGGCTCGTCCGTCCGCACCCCGTGCAGCATCACCCCGAGCCGCGCCGTCACCGCCCGCAGTTCCTCCCGGTGTTGCTCGAACCGGCGGCCGTAGGCCTCGCGGGCCTGCGCCGGATCGATGTAGAGCGTCCGCCCCGACTCGACGTCCTCCACCATCGCGGGTCCGCCGAGCCCGAGCGAGGGCTCGGCCGGGTCGAGCACGCGGAAAGCGGCCACCTCGTGGCCTGCCGCGGTGAGGGTGAGGAGATCGCGCCCCAGCCGTTCGAGCGGCGCGAGAAAATCGGACAGCACGAGCACGAGGCCGCGCTTGGCGATGAGGCGGGAGAAGTGCTGGAAGGGCGCTGAGAGGTCCGTGGCTTGGCCGGCCGCGGGGCGCTCGAGCGTGTGCAGGATCTGGCGGAGATGGCCCGACCGGTGGCGCGGGGGCAGGTGATCGCGCACTTGCTCGTCGAAGGTCGTCAGCCCCACCGCGTCCCCCTGCTGGTGGAGGAAAAACGCGAGCGTAGCCGCGAGGGTCGCCGCGTAGGCCGCCTTGGTGATCCCAGCGGAGCCGTACTCCATCGAGCGGCTGCGGTCGGCGAGGACGTGGACCCGCAGGTTCGTCTCATCATCGTACTTGCGCAGGTAGAAGCGGTCGGACCGCGCGAAGACGCGCCAGTCGACGTGACGCGGGTCGTCCCCCGGCGTGTACTGGCGGTACTCGGTGAACTCGACCGAGAACCCGTGGTAGGGGCTGCGGTGGAGCCCGCTCCAGAAACCCTCCACGACCGCCCGCGCCCGCAGCTCGAGGCTGCGGATGGTCATCAGCGCGCGCGGGTCGATCAGCGCGCCCGGGGCGGCGGCGAGGGTGGCCATCGGTTCAGGTGCGGCCCGCGCGCGCCAGCTCCACCAGCCGGCGGATCACCTCGTCGACGCGGATGCCTTCCGCCTCCGCGCGGTAGTTGAGCAGGATGCGGTGCCGCAGGACCGGCAGGGCGAGGCTCGCGAGATCCTCGAGGGTGACGTGCGCGCGGCCGGCGAGCAGCGCCCGGGCCTTGCCGCCGAGGACGAGGAATTGCGCGGCCCGCGTGCCGGCGCCCCAGCCCACCCAGTCGTTCACGAAGTCCGGCGTGCCCGGCTGGCGCGGCCGCGAGAGCGCGGCGAGCCGGACGGCGAACTCCACCATCTCGGTCGCGACCGGGACCTGGCGGACGAGCTCGTGGAAGCGCAGGACATCCTCCCCGGTGAAAAGCGGCTCGATCGCGGGCGGGCGGCCGGCGGTGGTCCGCCGCACCACCTCGACCTCGTCGGCGGCCGGCAGGTAGTCCATCACCACGTTGAACATGAAGCGGTCGAGCTGGGCCTCGGGCAGCGGGTAGGTGCCCTCCATCTCGATCGGGTTCTGGGTCGCGAGCACGAAGAACGGCTCCTCGAGCGCGTGGCGCACGCCGGCGGCGGTGACTTGGTGCTCCTGCATCGCCTCGAGCAGGGCGGCCTGGGTCTTCGGCGGCGTGCGGTTGATCTCGTCGGCGAGTACGAGGTGGGCGAAGACCGGCCCACGCACGAAGGTGAGGCGGCGCCCCCCCGCGCCATCGTCCTGCAGGATTTCCGTGCCGGTGATGTCCGCCGGCATCAGGTCCGGGGTGAACTGGATGCGCGCGAAGCGCAGGTGGAAGACCTGGGCGATGGACTTGACGAGGAGGGTCTTCGCGAGACCGGGGGCGCCGGTGATGAGGCAGTGGCCGCCGGCGACGAGTGCGAGGAGGATCTGCTCGATGACCTCGCGCTGGCCGACGATCGCCTTGGCGAGCTCGGCCTCGATGCGGCCCCGCCCGGCCAGCAGGCGTTCGGCGATCTCGCGCTCCGAGGCGGGGGCCGGGACGGGAGGGGGGACGGAGGGGGCGGGGTCAACGGGGATGCTCATGAAGGGGGGAAGGATGCGCGTTCAGTGCGTCATCAGGTAGAAGACGAGGTTGATGCCGAGGGGATAGGAGATCTTTTCCGAGAAGGTGGCGAAGTAGTCGGCGTTCTCGCCCTCGCGCTCCCAGCCGTCGCTGATGTCGCTGTTGTGGAAGGCGATCACCATGATCCGTCCGCGGTCGTCGAGCAGAGCGCGCACGGAGAGTTTGTCGGAGTCCGGTCCGCGGTCGATCTGCAGGGGCGCGGTGGGGTCGGCGGGGTTCCGCGCGCGGTTCCAGAACTGCATCGTCGGCACCTGCAGGGACTGCAGCGGGCCCTTCAGGTCGTAGACGCAGTGGAAGAGCGGGTGCTCGATCCCGAGCTCGGTCCAGTTGCGTTCCGGGAGGATGCGGCGCATCTGGGCGGCG
>VHCY01000033.1 GCA_016871595.1 Verrucomicrobiota bacterium
TCACCTCGGGCTCGAGCACATCGCGCACGAAGTCCTCGGTGCCCTTGCCGGCGACGACGACCTTGCCGGAGGTGTAGGCGCTGACGTTCACCTTGAGGTGATCGGCGCGGAACGCGAAGTGGGTGTGCGCGACGGGAAACGGTTCCCAGCCCCGGCCGGCGAGGAGGCCCCGGAGGGTCTCCAGTTGCGCCGCGTCGAGCTTGACCGTGTGGGAGGCCAGCTTGGGGCGCGCGGATTCGTCGCGGGAACGGGACGTCATTGCGGGCATTGGCCACCAAAGCGGCCGAAAGCTCAAAAAGATTCTGCTTGGGGCCCGGGGGGCGCCCGGCGTCTGCTGGGGAGGTGTCGTCCGACCTGACCTCATTGGCTCCCGCGTTCCGGGCCGCCCTGCTGGGCTGGTACCGGCGCCACGCGCGGCGGCTGCCATGGCGGGAGCGTCCGGGCCTGTATTCGACGGTGGTAAGCGAGTTCATGTTGCAGCAAACGCAGGTGAAGACGGTGTTGCCCTACTTTGCGCGCTGGCTGGAGGAATGGCCGGACTTCGCGGCCTTGGCGGGGGCGTCCGAGGAGCGCGTGCTGCGGCTCTGGGAGGGGCTCGGGTACTATTCGCGGGCCCGCAACCTGCACCGGCTCGCCCGGGCCGTCGCGGCGCTGCCGGAACCCCCGCGCACCCCCGCGGCGTGGCGGGAACTGCCGGGGGTGGGCCCTTACACCGCGGCGGCGATCACCAGCATCGCCTTCGGGCACCCGGCGGCCTGCGTGGACGGCAACGTCGTCCGGATTCTCGCCCGCCTGACCGCGGATCGCACGGCCTACCGGGACAGCGTGGCCGCGGCCAAGACCCTCGGACCGCTGGCGGAGGAGTTGCTGAACCCCGCCGCGCCGGGGGATCACAACCAGGCGATGATGGAGCTGGGGGCGACGGTGTGCCTGCCCCGCGCCCCGGCGTGCCTCACCTGCCCGGTCCGGGAGTTTTGCGCCGGCGCGCGCCAGGGTCAGCCCGAGGAACTGCCGCGCCTGCAACCGCGGCAATTGGAGGACCGGATCGTGGTGCGCGTCTGGTGCCGGCGGGCAGGGGCGCTACTGCTGCACCGCACGCCGGAGGGCGCGCGGCGGCTGGCCCGCGTCCACGAGTTGCCCAGCGCGGAACAGGCCGGTCTGACTGAGGCGGCGGCGCGCGGCGGCCCGCTGTTGGCGCGGAAGCGGCGTGGCATCACCCGCTACCGCATCACCGAGTTCATCCACGAGTTGCCCGCCCAGGCGCTGCCCGGACGTGCGCCCGAAGGGCTGGTGTGGGTGAAGCCGGACGAACTCGACGCCCTCACCCTCTCCGGCCCGCACCGGCGCTGGGTGCGCGAATTGCTCGCGCGCTGAGGGCACACGGCGGCTGTTCAGCCGCGCCGCGCCAGCAGGGCCTCGATCCGGGCCTTGGACGCGCGGATCTCGTCGGGGGCGACCCGCGGGGAAAACTCGAGCGTGAGCAGGTGCTCGGGCCGCCAGAACTCGCTCACCATCCCGAAATCGATGTGGCCGGCGCCGAGCGCCTGGTGATCCCGGCCTTGCGCATCGACGTCGTGCAGGTGCCAGCCGATGGTCCAGGGCGCCATCGCCGCCAGATGCTCCCGGTGGCGGAGCAGGCCCATCCCCTCCTTGATGTCGGCGTGGCCGGTATCGTGCCAGTAGCCAAGCGGGGAACCCGCGGGCTGGGCGGCAAAGAAGGCGGGGAAGGCGGCGTCGAGGGGCAGTTCCTCGAACTTCTCCCGGTTCTCGCAGCCGAGCCGGACGCCCTTCTCCCGGGCGAAATCGCTGATCTCGCGCAAGCTCTCCTGCACCTGGGCCCAGAAAGGCGGGACTCGTCGCTCCAGGCGCCCATAGCAGGCGCGGAGAATTCCAGCGTAGGTCTGGTCATCCGGGTTGCGACCAGCGTCCGGATGGTCGCGGAGGTATCGCCCAAGCTTCCGGGCGGGGTTGAACCAGAAGAACTCGGCGCTGCCGAGGTGCAGCACGAGGACCTTGGCCCCGACCTGGGCGGCAAACTCGATCGAGCGGCGGGTGTGGCGCAGCCACTGGTCGTGCTCGCGGCGGTCGCGGGCGGAGGGCTCGAAGAGGTTGGGGGCGGCCTGGACGACTCCGGTGGGGAGCGGACAGAAGTTATGCGTCGAGGTGATACGGACGACGCCCTCCGCCACCGCGCGCAGGATGCCGGGCACCAAAGTGATGCGGATGCCGTGGCTGAGCTCGACGTGGCTGAAGCCCAGCGCGGCCATCTCCGACAGCATCGCGTGGCCGTCCTGATGCCGATGGGAGCACCAGCTGGTGGAGAGGGCGAGGAGGGGCGTCACGGAACGTGGGGGTGGAGACGCGGCCAAGAAGGCGCCGGTTGCGACGCCGGGGGCGGAAAGCAAAGGGCCGCGCGTCGCCGAAGCGGCCGCACGGCCCGGAAAGCTGGGACGGGGAACTTACTCAGCGTAGCGGCGGCGCAGCATCTGGGTGAAGGCTTGAACCTTCTCCTTGCGGCGGCGCTTCTCGCACGGCTTCTCGTAGTACCGCTTGGCGCGGGTTCCCTTGATGATGTTCTCGCGCTCGAGCTTCTTCTTCATGCGACGCAGCGCACGGTCGATGGGCTCGTTCTTGCGGATCTTGATTTCGATGGGCATGGGACGACTGGAACGGGACGGAAACGAAACAGGAAACGGCGAATACGCCCGGCGGAGTGCCCGGCGTCAACGGGATTTTTGGGCGGTGAGCTCCCGCTCCCATTCCGCAAACAGAGCCTCGTGCCGGGGCCCCGGTGGCAGGGGCACCTCGGTGGCGTGCCCTGCCCGGCGGGAAGAATCGGCCTCGCGCACCTCCGCCACCCTCAGCCGGACCATGGTCCCCGCCTCGGCGGCCGAGAGGCGGACCCGCAGCACCAGCTGCCGGGAACTGCCCGGGTCCAGCCCGGCCCCGACGACGCTCACCGCCTCCAGTTCACCCTGCGCGGCCGATCCGCGGACCACCCGGTAGCCCAGCCGCGTGACCGCCGCGCGTACGGAGCTGTAGACGTCCCGCGGGGCCCCCGGGAACACGCGCTCCACGGCGGGATCCTGCAGGCGGCGTTGGACCGCCTGACCGGCCGCGTCGGCCACGGCGCAACCGCCCAGCCCGCCGGCGGCCAGCAGCAGCGTGAAGGCCGTCGCAGGCCCGAACCCTGCCCGCCTCACGGGTGGGCCGCGGGGATCCGGTGGACCGCGGCCAAGTAGGCGCTGATCTCGCGGTAACCGGACACGAAATCACGGCCCGTGGCATGGTGGTGGCGGACCGCGACTCCGGCCGGGGCGGCGCCCGCGAGCACAAGCACGGGGCAGCCCTGATTCTCGGCGCCCACCAGCGGGACGATCGCGGGGCGGGGCCGCGGGAAATCGACGTAGGCGACTTCCAGCACCCCCCGCAGGAACGGGTACGACGCGAGCAGACCCTCCACCTGCACACACTCCGGGCAGTGGTAGAGGCCGGTGCCCGCGCGCGAGTCCGGGAAATTGGGCGAGAGCAGGAAGAGTTGGTCGCGGGGCTTCATACGGGATCGACGTAACGCCGGGTGAGGTCGCCGTAGGCGTCAATGCGGCG
Organism: Verrucomicrobiota bacterium; assembly: GCA_016871595.1. GTDB lineage: Bacteria > Verrucomicrobiota > Verrucomicrobiia > Opitutales > Opitutaceae > ER46. Next base: position 3,607 of record VHCY01000033.1, read on the forward strand.
GTCGCGCAAGAACGGCCAGTGGGTCCGGGTGGTGTCGACCTGCCCGAGGTCGATTGGCACCAGCATCACTTCCTCCCGGTCGGTTCCGGCCTTCGCGAGGATTTCGCCGCTGGTGCCCGCGACGAAGCTCTGGCCCCAGAACTCGATTCCGTCGCCGCCCTCGGGCCGCTCAGTCCCGATGCGGTTGACGGCGGCGACGTAGCAGCCGTTGGCCACGGCGTGGGCGCGCTGGATGGTCTCCCAGGCGCCGTGCTGGCGGGCGCCGTGCTCCGCCTTCTCCCCGGGATGCCAGCCGATGGCCGTCGGGTAGAAGAGGATTTCGGCGCCTTGGAGGGCGGTGAGGCGGGCGCCCTCGGGGTACCACTGATCCCAGCAGATGAGCACGCCGATGCGGCCGAAGCGGGTGTCCCAGGCGCGGAAGCCGGTGTCGCCGGGGGTGAAGTAGAACTTCTCGTAGTAGAGCGGATCGTCCGGGATGTGCATCTTCCGGTAACGACCGACCATCCGGCCGTCGGCATCGAAGATCACCGCGGTGTTGTGGTAGAGCCCCGCGGCCCGGCGCTCGAAGAGCGAGGCGATGACCACGACCCCGTGCTTGCGCGCGAGGGCTTGGAAGGCGCGCGAGCTGGGCCCGGGGATTGGCTCGGCGAGGCGGAAATACTCGTGCTTCTCGGCTTGGCAGAAGTACTGCGAGCGGAACAGCTCCTGCGTGCAGATGATGTTGGCGCCCTGGCGGGCGGCCTTTTCCGCGAGCGCGAGGGTGCGGCGCAGGTTCGCGGCCGGCGAGGCGCCGCACGCGTGCTGGAGGAGTCCGAGGGTGACCTTGGCCATGACTCAGTAGACGACCTTGTTCAGCGGGTACTCCACGATGCCCTCGGCGCCCAGCGCCTTGAGCTGCGGGATGATCTCCCGCACCACGCTCTCGTCGATGATGGTCTCCAGCGCGATCCAGTCCGGCGCGCTCAGCTGGGAGATCGTCGGGTTGCGCAGCGCGGGCAACTGGGCCGAGACCTGCTCGAGGGCCTCCCGGGGCAGGTTCATCTTCAGCCCGACCTTCGAGCCCGCCTCCAAGGCGCCGCGCAGCAGCAGCGCGATCGTCTCGATCTTCCGGCGCTTCGCCGGGTGCGCCCAGCTCGCCTTGTTCGCAATCAGCTTGGTGTTGGTCTCCAGCAGCGTGTCGACGATCCGCAGCTTGGCCGCCCGCAGCGAGCTGCCCGTCTCCGTGATGTCCACGATCGCGTCCACCAGATCCGGCACCTTCACCTCGGTCGCGCCCCAGGAGAACTCCAGCTCCACCTTCACGCCGTGGGACTCGAAGTAGCGGCGGGTGGTGTTGATCAGCTCGGTCGCCACGCGCTTGCCCGCGAGGTCGGCCGCGGAACGGACCGGCGAGGACTCCGGCACGCACAGGACCCAGCGGGACTTGAGGGTGGAGGCGCGGCTGTAGACCAGGTCGCAGACCTCGACCACGTCGGAGCCGTTCTCCTGGACCCAGTCGTGACCCGTGAGGCCGCAGTCGAAGAAACCGTGCTCGACGTAGCGGCTGACCTCCTGGGCGCGGACGAAGCGCCCGTCGAGCTCCGGGTCATCGATCGACGGCCGATAGCTGCGGCTGCTGGTCGTGATTTTCCAGCCCGCCTTGGCGAACAGGGTCTTGGTGGACTCCTCCAGGCTGCCCTTGGGGAGCCCGAGCATCAACAGAGGTGCGCGTTCGGACACCCGCCGAAGGCACACTCCGGCCCCGGGCCCTTCAAGCAAATTTCCCTCCCGCGCCCGCGGAAGCCCCGGGCGGGGAGGCAGTTGACACGGCGCGCGGCGGGGCGTCACTCTCCGCCACCGCGCCGACTTATGTCCCAACCCCCTCCTCCGCGCACCCAACCGAAGCCCCTCATCGTCGTGGTCGAGGACCAGCCGGAATTGGCCGCGCTGGTCGCGACGCACCTGGAGCGCGCGGAGATGAACGCGCAGGTCTGCCACCGCGGGCAGCACGCGCTGCGTTTCCTGCAGAAGAACTTCGCCAATCTGGTGCTGCTCGACATCAACCTGCCGGACCAGTCCGGGTTCGACCTGGCCGAGCAGTTGAAGGCGGCCGACATCAATGTGCCGATCATCTTCCTGACGGGCAACGTCGAGGAGGAGAGCAAGGTGCGGGGCCTGGAGCTGGGCGGGGACGACTACATCACCAAGCCGTTCAGTTACGCGGAGTTGGTGGCGCGCATCCGGGCGGTGCTGCGCCGGGCGGAGGTGAAGGCGGACCTCAACATCACCAAGAACGTCAAGGTGAACGATGAGCCCTTCGACTTTTGCGGGGCGCGGGTCCAGCCGCAACGGCTCGAGGTCTCCTTTCCCAACGGCGTCAACGCGTCCATCGGCCGCAAGGAGCTCGGCATCCTCGCCTACCTCAACGGCAGCGCGGGCAAGGTCGTGACCCGCCCGACCCTGATCCACGCGGTGTGGGGCGTGCACGCGGACGTGAAGAGCCGCTCGCTCGACCAGTATGTCGCCAAGATCCGCGACCTCCTCTCCGACCAGGGAATGAGCCTGGAGCACTTCCGCACCGTCCACGGGGTCGGCTACATCTTCGATCCGAAGGGCGAGTCCGAGGCGGGGCGCTGACCGCGGTTCAGAAGAGTTCGCCCTGGGTCGGCGCCGGCGGAGCGGCCGGAGCGGAAGTCGCGGGCGGCGGCGGGAGTTCCAGCCCGTGGCGACGCCGGGCCTCGGCGGCCGTCGTGCGCAACTCGTAGCCCTCAAGCATCACGACAAGTTCCGCCGGGCGCGGCGTACGCCAAGCCGGCTCCGCCGGCGGCAGCGCGAGGTTCAGGGTGGTGAGGCGTCGGTTCAGCCGCAGGCGGTCCGCCGCCCCCGCCACTACGGGGCGGAATCGTTCCGGCCGCAGTGCCTCGGCCCGAGCGATCACCGCGTCGAGGGAACCGTACTCGGCCAGCCACTTGGCGGCGGTCTTCGGACCCACGCCCTCGATGCCGGGGATATTGTCCGCCGTGTCCCCGACGAGCGCGAGGTAATCGGCGATGCGCTCCGGGGGGACCCCGAACTTCTCAACTACCCCCGCGGCATCGAGGCGCCGCCAGCCGAGCTTCGGCGCCGCCGATGGCGGCGGCAGCAAAATTGAGATCCGGGGTCCAACCACCTGGGCGAAATCCTTGTCGCTGCTGACGATGACCACCTCGTGCCCCTGCCCGGCCAGATGCACCGCTTCCGCCGCGAGGAGGTCGTCGCTCTCGACTCCCTCCTGCTCGATGCCGGCCAGCCCCATGGCGCGGGTGAGTTCGCGGATCGGATCGATCTGCGCGCGCAGCGCCTCGGGCATCGGGGCGCGCTGGGCCTTGTAGGCCGCGTGCAGCGCCACGCGCGCAGCGGATTCGCCCCGGTCAAAGAACACCAGCGTCGCGTCGGGCGCCTCCTGGTCGGCCAGTTTCCAGAGCGACTTGACCCAGCCGTGCAGCGCGCCGGTCGGGAAGCCGTCGGCGCGGGTGAGCTCCGGCAGCGCGTGAAAGCACCGGTACGCCAAGTTGAAACCATCCACGAGCAGCCATTTCGCCATCCCGCGACCCCACACGTTGCCGGGGGCCCGGTCAACGCGGCGCTGCACCGGCTTGCCTTCGGGCGCGGCGCCGCGCGGACTGCAGCCGTGTTGTCCCGCCCGCTGCTCCTCGCCTGCCTCGCCCTCACCGGCCACGCCGCCGAACCCCTCTCGCGGAAGCTGGAGGTGGACTTCCATCGCGACGTGCCCAGCCGGCGGCTCCGCGGCCTCGCCACCCGCGCCGACGGGCGCCTCGTGCCCGGTCCCGTGTTCACGGACCTCCGGGGCCCCGCCCCCGCTCCCCTGCTCTGGTCCATCGAGCGCGGGGCTACTCCCGACACCTGGCTGCTCGGCACGGGTCCCGACGGCGCCATCCACGAGGTCACCCTCGCCCCGGGAGCGGACGCTTTCACGCACCGGGAGCTGGTCCGGTTGCCGGATGCGCAAGTGCTCGCGCTGCACCGCACCGCGGAGGGCGCGCTGCTCGCCGGCACCTCGCCAGGTGGTCTCTTGTGCTTCGTGCAGGACGGCCAACTCAAGGCGCGAGTGCGACTGCCGGCGGATTCGGTGCTGGACCTGTTGCCGCTCGGCGGGGGCATCGTGCTGGCGGCGACGGGCAACCCCGGCCGGATCTACCGCGTCGACCTCGCGCGCCTCGCCGCGACGAGCGGAGGCGAGACCGAGGCGACCGGCACGGCCGCGCTCGCCGCGCGCGGCGTGACTCTCTTCGGGCAGATCCGCGACCGGAACGTGCGGCGACTCGCGCGGCTGGCGGACGGCCGTATCGCGGCGGGTTCCGCGCCGCGCGGGAACCTCTACGCGTTCCCGGCCGAGGCCGGCCCGGATCCCGAGGGCGGCGTCCCACGGCTGCTGTTTGAGAACTCTGAGGGTGAAGTCACGGACCTGCTGGCGATGCCCGAAGGTGATCTGTTCGCGACCGTGGTGTTCTCGCCCTCCTCCCTCGAAGCGCGCCTCACGCTCCCCTCCGCTCCGGTCTCTCCCGCCAGCGCAAGCCCCGGGCGCCCGGCCGCGGAGCCGCCCCGGGATCCGCTGCCGCCTCCCGCCACCCCCGTGCGTTTCACCGGCCGCAGCGCCCTCGTGCGCGTGCCGCCACGGGGCCTCCCGGAGGTGCTGTCCACCCGGGCCAATCTCGCCCTCTACGGGCTCGCGAGACACGGGGAGGTGATCGTGGCGGCGGGCGGTGACCAGGGCGAGATGGTGGGGTATGACCTCCGCGAGCGGCTTTCCCTCACCTTCCCCGGCAGCGCCTCCGCGCAGGTGAACCACCTGCAGCCCGCAGGGCCGGCGCACCCGGGGCTGTTTCTCGCGCTGCGCAACAATGCCCCCGGCCTCGCGTGGGTGGACTTCGCGGCGGCGGGCCCCCGTTCGGCGGAAACCCGCCGGCTGGAGTTGCCCGGGCCGGGTCGTTTCGGCGCCGTGCGCCTGCCCCGGCTGGCGGGGGCCACCGCGGGTGAGCTGCGCCTCGAACTCCGCACGAGTCTCGGCAGCGACGAGACGGAGGGCTGGGGCGATTGGACGCCGCTGCGCCTCGAGCCGGACGGTGGCTGGCGGGGGGAGGAATTGCACGGACGCTCGTTTCGCCTGCGCTTGTCGCTCGAACAGACCGGTCCGTTCAGCCTGGACCGCGCGACCGTGTACCACCTGCCGCAGAACCGGCGTCCCCAACTGCAGGAGTTCCGCATTTTGCCCCCGGGCTTGGACCTGATGCCCGCCCCGGAGCCCGCCCCGGCCGCGAGCACGACGCTGGGCCAGCTGCTGCAGCCGGTCCGCGAGGAGGCCCGCGGCCGGGCCAACCTGACCAGCAGCCCAGTCGTGGCCGTGCCAGGGGCGCGCGTGGCGACGTGGACCCTGCTCGATCCCGACGGGGACGCGCTCGCCGCGACCTTCTCCCTCCGCCGCGAAGGCGAGACCGAGTGGCGCGACATCGTGGTGGGCACGCGCGAACCGTTCGTGCGTTTCCAGACGCACCATCTTCCGGAAGGCTCGTACGAGACGCAGCTGCGCGTGAACGAGACCGCCCCGCGCCCCGCCGCGGAGCGACTGAGCCACACCTTCGGCACCGACGAGCTCTTGGTAGACCACACGCCGCCCGAAATCCTCACGGCCGAGGCCGTGCGTGGTGCTGGGTCCGTAGTGGTGACCGTGCGTGGGCGCGACGGCCTCAGCCTGCTGGAGGGCCTCGATCTGGTCTTCAACCACGGGCTCCGCGAGAGCGTGCGCCAACCGGCAGACGGCATCCGCGACGGCCGCGAGGAGACCTTCATCCTCGAGTTGCCGCTCGACCGCGCCGCGGGGGCGGACGCGGTCGAAATCAGCCTGCTCGATGCGGCAGGCAACGCCGCGACCCGGCGCCTGCGCATCTGAGATTCCCCTCCAAAGAGGGAATTCTGCCGCCGGGGAATATTCCCGGGCTCGCCGGGTCTCATCGCGGTCTTTTCACGGAAAAATATGGGTATTAAGCCCTATTTTTACCTATTTTCCGCAATCTAACTGCATTCCCACGCAGGAAGTTATCAAAACCTTTTCAATCTAGTTCAACCCGGCGCCGGGGCTCGCGCCCTAAGCAGAGCCCGCCATCGCCGTGGGCAGAAACACTGATCCCAACTGGAATTTCTGCCTCCTTCGATGAACTCCAACCGTTCCCTCACGCTGCTCGCTCGGTTCTGCGGGCTCCTGCTTCTTGCCCTACCCCTGCCTTCGCCGGCACTAACCGCCACGGCCTCTCCGGGGCAGGCGATCACGTTCTCCGTCACGGCGGAGGGCGATCAGCCCTTCAGCTACCGCTGGTTCAAGGACGGGATCGAGCTTCCCGGCGCCACCGGGGCCGAGCACGTTCTCGGCAGCGCCACGCTCGCGGATGCCGGCACCTATGTGGCCGAGGTGCGCAACGCCGCCGGCGCGACGCTCTCCGACGCGGCAATCCTTTCGGTCGCGCCCATCGAAACCGCCCCGGTGATTACTTCCTCACCCGTGAGCCAGACCGTATTTGCGGGGGCCACGGTGACCTTTTCCGCCACCGCCTCGGGCTCTCCCGCGCCCACGTATCAATGGCGCAAGGACGGCAATCCGGTGATGGGTGCCACCGCGAACACGCTGACGATCGCCGCGGCCGCGCTGAGCGACGCTGGCACCTACACGGTCACCGCCACCAACTCCGCCGGTTCCGCCACCAGCGCCCCCGCGGTCCTCACGGTTAACCCGCCCCTCACCGCTCCCGTTTTCACCCTCCAGCCGGTCAGCCAGAATGTGATCGAGGGCGGGAGCATCGCGTTCACCGCGGCGGCCAGCGGCAACCCGACCCCCGCTTACCAGTGGTATCAGGATGGCAACGCCATCGCGGCAGCCACGTCCGCGAGCTACGGCATCACGAATGCGGTCGCGGGCAGCGCGGGCGCCTACACCGTAGTTGCGCAAAATTCCGTCGGCAGCACGACGAGCGCCATCGCGCTGCTCACGGTCAGTCCCGCGACCTACGCCCCAGTCATAACCACCCAGCCCGTGAGCCGAAACGTGACCGCGGGCGCGAACGTGACCTTCACCGTGGTAGCCAGCGGTAACCCCTCTCCGAGCTACCGCTGGTTCGTGCAGGTCAAATCCGGGCGTAGGGTCACGAAGACGTACCTTGCCGGCGCGACTAATCCCAGCCTCACCCTCGGCAACGTCACCACCACGGACGCCGGCACTTACGCGGTGGACGTCGCCAACTCGGCCGGGACCGTCACGAGCGCGGGTGCCGTGCTGAAGGTCACGACCACGTCCAGCAAGGGACCGAAATCGCAGACCAACCTGGTCAACGGCACCACCGTCGCGACCGCCCTTCCCGGCCGGTTCGCGGATACGCTGCGGGTGGATTTCAACGCGGACGGGCGCGCCGACCTCGTCTTCCATCATCTCCCCAGCGGCGGAGTCAAGGCATGGCTCCTCCGGGACGCGGCCCGGACCACCGAGCTAGGGCTCCCCTCCCCGGGCAAGGCCTGGCGCCTCGCGACGGCGGCGGACTTCAACGGCGACGGGCGCGCCGACCTCGTCTGGCAGAATCCGGCCGCGGGCACCGCGGAGATTCAGTTGCTCGCCGGATCCGAGCGTATCGGCACCGTCAGTTTCAGCGAGATCCCGGCGTCCTGGCAGCTTGCCGCCGCGGGCGACTTCACGGGTGACGCGCTCCCCGACCTGGTCTTTCAGGACGTCGTCACGGGCGAACGCAACGTGCTCGCGCTCACCCGCCTGAAGACGGACGGGCTGCGCGCGCTGCCCCCTCTGCCGATCGAATGGGACATCGCGGGAGCCGGTGACTTCAACGCCGATGGCAGCACCGACCTCTTGCTCGAGAACCTGCTGACCGGTGAGTACCAGCTCTGGCTCCTGCGGGGGACTACGAGCCTCGGCCGGTTGAGCTTGGGACGGCCGGGCCCGCTCTGGGTACCAGCCGGTGCGACGGATCTCAATGGCGACGCGCGTTCCGACATCCTTTGGGAGCATCCAGTGACAGGCGAGCGACTGGCTTGGCTTTTGCCCGTGACCGGGGCCCCCGTGGCGGTGCCTCTCGGGCGCGAGAATCCCGGCTGGACCCTCGCCCACTGAGCCAAAAGCTGAGGTCGGGGCCGCCGCGCCGCGGCTCGATCAGTATTCACAGCCGCCCGCCCGCCGGAGATCCCGGCGCCGGCGGGCGGCCACCTTAAGGGCCAGCTCCACGGCCCGGATCTGGAGGGCAAGCGGCAGGCCGGGCGCGCGCGGTCCCGGGCGCGCCACCGCGGACGGCACGTGGATGAAGCCGGCCCGCACCCGCCGGCGCCGCACGGCGTGCCGCAGCGCATAGAAGAGGTGGTTGCAGACGAACGTGCCCGCCGTGTGCGAAACCGCCGCCGGGATCCCGTGGCGCTCCAACTCGGCGACGATCGCCTTCACCGGCAGCGTCGACCAATACGCGGCCGGACCACCCCGGACCACCGGACGATCTCGCGGTTGCGCCCCGGCATTGTCGGGGATCCGCGCGTCCTCGAGATTGATCGCCACCCGCTCGGGCGTGATGGCAGTGCGGCCCGCGGCCACGCCGAGGCAGACCACCACCGTAGGCCGGTGCCGGCGCAGCAGGCGGGCCAGTTCTCGACGCGCCCCGCCAAACACGCAGGGCAGCACCGCCCCCACGATGCGATGCCCCGCCGCCCTCGTGCCATCCAGGGCCCGCGCGATCTGCTGGGAGGGATTGGTCGACGCACCCCCGAAGGGCTCGAAACCGGTGAGCAACAGCACCGGGCTGACTCGACGGGAGGGGAACGGCGGCGGGGGCGTTGACATCAGCGGAGGACGGGCGGGGGGAAACCCTGGATCGCGACGCCCGCCGCGGCGAGCGCCGAACGGATCCGACGCGCGAAACCCACCGGATCGGCGCCATCGCCGTGCAGGCAGAACGTTTCGGCCCGCAGCGGGGTCTCGCCGCCATCCCACGTCGCAACCCGGCCCGCGCGGAGAATCTGCAGCACCTGCCGCTCGGCCGCGGCGGCGTCCGGGAGCAGAGCGCCCGGCAGGCCACGCGCGCGCAGGCTGCCTCCGGCCTCATAGGCTCGATCCGCAAACGCCTCCGCGTGCACGGGCGCACCGAGGCCACCGCGGGCCGTTGCCTCGAGCACACTGCCAGCGAGGGCAATCAGCGGCAGCCCGGGAAAATCGGCGGCCAGCGCGCGCACCACCGCCGCCGCCAACGCGGGATCGCGCGAGGCCTGGTTGTAGAGCGCGCCGTGGAGCTTCACGTGGGTGAGTTGGGTCCCCTCTTCCGCCGCCAGGCGGCGGAGGCGCTCCGTCTGACGTATCACGAGTTCCGCCGCGGCGGCGGGCGTCACGGGCAGCTCCCGCCGACCAAAGTGGGCCGGATCCTCGTGGCCCGGATGCGCGCCCGCGCCGACGCGGTAGCGCCGCGCGAGGCGCAGAGTCTCCCGCATCGTCGCCTCATCGCCGGCATGCCCCCCACAGGCGATGTTGGCCGACGTGATCAGGCGCATGAGCGCCTCATCCGCCCGCCCCCCCTCTCCGAGGTCGCAGTTGAGATCAATGGTCAGCATCGGCAACCCTCCAGTCCGAGCCGAAGCTCTCGCAGGCGGCGCTCGCGCGCGGCCAGCCGAACCCTGGCCTCCTCGATCCCGACCTCCCGGAACCGCAGCTGGTCCCCGGGCCGCAGCTGCCCGAGGCGGGGCAGATCCGCGCTGATGACGTGACCGAGGCGCGCGTAGCCCCCCAGCGTTTGCGCGTCCGCCAAGAGCACGATCGGACGGCCATCCGGCGGCACCTGCACCGTCCCGGGAATCACGGGAAACGAATCCAGGTCCCCGGGTGGCGGCCGCGAGAAGGCCTCGCCCTCCAGCCGCAGCCCCATCCGGTCGGAGCGGGCGCCGACCCTAAACGCGCGTTCTGTCCAGCCCGGTAGGTCCGCCGCGGCGGGCCCCGACAAGACGCGGAGTTCCACCTCCCCCTCCACCGGGGGCTGCAACCGTGGATCAAGGTGCCAGCGAGCGGGGGAGCGCGGCGGCTCCGTCCTCCGCAACGGCAGCCAGTCACCCGCGCGTAGCGCTCGCCCGCCCAAGCCTCCAAAGCCCGCACGCAGATCGGTGCCACCGCCCCCCAGCACCCGCGGTAAACCGAAGCCCCCCGCGCAGGCCAGATAGCTCCGGAGGCCCCCGCTCACCGCTCCCAAGCGCAGGCTCGCGCCCGGGGGCAGGTAAACGGGACGTCCCCACGGCAAGCCGTCGATCGGCGCCCCCGCGACGGCCACCACGGCGCCCGCAGGAAACTCGAGCTCCGGCCCCGTCTGGGTCAGTTCCAGCGCCGGTTCCCCCTCCGCATTGCCCGCCAACAGGTTCGCGATCCGGAGCGAGAACGGGTCCGCGGCCCCCGCCGGGGAAACCCCGCTGGCCCGCCAGCCCGGGCGACCCAGATCCTGCACCGTCGTCAGCGCGCCCGCCCGCCGCACCCGGATGCCCGGTCCAGGCGGCTCCGGCAGATTCTCCGTGGGTGACGAAAAATCGGCCTCCGCAACCGCCACAAACCGCACCTCATCGCCGATCTCCAATCGCGACGGCGACTTGTCCCGGGGGTCAAACAGGCGCCCGGGCGAGCGCCCAATGAGGTTCCAGCCGCCCGGGCTCGCCTGCGGGTAAATGCCAGTCTGCGTGCCCCCGATGCCAACTGACCCCGCGGGCACGCGAACCCGGGGCGTCGCGCGGCGGGGTCGGGCCAGTGCGGAGGGCAGGCCGCCGAGATACGGAAAGCCCGGGGCGAACCCGATGGCGCGCACGAAATACTCCGCGCCCGCGTGCAGTTCCACGGCCGCGGCCGGGGTCAGCCCGGCGGCGGCGGCCACCTCCGGAAGATCGGGGCCGGACTCCCCGCCGTACAGGACCGGGATCTCCACCACGCGCGGGCGGGCCGTGGCCGCCGGACCCGCGGCCGCCGCCGCGACGATGGCCGCCAGCACCTCGGCCGGAGGTGGGGTCACGCCCGCCTCAAAAAAGAGCGCGACGTTTCCAAAGGCCGCGCACACTTCGCTCATTCCCGCAGGGGGATTGCACCGCAGCCGGGACGCGATCGCGCGGACCCGGCGGGCGACGGTCCGGTCCGCCTCGTTCCCGAGGGAGAAAACGACCGCGGAATCCCCGAGGGCCTGCAGTCTCATCCGACGTTTATCAACGAGGGAGCGGGCACCGGCAAAGCCAAAAGCCGGCGGGCGGGCGCGGGGCGACGAAGGATGCCGGATTGGGTTGAAGTTTTGCCTCAAACGAGCGACTTACCGCGTCTTATGAAGGCTCTCCCGCCCTCCGTGCTCGCGCTGGTCCTCGCTCTCGCCCCCGGCTGCCAGAAGGAGGAGATCACCACCTACCGGATCCCCAAGGAGCAGCATCCGGCGGCCAAGGCGGCGGCCAGCGCGGCTCCCGCGACCGCGGCCAGTCCGGCGCCCGCGGGAAGCGATAGGGCGAACACCGCGGTCGCAACCGCCTCCGGCGCCCCGCTGGCCTGGACCGCCCCCGCGACGTGGACGGCGAAACCCGCGGGAGCGATGCGCAAAGGCAGCTACGCCGTGAAGGGCGATGAGGGGGAGGCCGACTTCGCGATCACCGCCTTCCCGGGCGATGTGGGCGGCGACCTTGCGAACCTGAACCGCTGGCGCGGACAGCTCTCGCTCCCCGCCCTCAACCAGTCGGACTTCGCGGCCGCGACCGAGCACGTCGATCACAACGGGTTGCACATGACGGTAGTCGACATCCTCGGCACCGGCGACAAGCCCCAGCGCATCCTCGGCGCCATGATCCCGCACGGCGGCGCCACCTGGTTCTTCAAGCTCACCGGTCCGGCGGCGCTCGTCGCGCGCGAGAAGCCGGCCTTCACCGCCTTCCTCGCCACCATCAAGCCGGCCGCCCCCGCGAAATGAACGACGTCACCCGCCAGTTCCGGGATTTCTTCACCTCCCTCACGCTGACCGTGGTCCTGCTGGTCCTCGGGATGGTGCTGGTGTTCGCGGCGACCCTTGACCAGGTCAACCTCGGCATCTGGGCGGTCCAGGAGAAGTACTTCCGCTCCTTCTTCGTCCTCGCGAAGTTCGGCGACATCCCCGTCCCGGTGTTCCCCGGCGGCTACTTCATCGGCGGGCTGATGCTGATCAACCTGATCGCAAGCCACGCCTACCGGTTCAAGGCGACCCTGCGCCAGCTCGGCATCCAGCTCGCCCACGCCGGACTCATTTTGCTGCTGATCGGCGAGTTGTTCACCGGCATCCTCCAGGACGACTTCAGCATGCGGCTTACCCAGGAGGAGCCGCGTAACTACTCCGAGAGCTTCCGCGAGAACGAGCTCGCCATCGTCGACACCACGGATCCGAAGCACGACGAGGTGGTCGCCATCCCCGAGTCGATCGCGGCCCGCGGCGAGACCATCCAGCACCCTAAGTTGCCGTTCCGGGTCATCACCCGCCTCTATTATCCCAATTCGCTGATCCGCAACCGCGAGGCCGGGACCCCGGCGTCGCCGGCCGCGATCAGGGCGACGAAGGGCATCGGCCTGAATGTCGACCTCACGCCCCTGCCCATCACCTACAAGCAGGACGAACGGAACCTGCCCGGGGCGTTCGTGGAGCTCGTCGGCAGTGAGGGCACCATCGGGACCTGGGTGATCTCCGCCGACCCGCGGATGCCGCCGCAGCGCTTCGATTACGGCGGGCGCAACTACAACATCTCCCTGCGCTTCACCCGGGCGTACAAGGACTACACGCTGACCCTGCTCAAGTTCAGCCACGACAAGTACTCGGGCACCGAGATCCCGAAGAACTTCTCCAGCCGCATCCGCCTGCAGACGCCCGGGGGCGCCGATGACCGTGAGGTTCTCATCTATATGAATAACCCGCTGCGTTACGCGGGCTACACCTTCTACCAGGCGAGCTTCGAACCCGGGAACGACAAGGTCACAATCCTGCAGGTCGTCCGGAACCCCAGCTGGCTCATGCCCTACATCGCCTGCAGCGTGATGACGCTCGGCCTCCTCTGGCAGTTCACGATCCACCTGCTCGGCTTCATCGCCAAGCGCCGCCGCACCGCTCCCGCCGCCGCATGAAAAAGGCCGCCCCCTATCTCGTCCTCGTCCTCGTCCTGGCCTGGGTCGCCAGCACCCTGCGCGCGCCGCGCAACCCCGCCGCGTTCGACGTCCAGGGCTTCGGGCGCCTGCCCGTCCTCGTCAACGGCCGCCTCAAGCCGCTCGACACCGTCGCCCGCAGCTCCCTCCTCCAGCTCCAGGGCCGCCAGACCGTCACCACCCCGGATGGCCGCCGGCTGCAGCCGGTCGAGTGGCTCCTCGACGTCGCATTCCGACCGGCGAAGGCGGACACCTACCAGCACTTCGAGATCGTGAACCCGGATGTCCTCGCGGTTTTCAACCTGCGCACAACGGAAGGCCAGGGCGAGAAGCGCTTCTCCCTGCGCCAGCTCGAGCCCAAGATCGCGGAACTCCAGCGCCAGGCCAAGCTCGCCGACCAGGTCGAGTCCGCCGTCCGCACCCCCTTCCAGCGGGGCGTCCTGCAGATTTACGGTAACCTCGTCCACTACCAGCGGCTCCGTCACGCCTTCGTCTCGCCGGGCCGTCCCGACTTCCTCGGCGAGCTCCTCCAGTTCCAGGACCAGGTCAAGGCGGGGGTGGCGGCGGTGCGTGCCAAGCAGGCCGGGCAGCCGCACGACGAGTCCGCGGCGAAGGCGATGACCGACATTGGGGAGCGTTTCGTGGTGATGGCGGAGTCCACGACCTTCCTCGTGGTGCCGCCCGACGCGGGCAATCCTGACCTCACCGCTTGGAAGTCCGCGGGCGCCGCCCTGCTCGAGACCTTCCGCTCGGGCACGGTCAATCCGGCCGCGCTCGCCTACGCCGGGTTCGGCCACGCGTGGCACGGCGAGAAGCCGGAGCAGTTCAACAAGCTGGTGGAGCTTTTCCGGGCGGACCTCGCCAAGCGCTTCGACGCCAAGCTGCGGAAGTGCGACCTGGAGACCCGCTTCAACGCGGCCCAGCCCTTCTACACCAGCTCGGTGCTGTACGCCCTCGCCTTCTTCGTCGCCCTGTTCTCGTGGCTGGTCTGGCCGTCGCTCCTCGGGCGCTCGGCCTTCTGGATCATCGCCGTCGCTTGGGCGGTGGCCACCGCGGGCATCCTTTGCCGGATGTGGCTGGAGGGCCGCCCGCCGGTGACCAACCTCTACTCGTCGGCGCTCTTCGTCGGCTGGGGCGCCGTGGGGCTCTGCCTCGTGCTCGAGGCGATCTATCGCAACGCCATCGGCAGCGTCGCGGCCGGCGCGATCGGCTTCTCCACCTTGGTGATCGCGCACCACCTCTCGCTCAGCGGTGACACGATGGAGATGATGCGCGCCGTGCTCGACTCGAACTTCTGGCTCGCCACCCACGTGGTGGTGATCACGGCCGGCTACTCGGCCACCTTCCTCGCGGGCTTCCTCGGCATCATTTACGTGCTCCGCGGCCTGCTCACCCGCAGCCTCGACCGGCCCACGGCGGACGCGCTCACGCGGATGACCTACGGCATCACCTGCTTCGCCATCCTCTTCAACTTCGTGGGCACGATCCTGGGTGGCATCTGGGCCGACCAGTCCTGGGGGCGCTTCTGGGGCTGGGATCCCAAGGAGAACGGAGCGCTCATCATCGTGCTGTGGAACGCGATCATGCTGCACGCCCGCTGGGGGGGAATCGTCCGCCAGCGCGGCTTCATGGCCCTGGCCATCGGGGGCAACATCGTGACCTCGTGGAGCTGGTTCGGCACGAATATGCTCGGGGTGGGCCTCCACAGCTACGGCTTCACCGACGCGGCCTTTGTCGCCCTCTCCTCCTTTGTCGTCAGCCAGCTGGCGCTGATCGCCCTCGCCAACGTGCCCCTGAAGTTCTGGCGCAGCGGACCGGCGGGGGCTTGAATGATTCCAGCGCGGCGGGCCGCTCAGGCGAGTCGCGCGAGCCGGTAGCCGATCGCGACCGCGGCGAGGCACAGGCATACGCTCCCAAGGACATTGCCCGCGGCCCGGGCCCAATCCCCCTCCTGCGCCAGCCGGAGGGTCTGGAGGCTGAAGCTGGAAAAGGTGGTGAAGCCCCCGAGGACCCCGGCCATCAGGAACTGCCGCGCCTCCGGGCTGAGCATCTCCTCGCGCGCGGCCAGCGCGCCGATGAGGGCTGAACCGGAGACGTTGACCAACACGGTGCCCCACGGGAACGCCCCGCCCAGCCGCGCGCCGACCCAGCCCGCGATCAGGAAGCGGGCCGCGCCCCCGAGGGCGGAGCCAAGGACGACAAGCAGCAAGGCACGCATTCGCGGAGCCTGGGCCTGCCGGGCGACCGGCCGCAAGCCTCCGGCCCGCCGCTTCTGGTTCGACAAGAGGGCGCGCGCGCGGCGAGGCTCCGCGCCTACCCAATGGGCCTCCCCAAGCGACTTGACCAGAAACTGGCGCGGATCCACGCCGGCCAGGCGACCCGGAAGGACTTCATCATCGCCGACGCGAAGGACGCGGATATGGCCTTCGGCATCACGGCCCCCGGACCCGGCCAGTGCCGCCCCGAGCGTCACCGCGAGGCCGAGGCCTGCTGGAAGTCCCTCGCGGACTACCGCGCGCAGATCCGGGCGGTGATCGCCCAGGACATCGTGGACATCGTCCTGCTCTCAGCCTCCAACGTCGAGCAACTGGCGATCCAGGAGGGGCTCTTCCGCGCCTCCGCGATCACCCCCGCCGCGCGGGCCAACGACACCAGCGACATCTGGGTCGTGCGGGGCGGCAAGTACCCGACCCTCCCGTCCCGCGCCTTCCGCACGGCGACGATCGAGCATATGAAGTACGGGCGGCTGCAGGCGGACTGCACCCAGCCCTTCCCCGGGGCCGACCTTGGCCTGTATTCGATCACCTTCACCAACAACATCGACTGGGACTACCGCGCGCTGGAGGACTTCGCCGCGTTCCGGCTCGAGGCCGAGGCGAAGCGGTTCCGCTACTTCCTCGAGATCTTCAACCCCAACGTCGATCCGGGCATCCCGGCCGGCCAGGTGCCCGGCTTCCTCAACGACCACATCGTGCGCACGCTCGCGGGCGTCACCTCCGCGGGGCGTCCGGTCTTCCTCAAGATCCCCTACAACGGCCCGGGCCCGCTCGAGGAACTGGTCGCCTACGATCCCCGGTTGGTGGTCGGGATCCTCGGCGGGAGCAGCGGCACGACCCTCGACGCGTTCCAGCTGATCCACGACGCGCAGCGGTACGGCGCCCGGGTCGCCCTCTTCGGACGCAAGATCAACCTCTCGGAACACCCGCTCGCCTTCATCGAGTTCCTGCGCCGGATCGTCGACGGCGAGGTCGAGCCCGTCGAGGCGGTCAAGGCCTACCACGGCGTGCTGGAGAAGCTCGGGATCAAGCCGCAGCGCCCGCTGCAGCGCGACCTCCAGCTCACGCCCACCTCCACCCATTACCGCCGCTGAACGATGCGCCGCGGGATCATCGCCGGGGGGTCGTGGATCATCGACCACGTCAAGCTGATCGACACCTGGCCGCCCCAGGACGGGCTGGCGCATATCCTCGGGCGCCGCGCCGGCAACGGGGGCGGCCCGTACAATGTGCTCAAGGACCTCGCAAAGCTGGGCGCGCCGTTCCCCCTCGAGGGGGTAGCGCTGCTCGGGGACGACGCCGATGGCGCGGCCATCCGCGCGGACGCGCGGGCCCATGGCATCGACGACCGCCAGCTCCACACGACGCGGGCGGCGGCCACGAGCTTCACCGACGTGATGACCGAGCAGGGCACGGGAAGGCGTACTTTCTTCCACGATCCAGGGGCCAGCGCGCTGCTCGCCCCGGAGCATTTTGATTTCGGGGCCAGCCGCGCCCGGCACTTCCACCTCGCCTACCTGCTGCTGCTCGACGCCCTCGATGCGCCCGGCGCCGACGGCCGGCCCCGCTCGGCCGAGGTGCTGCGCCGCGCCCGCGCCGCCGGCCTCCGGACCTCGGTCGACTGCGTCAGCGCCCGCCCCCAGCTATTCGGCCGGGTCGTCGCCCCCGCCCTCCCGGAGGTGGATGTCCTCTTCGCCAATGACTACGAGGCCGAGCAGCTCACCGGGCTGCAGCTGGGCCGCGGCGAGAGCCTCGACCGCGATGCGGTGCTGGCCGCGGGCCGGCACCTTCTGGCCCTGGGAGTGCGCGAATGGGCGCTGATTCATTTCCCGGAGGGGGTCGCCGCCCGCTCCGCCCGGGGTGAATGTCACTGGCAGCCCGCGGTGCGGATGCCCGCGGAGGAGATCGTGGGTTCCGCCGGCGCCGGGGATGCCCTTGCGGCCGGCATCCTGCTCGGCCTCCACGAGGACTGGCCCCTCCCCCGTTGCCTGGAGCTCGGGGTCTGCGCCGCCGCCGCCTCGCTGCGCGACGGGACCTGTTCCCAGGCCATCGAACCCGCGGACGCCTGCCTCGCCCTCGGGCGCCGGCACGGGTTCCGCACCGCCTAGCCGGCCGCGGGCGGACACTTTTCCCTTCCCCTCCCGGGGCCGGTGTCGTTTCCTCGCCGCTCCGTGCGCCTTTCGCGGCGCCCTCTTTTCCCATTCATGAACACCACCATCTCCGCCATCACCGCCCGTGAGATCATCGACTCCCGTGGCAATCCGACCGTCGAGGTCGACGTGCGCCTCGTCTGCGGGGCCCTCGGCCGCGCCGCGGTCCCCTCGGGCGCCTCCACGGGCGAGCACGAGGCCATCGAGCTGCGCGACGGCGACAAGAAGCGTTACCTCGGCAAGGGCACGCAGAAGGCGGTCGGGAACGTGAAGGCGAAGATCGCCCCCGCCCTCATCGGCCACGACGCGTGCGACCAGGTCGGCATCGACCACGCGATGCTCAAGCTCGACGGCACCCCCACCAAGGCGAAGCTCGGCGCCAACGCGATCCTCGGCGTCTCGCTCGCCACCGCCCACGCCGCCGCCCGCGCCCTCGGCCAGCCCCTCTACAAGTACATCGGCGGCCCGAACGCCAAGGTCCTCCCGGTCCCGATGATGAACATTATGAACGGCGGCGCGCACTCCGATGCCCCGATCGATTTCCAGGAATTTATGATCATGCCCACTGGCGCCCGCTCCTTCTCCGAAGGCCTGCGGATGGGCTGCGAGGTCTTCCACTCGCTGAAGAAGGTCCTCAAGGAGAAGGGCCTCGCCACCGCCGTCGGCGACGAGGGTGGGTTCGCCCCGAAGCTCGAGTCCACCGAGGCGGCGCTCGACGCCATCGCCCTCGCGGTCAAGGGCGCCGGCTACAAGCTCGGCCGCAACATCCACCTCGCCCTCGACGTGGCCGCCTCCGAGTTCTACGTGAAGGAGCAGAAAGCCTACGTCTTCAAGAAGTCCTCCGGCGACGTCCTCTCGGGCGACGAGATGGTCGAGTTCTACCGCCGCCTCACCGCCAAGTACCCGATCATCTCGATCGAGGATGGCTGCGCCGAGGGCGATTGGGACACCTGGAAGAAGCTCACCGACGCCATCGGCGACCGCGTCCAGCTGGTCGGTGATGACCTGTTCGTGACCAACACCCAGTTCCTCAAGCGGGGCATCGAGACCGGCACCGCGAACTCGATCCTCGTCAAGGTGAACCAGATCGGCTCCCTCACCGAGACCCTCGACG
>VHCY01000034.1 GCA_016871595.1 Verrucomicrobiota bacterium
CCCTGCCCGAGCACCTGCGCATCCAGTGCCGGGACACCGACCAGGCCTGCTACGGCCTGATCGCGGACCTCAAGCAGCGCGGGCTGCTGCAGGACACGCTCGTCATCTGGGCGGGCGAATTCGGCCGCACGGTCTACAGCCAGGGGACGCTGACCCGCACCAACTACGGGCGCGACCACCACCCGCGCTGCTTCACCGTCTGGCTCGCGGGCGGGGGCATCAAGGGCGGCGTCGTGCACGGCGAGACGGACGACTTCTCGTACAACATCACGCGCGACCCGGTGCACCTGAACGACCTCAACGCGACGCTCCTGCACTGCCTCGGCATCGACCACCTGCGTTTCACCCACCGCTCCCAGGGGCTCGAGATGCGCCTGACCGGGGTCGAGCCGGCCAAGGTCGTCACCGGGCTCCTTGCCTGAGTGCCGCGCACCGGAGCGCGCTTGCGCTCCGCTCCGCGCCCCGCTCATCCTGCCTCGACCGCCCTGCGGTTCACCGTTCCCCACCACCCAACTCCCACTATGCGCTTCGGCATCAACTCGTTCCTGTTCACCTCGCCGTTCACCACCGAGAGCTCCGCCCTGTTCCGCCAGTTCCGGCGCTGGGGCTTCGACACCGTCGAGATCCCGATCGAGGACCCCTCCCACCTCGACCCGGCGAAGGTCCGGGCCGCGGCCGACAAGGCCGGGATCGCCATCGGCAGCGTCTGCGCGTGCATGGGCCCCGGCCGTGACTTCCGCGGCACCCCCGAGGAACAGGCCACCGCGATGACCTACTGCAAGGCGCTGATCGACCAGGCCGTCGTCCTCGGCTGCCCCTCGCTCATCGGGCCCGTCTACTCCGTCGTCGGCAAGGCCGACGCGGTCGAGCCGGCGCAGCAGAAGCTGGAGTGGGCGCTGGTGGTGAAGAACCTGAAGGAACTCGCCGCCTACGCCCGCGCCAAGGGTGTGACCATCTGCATCGAGCCGCTCAACCGGTTCGAGACCGACTTCCTCAACACCTGCGACCAGGGCCTGCGCCTCGTCCGCGCGGTCAAGTCCCCCGCCGTGAAGCTCCACCTCGACACGTTCCATATGAACATCGAGGAGAAGGACCAGGCGGCCGCGATCCGGAAGGCCGGCAAGCTGCTCGGCCACTTCCACGCGTGCGGCAGCGATCGCGGCACCCCCGGCGGCGACC
Organism: Verrucomicrobiota bacterium; assembly: GCA_016871595.1. Classification (GTDB taxonomy): domain Bacteria; phylum Verrucomicrobiota; class Verrucomicrobiia; order Opitutales; family Opitutaceae; genus ER46. Next base: position 1,180 of record VHCY01000034.1, read on the forward strand.
ACATCGCCTGGCCGGCGATCGTGAAGGCGTTGAAGGCGGTGGGCTACCAGGGCGACGTCGTCATCGAGTCGTTCACGACCGACGTGAAAGTCATCGCCCGCGCCGCCGCGATCTGGCGCCGCATCGAGCCGCGCCGCAACGACATCGCCGTCAAGGGCCTCGCCTTCCTGCGCAAGGCCTTCCGCTGAGCCGCCGCTCCCGCCCGATGCTCCGCGCGCTGCTTTGGGCCGCGCTCGCGGCCGGTGCCGGCGCCGCGGAGCCCCCGGCGCCACCCCTCGTGCTGTTCGTCGCCGGCGAGCCCAGCCACGGGCCCGGCGAACACCGCTTCCCCACCGGCTCGCGTCTCCTCGCCGACGCGCTCGCCGCCTCCGGCCTGCCCCTGCGCACCGCCGTCGTCACAGGCTGGCCGGAACCGGCCCGGATCGCGGAAGCCGCGTCGCTGGTGCTGTTCTCCGACGGCCTCGAACGCCACGTCGCGCGGGACCACGCGGACGCCCTCCGCCGGCACGTCGCCGCCGGCCGCGGCCTCGCGGTGCTGCACTTCGCGCTGGAGCCGGCGCCCGGGGACCTGGCGGACGCGCTCCTCGCGCTCCTGGGCGGCCGCTTCGAGGCCGATTGGTCCGTCAACCCGGTCTGGCGCCCGCCCGAGGTCCTGCTCGCCACCCACGAGATCACGCGCGGCGTGCGCCCGTTCTCCGTCGAGGACGAATGGTACTACCACCTGCGGTTCTCCCCCGGCGTCGTCCCCGTCCTGCAGGCCCGGCCGCCACCCGCGACCCTCGGGCAGGACGGTCCCCGGTCCGGCAACCCCGCCGTGCGCGCGGCGGTCGCGCGGGGCGAACCGCAGACGCTCGCGTGGGTGCACACCGCGGCGGGCGCGCGCACATTTGGGTTCACCGGCGGCCATTTTCACCGTAACTGGTGGGAGATGAACTTCCGCACCCTCGTCCTGAACGCGCTGGTCTGGACCGCCGGCATCGCCGTCCCGGCCGCGGGCGTGGCCTCCTCCCTCGACCCCGCGCCCAAGCACGCGACCATCGACGAGGCGATCGCGCGCGGCGACCTCGAGGACGTGCGGCTCCACGTTAAGCTTCGGCCGGCGGCGGTGCAGGGCAACCCGGACGCGGCCCTCGCGCCGCTGCATCAGGCGATCCTCCGCAACCGGAACGAGATCGCCCTCTTCCTGCTCGAGGCGGGCGCGGGCGTCGACGCCCCCGACCGGAGCCGGCGGACGCCCCTGCACCTCGCGGTCGAACGGGGCAACCTCGCCCTGGTCGAGGCGCTGCTGGCCCGGCGCGCCCGGCCCGACGAGCTCGACAAACTCGGCTGGACGCCACTCCACCACGCCGCGGCGAAGGACCGGGTGGCGATCGCCCGGGCCCTGCTCAAGGGTGGCGCCCGCGCCGGCGCCCTGAGCGAACGGGGCGGCACTCCCCTGCACGAGGCGGCCGCCAGCGGCAGCGCCGAGATGGTGCAGCTGTTTCTCACCGCCGGGGTCGACCCGAAGGTGGTTTCGAAGCTGGGGGTGACGGCCCTCGACATCGCGCGTGAGTTCAAGAACGAGGCCGCCACCGGGCTGCTCGCGCCGCTGACGCCCGCGCGCTGAGGAAACGGCGCGGCGAGCGCCGGGGGCTTTTCTGTTTGCGCTCCCCGGGGCGGTCGCGTTTTCCCTTTCCGGCAACAGGGTCCCCCGGGCCCGGTTGCGCGCTCCGCAACCATGTCCCTGCCTCCCTTTTCCAGCCGCCTCCTCGCCGATGTGGGTATCTCCTTCGGTGACGAGGGCAAAGGCCGGCTCATTCCCGAAATCGCCGACGAGCTGCGCGGCACGCCCCACCCGGTCTCCGCGGTGCTCAAGGTCAATGGCGGGGCCAACTCGGGCCACACCGCCGGCGGCATCAAGCTGAACCTCCTGCCCGCGGGCGTGGTGGTGCGCGACGCGGCCCACCTTTGCGTCGGGTGCGGCGTCGTGGCCGATCCGCGCAAGCTCTGGTGGGAGACCCGCCCCCTCGAGCTCAAGGGCCACGCGATCCTGTCCCGCCTGCGGATCGACGAGCGCGCGCTGGTCGCGGACCTCACCCACCGCCTGCTGGATCTGGCGTGGGAGCATTACCGGGTGGAGGTGCTGCGCGAGGAGGCGCGGGGCTCGACCGGCCGCGGGATCACGCCGGCCTACCTCGACGAGGTCGGCCAGCAGCAGATCACCTTCAGCGAGTTCCTCGGCGACCGGGAGACCTTCGCGCGCAAGCTCGCCCAGCGCGCGGATCGCGCCTGCCGCACGATCCAGCACGTCTGCCGGGTGCCCGCCAACGTCTGGGCGGGATTTTTCGAGACCCTGGGCGCCGCCGAACGCCGGGCCAACGCCGAGGGGATCGCGCTCGGGGTGTTCCCCGAGGCGGAGTTCGACTTCACCCGCTTCCGCGGCGCGGAGCCCTTCACCCTCGACCTCGCGGCCCTCACGGAGGCGTACTGGTCCGCCGGTCACGCGCTGGCGGCCAACGTCACCGAGGTGCGGGAACTGATCCTCGGCGAACTGGCCGCCGGCCGCACGGTGATCGGGGAATTCGGGCAGGCCTACTGGCTCGACAAGCGCCACGGCTTCTCGCCGAACGTCACCGCCTCCCACACCTACACGCCCGAGCTGTTCGAGAGCGCGGGCATCCCGGTGCAGCACGTCCACACCTTCGGGGTCGCGAAGGCCTACGACACCAAGGTCGGCACGCACACGTTCCTCACGCGGATGGAGGACGGTCATCCCCTCGCCGAGAAGCTGAAGCAGCTGGAATTCGGCACCAGCACGGGCCGCCAGCGGATGGTCGGCTGGTTTGATGCCGTGGAGAAAGGCGACGCCCTGCGTTACGGGGGCTTCCACGACCTGATGATCAACAAGTCCGACGCGCTCAGCCACGAGGGGGCCTGGCGCGGCGAACTCCAGATCTGCACCGCCTACGAGGACGCCCACGGCCGCCGGCACGCGCACGTGCCCCGCAACGAGGCGGTCCGCCGCACGCTCCGCCCCGTCTACTCCCGGCACGAGGGCTGGTCCGGCGATCTCTCCGTGATCCGGCGCTTTGCCGACCTGCCCGCCGCCGCCCGCCGTTACGTCGCGGCGATGATGGGTGCGATTGTCGACACCGCCTACGCGGGCGGCCCCCAGCCGGCGGACGACCGCCTGCCCAACCTGCGTTATCTCGGGGTCGGCCCGGAACCGGCGCAGATCATCAAGGACGTCCCCGCGACCGCAGAGCTCTTGCGCCTCCGCTGAGGTCAGCGCGGCGCCATCGCCGCGGCGGCCTGCCGGGCGATGTCCGCGATGTCCCCCGCCGGCAGGACCACGGTGCCCGTTGGCCGGCCGTTGGCGAAGTGCTGCAGGGAGATCCCGAGGAGCTTTCCGCCGACGTCGAACATCGGGCTCCCCGCCGCCTGCTCGGACAGCAGGTAGAGGCGGCGCGGCTTCTCCACCACGCCCATCACCTCGCTGGAACGCACCAGCGGCACCCGCTGCAGCGCCTTCGAGGCGCGCGCCAAGTAGTAAAAGGTCCCGAGCAGGTCACCCTGAACCGCCTCACCCAGCGCGACGTGGGGGAACTTGCGCCCGGCGACCGGCTCCTCGGGCGCCATAAACGCGAGATCGAGGTCCGCGTCCTTGAGCACGAAGCGCGCGGGCAACTCCTGGCCGTCCGCGAGCCGCAGCTTCACCTCCTTGAAATCAGCGCCCACCAGCTCCGCGCCCCGCGAGCCCATCCCCGCGGCGCGCATCGCGTCGAACTGCACCTGCGGATCCACCCCCGCCAGGCTGGTCACGGTCAGGCCCTCCGGGGTCACCACGGTGCCGTTGACCTCGATCCGCTGCTCGCGCGGCGGCATCTCCCGGTCCCCCATCTTCACCTTCACCGTGACGACCAGTTCGACCCCCACGATGGCATCCGCGTAGCGCCGCACGAGGTCGGCAGCCACGCCGGGAGCCGCGGAGGCGGCCACGGGGGCGAACAGGGCGGCAAGAAACAGGATACAGGCGCGGGGGCAGGGAATCATCGGGGGGAAAGGGCGGGTTTGAGACTGATCTCGACGAGGAGGGTCTGGCCCCGGCGCCGCACGCGCAGCACCCACCAGTCGCGCTTGGCGTCCACGGCGGCGGCCCGGGACGAGCGCAGTTCCGCCAGCGACGTGACGGGCCGGCCGTCGGCCGCCTCGATGAGGTCATCGGCCCGCAGGCCCGCGAGGGCCGCCCAGCCGGCCGGGATCGCGCTCTCGACGAGGGCCCCGGTCTGGGCGGTCGTCAGCTGCAGCCGGATCCGGTCATCAAAGGCGAGTTCGCGCGCCGAGAACTCCAGTTGCACATCTTCCCACCAGGGCATCTCGGCGGCGGGAACCGGCTGCTCCTCCAGCACCAGCGTGAGCTCGCGCGGCGCACCCTCGCGCCAAAGGGAAACCTTCACCGCGGTGCCCGCCCGGTATTGCCGGACCTGACGCGCCAGGACGTCCGTGTCCTCGGGGCGGCGGGCCGCGACCGGGGTGCCGTCGAGGGCCAGCAACACGTCCCCCACCTGCAGGCCGCCGGCCTCCGCCTGGGTGCCCGGGTAGATGCGGGTCAGCCGCGCGCCGCCCTCAGCCTTGATGCCCAGTCGCGCCGAAAGCTTGGGGGTCAACGGCTGGGAGGACACGCCCAGCCAGGCCTTCCGGGCCTGCGGCGGGAAATTGCGCTCGCTCGCGGTGCGGAGTTCCAGCACCGAGCTCAGCCGCGCACCGTCGCGACGAACCTCCGCCAGCACGGTCCGCACCCCCTTGGGGGCGTCGCGCAGCAACTCGTCCGTCATCCGCCGCAGCTCCGCCACGCCCTCCACCGGACGGCCCTCGACCGCGATCAGGACATCGCCGCGCCGGAGCACGGGCTCGGCCTGACCGGCGGGGCCGGCGGGGCGCACGTTCTCCAGCCAGACGCCGCGGGTGTCCGGGAGCCGCTCGAGGCGCGAGATGCGCTGGGTGAGGTCGCGCATCACGGCGCCCCACGTCCGGAATTCCACGTCGTCCGCGCGGGCCGCCTCGCGGGCCACCAGCCGCACGCGCCGCGTCGCTTCGGCGCCATCCCGGACGAGGCGGACCTCCAGGTCCTCGCCCGGCATCCGGCTGGCCTCCAGCCGATGAAAATGGGCCACCGCCTTCTCCTCGGCCCCCTCGATGGCCTGCCCGTCGCAAGCGAGTATCAGGTCCCCCGGCAGGAAACCCGCGGCGGCAGCCGGGGAACCCTCGGCGACATCACCCACCACGACGCCGGACCCCTTGCCCGAGGCCTCCAGGCGGCGCTGCACGGTCAAGCCGCTCCAGCCGCGCACGACCTTGCCCGTGGTCATCAGTTGGCGCGCGACCTCCCGGGCCAGGTTGCTGGGAATCGCCCCGCTGAGTCCGACCACCCCGATCTCGTTGATGCCCACGACCTCGCCGCGCGTGTTCACCAGCGGCCCGCCGCTGTTGCCGCCGAAGATCCGCGCGTCGTGCAACACCCACCGCACAAACTGCCCCACATCCTCACCCCGCAGCATCATCTTGCCCACGGTCTGCTCGGGCAGCACGAGCGAGGGGTTCGACACGACCCCCTGCGTCACCGACTGGGCCAGGAAACCGGGGCTGCCCAAGGCGAAGACCTCCTCGCCCACCCGCAACGCCGCGGAATCGCCAAACCGCGCCACCGGCAAGGGCGGTGCCCCTGCGGCCCGCGGCGCGAGGTTGAGGCGGATCACCGCGAGATCCGTCAGCGGATCCTGACCCACGAGCACCGCCTCCAGCTGGGAGCCGTCGTGCAGGTAGCCCCGGAAGAAATCGCCGTCCTCCGTGACGTGGCAGTTGGTGAGCACGTGTCCCTCGGCGGAGATCACGACCCCGCTGCCGCCCGACCATTCCTTCGTCAGCCGGCCGTCGGTCGGCCGGAGCCGGATGGCCTCGATCCGGACAATCGACGGGAAGACCCGGGCCAGCATCGGATCCCGTTCCTCCGGGGCGGCGGCGCGCAGCGGCGCGAACGGGAGCAGCAGGACGGCGAGGAGGGCGGCCACCGACCAGCGGGGAAACCGGCGGGCGCGGCCGGGGAAAAGACGGGGCGTTGTGGGCACGGGTGAGCGCAGAAGGACGACGAACGGCCCCGGCGACGCAAGCGGCAACTCCCCTTTCAGCCCCCGTGGCGCGCGGCCGCGACCAACCCGTCGATGATCCCGTCGAAACTGCCGTTGGTGAAGAAGACCACCACCTCCGAACGGGCGCCCCCCGGCCGGACGGTCGCCGTCAGGCGCGCCAGCAGCTCCGCGTTGGTCGGCGCTGTCACGGCCGCCCGGCCGCGCGCGAGGAGATCCGCGACCACCTCCTCGGGGGCGAAGCGTTCGGCGGCCGGCACGCGCTCGGCCCGGCTGACCGGACCGATGAACGCGGCGTCGGCCCGCGCGAGCGCATCGGTGAAGGAGGCCTGCATCCGCTTCGTCCGCGCGGTGTTGCTACGGGCCTCGAAGACGGCGGTGAGCCGCGCGCCCGGATGCCGCGCCCGCAGAGAATCGAGCGTGGCGGCGAGCGCGGTCGGGTGGTGCCCGAAGTCCTCGATCACCGTGAGCCCAGACACGGTGAGGCGGATTTCCTGCCGCCGGCGGACCCCGCGGAAGGAGGCGAGCGCGCCGAGATTCAACCCCGTGGGATCGTCCGGCCGCAGCGCGAGCGCGGCCGCGGTCGCGGCCATCGCGGCGTTGCGGGCGTTGAATTCACCGCTCAGGCCCCACTCCACCCGCGCCCACGGCCGCCCGCGCCACGCGAGGCGGAACGAGGCCCCGGCCGGGGTCTCCGCGAAATCCGCCAGCACGACGTCGTTGTCCGCGCCGCGGCCGACCCGCACCTGCCGCGTCCACGAGGTCGGTCCAAGGGCGGCGAGGTTGGGGTCATCGCCGTTCAGGACGATCCAGCCGTTGCCGGGGACGATGCGCGTGAGGTGGGAGAACGACCGCTGGATGTCAGCGAGGTCGCGGAAGATGTCCGCGTGGTCGAACTCGAGGTTGTTGAGCACGGCCACGTGGGGAGCGTAGTGGATGAACTTACTCCGCTTGTCGAAGAAGGCGCTGTCGTACTCGTCCCCCTCGATCACGAACGGCGCGTCCGCCCGCCCGAGATGGGCCCCGCAGGGCGGGTCCTGCGGCACGCCCCCGATGAGGAACCCGGGGTCGGCACCCGCCGCCCGGAGCAGGAACGCGCAGAGCGCGGTCGTCGTGGTCTTCCCGTGGGTGCCGCAGACGACGATGTTGCGGCGGCGCCTCAGGACGGTGTCGTGGAGCAGCGCCGGGAGGGAGGTGAACGGCCGCGCGCGCGTCTCCAGCAGCCACTCGACCTCGGGGTTGCCGCGGCTCATCGCGTTGCCCACCACCACGAGGTCGGGGGCGAGTTGCGCGAGGCGGGCCGCGTCATAACCGGGGTGGACGGTGATCCCCGCCTCCGCCAGCACGGTGCTCATCGGCGGGTAGACCCCGGAGTCCGCTCCGGAAACCTCGTGGCCGGCGGCGCGGGCCAGCAGGGCGGCGTTGCCCATCGCGGTGCCGCAGATGCCCAGGAAATAGATCTTCATCGGAGGCGGAGGGAGGAAGGCGCCAACGGGCGCCGCCGGGGAGATGGCGGCGCGGGCGGCGGGACACAACACCGGACTCGGCGCGCCCGGGCGTTCACCCGAGGCTGACCGGGTCGACGTCGAGCACCTGCGTGATGTCGTCCGCCCAGGCGAAGGCGGCCCGGAGGCGCTCGAGTTCCGGCACCACCCGCGAGACCGCGCCGGTGAAGTACCAGAGCTGCCAGCGGTACTCGTCCTTGATCTTCTCGATCGGCGCCGCGGCCGGCCCGCGCAGCTCCACGCGGTCGCCCAGCTCCTTTTCCACTAGGCGCGCCCACTGTTCCGCGTAGAAGCGGAGCTTGTCGGGGTTTGGCCCGCGGAAAAGGTGCTGGATCAGGTGGCGGTAGGGCGGATAGCGGAAATCCCGCCGCAGCTTCAGCTCGGCGGCGGCGAAGCCCGCGAAGTCCGCGCGGCGCGAGAATTGGATGGCCTCGGACTGCGGCGTGAAGGTCTGGACGATCACCTCGCCCGCCCGGTCCCCGCGGCCCGCGCGCCCGGCCACCTGCACGAGCAGTTGGAACGTGCGCTCGTTGGCCCGGAAATCCGGCACGTGCATCGAGATGTCGGCGTCCACCAGCCCGACCAGGGTGACGTTCGGGAAGTCGAGGCCCTTGCCGATCATCTGCGTGCCGATGAGGATGTCGATCCGCCCGGCCCGGAACTCGGAGAGCACCTCGCGGAAGCGGTTCTTCCGCACCATCGTGTCGGTGTCCATCCGCTCCACCCGCGCCCGCGGCGCGACGCGCCGCACGGCCTCCTCGACGCGCTGGGTGCCGAGCCCGCGCCAGCGGATGTCGGGCGCGCGGCACTGCGGGCAGGAGGCGGGGGCGGGGCGCTGATGGCCGCAGAGGTGGCAGCGGAGGGTGTCATCCGTCCGATGGAAGGTCATCGCGATGCTGCAATGCGGGCAGCCCTCGACGTGCCCGCACTGCCGGCAGAGCAGCGACGACGAGTAGCCGCGGCGGTTGATGAACAGGATGGTCTGCTCGCCCCGTTCCAGCCGCGCGTGCAGCGCGCGCACCAGCTTGCCGGAGAGCGCGGGTAAGCCCCGCTGCTTCGCGGCCTCGATCCGCAGGTCCACGACGTCGATGTAGGGCAGCTGCCGGGCGTCCACGCGCTGGGTGAGCTGCAGCAGGCGGTACTTGCCGGCCTCGACGTTGGTGAAGCTTTCCAGCGAGGGCGTGGCCGAGCCGAGCAGGCAGAGGGCGCCCGCCAGCTTCGCCCGCATCACCGCGACGTCGCGCCCGTGGTAGCGCGGCGTCTCGTCCTGCTTGTACGCCGGCTCGTGCTCCTCGTCGACGACCACCAGCCGCAGGTTCCGCACCGGGGCAAACACCGCCGAACGCGCGCCCACCACCACCCTCGCCTCCCCGGTGGCGAGCGCGAGCCAGCCGTCGAGGCGCTCGCCCTCGCTCAGGTGACTGTGCCAGACGACGCACCGCTCCCCGCCGGCGATCGCCTCCAGCCGCGAGCGCAGCCGCGCCACGGTCTGCGGGGTGAGCGCGACCTCGGGCACGAGAAAAACCACCCCGCCCCCCGCCCGCAGCGCGTCGTCGATCGCCCGCAGGTAGACCTCCGTCTTGCCGGATCCCGTGACCCCCAGCAGGAGCGAGACGCTGAAGGCGCCCGCACCAAGGTCCTTCGTCAGCTGGTCGACGGCCGCCTGCTGCTCGGGATTGAGGGCGTGCGGCTGGGCGGCGACCAGTTCCCCGCCCGCGTGGCCATCCGTGTAGGCCACCCGCTCGATGCGGCGGGACTCCTCCCGCAGGACGCCCGCCCGCACGAGGCCGGTCACCGAGGAGGCCCCGATGCCCAGCCGGCGCAGGACCAGCCCTTTCGGCTGCGGCCGGACCTGCTCCGCGAGGAACCGGTAAAGCCGCGCCTGCTGCGGCGCACGCGCCGTGAGGCGTTCAAGGTCCGCGTCCGGCAGGGGGCGCGCGACGGCGAGGAGCCGCTCCTGCTTGACCGCCGCGCCCCGGCGCACGGCGACCGGAATCATCGTCTCGATGATCGCGTCGACCCCGCACGCGTAGTAACGCGCCATCCAGCGCGCGAGCTGCAGCAGCTCCGGCGTGAGGGCGGGGAACGGATAGACGACGTCGGTGAGCGCCTTGAGGCGCTCCACCGGGAAATTCGCGGGCGGGCCCACTTCCCCGACCAGGCCCAACCGCACCCCGCCCAGAATCGGCATCCGCACCAGCGAGCCCACCTCCACGGAACCGGCGAGTGCCGGGGGCACGCGGTAGTGGAGGACCTTGTCGAAGCCCGCGAGCGGGTGGACGCCGACGATCATCGCGGGCGGACGGCGGCGCGGCTCAGCGGCCGACGCCGAGGACCGCGGGCAGGCCTCGCTTGGGCTCCACGAAGCGGATGTCCGTGATCACCCCCGTCGCGTCGGGGGTGAGGACGGTCAACTGGTCCTCCTGCGTGGGGTAGCGCGCGAGGAAGTCCTTGCCGTCCGCGATCAGGATGCGGTGCGGGTATTTGCGCATCTTCGGCATCGCGAAGGCGCGGGCGATGCCGGGTATCCCGTGGATGTTGGAGCGGAAGATCGTCTCGTGGCGCGCGAGGAAGTCGGCGGGCTGCGCCTCAAAGCAGGCGTTAGCCGATTTTCCCGAGCCCATCTCGAAGGCCACGATCACGCGGCGGGCGCCACCCTCGTAGGTGTAGGCCCGGTCGTGCTGGTCCTTGGTGCTGAAGGCCTCGAACCGGTCGCCCGGACGGTAGGTCTGGGCCGCCAGCGCGGCGGCGAGCAGGAGGAGGCAGGCGATGAAGCGCATGGCCCCGAACTTGTCCGGCCGTTCCGGGCTGGCAACCCCGCAGGCGCCGCGCTCAGGCCGCCGCCGCCCGGGCCTCGCCCACCGCGGCCGCGACCCGCGCCTCCGCCTCAACCAGCGGGACCTTGAGGACGTCCTTGGCGTGGCGCCACTTCAGCTCGATCACGCCCTCCTTGAGCCCCTTGCCGCCGATGGTGAGGCGCAGCGGGATCCCGATCAGGTCGGCGTCCTTGAACTTGACGCCCGGGCGCTCGGCGCGGTCGTCGATCAGCACGTCCGCCCCGGCCTGCTCCGCGGCGGTGCCGAGCCTGACGGCCAGCTCCATTGCCTCGGGGAGCTGCGGGTCGAGGACGCAGACGAGCACCTGGAAGGGCGCGCAGTTCCACGGCCAGCGGATGCCGTCCGCGTCGTGGCTCTGCTCGATCACCGCCTGCAGGGTGCGGCTGATCCCGATCCCGTAGCAGCCCATCACCATCGGGTGCGTCTGCTTCTGGTCGTCGGTGAAGACCGCCCCGAACTTCTCGGAGTACTTGGTGCCCAGCTTGAAGATGTGGCCGACCTCGATGCCGCGACGCACCTGCAGCGGCTGGCCGGAGCGCGGATCAGGCTCGCCTGGGCGGACGCGGCGAAAGTCGCCAAAGCGCGTGATCGCGAGGTCGCGCGCCACGTTGACATGGCGGAGGTGGAAGCCGTCCTCGTTGGCCCCGGTGGTGCCGTTGCCGATGAGCCGGATGGCGTGGTCCGCGAAAACGCCGGCCAGGGCCGCCGAGTCCCGCAGGGTGCCCTTGACGGCACCGAGGCTGCCGGGCCGCGCGCCTAGGATCGGCACAATCTCCTCCGGCGTGGCCGGGCGGAACAGGGTGAATCCGAGCGAGCCCAGCTTCGCCTCCTCCAGCTCATCGCAGCCGCGGAGCAGCACGAGGAACGGGCGACCATCGCCGATGTAGACGAGCGTCTTGAACTGCTGGTCCGCCGGCACCCCGTAGGGCTCGGCCGCCAGCTGGGCAATAGTGGTCACGCCGGGGGTGGCGAACTTCTCCACCGCGCCCGCGGGGGCCGCGTCGGCGAGGTCCGCTGGCACCAGCGCGCTCGTCGCCTTCTCGCGGTTGGCGGCATAGCCGCTCGCCTCGTTGTAGATGACGTCGTCGTCGCCCACCTCAGCCGGCACCATGAACTCGTGGGAGAAGCTGCCGCCCATCACGCCCGTGTCGGCCTCGACGGCGATCGCCTGGACGCCCAGCCGCCGGAAGAAGCGCGCGTAGGCCTCCTTCATCGCGAAATAGCTGCGCACCGCGCCCTCGTCGCCGGTGTCGAACGAGTAGGCGTCCATCATGATGAACTCCCTCGCCCGCATCAGGCCGTAGCGGGGGCGGATCTCGTTCCGGAACTTGGTCGCGATCTGGTAGAAGTTCTTGGGCAGGTCCCGGTAGCTCGAGATCTCCGCCTTCACGAGCGGGGTGATGATCTCCTCGTGGGTCGGGCCGAGGACCACCTCCGGCTCCCGCTCCGGCCGGCGGCCGGCGTCCGCGCTGTCGGCCCGGAACATGATCTCGCGCGCCGCGGCCCAGCGGGGGCCCTGCGCCCAGAGCTCGACGGGGTGCAGGTGCGGCATCCACAGCTCGATCGCCCCGGCGCCGTCCATCTCCTCGCGGCAAAGCTGGGTGATCTTGTGCACCGCACGCAGGCCCAGCGGGAGGTAGGTGTAAAGGCCGCCGCCCAGCCGGCGCACCAGCCCGGCGCGGACCAGCAGGCGATGCGAGGCGATCTCCGCGTCGGCGGGACTTTCCTTGAGGGTCGGGATGAAGAACTGGGACCAGCGTTTCATGAAGGGGCGGACCGAAGCAGCGGCCACCGCCCGGGGCAACGGTTTTCCCCTCCCCGGCGGCTTGCCGCCGCCCCGCGGGGCCGCTTCGCTCCCGCCACCCGATGAAGGTCCTGCACGTCCACGCCCACTTCGACGACTACGAGTTCACCGCGGCCGGCTCCTTCGAGCGGTGGCGGCGCCAGCTCGGCCCCGCGTTCCGGGCGCGGGTGATCGTCTGCACCGACGGCCAGGCCGGGCACCACCGGCTCACCCGGGCGGAGACGGCGCGCACGCGGCTCGCCGAGCAACTGACCTCCGCCCGCCTCGGCGGGTACGAGTTCGAGCCGCTCCGCCTCCCCGACGGCACCGTGCCCCGTGAGGCCTGCCTCCAGGTGACCCCGCCGCTGCTCGCCGCCCTCTGGCGCGCGATCCGGGAATTCGAGCCCGACTACCTGTTCTGCCCGCCCCTCGCCGGCGATCCACTTGCCGGCATCCACAACGACCACGAGACGATCGCCGAGGCCGTCCGCCGCGTCGCTTATATGCTCAACGTGCCTCACGCCTTCACCCCCGAATACCCGGCGGACGAGACCGTTTCCCACCCCGTGAAGGTCCCGGTGATCCTGAACGTCTACGACAGCTATATGGGCGGGGCGAACGCCTTCGACTTCGCGGTGGACGTCGAGGCGGCGTTCCCCCTGCTGACCGAGATGACCTGGAGCCACGCCTCCCAGATCCGCGAGTGGCTGCCGTGGGTCGGGCGTCACCAGATGGCGCCCCCGGCCAACGTGACGGAGTGGGGCGTGACGCTCCGGCAGCGCTTTGACCGCAAAAACCGGGAACTGCAGCTGCCCGGGGCCCACGCCCACGAGGTCTTCCGGGTCACCGCTTGGGGGGAGGTACCCTCTTGGGAACAATTGCAGGCGGATCTGCCCGGCCTGCAGGCTTCGGCGCAACAGGAACGGGCGCTGGTCGAACGGCTCAACCGCTGGCGGGCAGCCTGAACCTCACTCGACCGTCACCTTCGCCTCCTCGACGAGGAGAGCGTAGCGGTAGCCGGAGCCGAAATCCTTGTCCACGGCAAGGCGCCCGGTCACGACCACCAGGTCGCCCACCTTGGCCTGCCCCGCGGAGGTCACCGTCAGGTTGTTGTTACCCTCGGTCCCGGAGCCATCCCGGATATGCATCCAATTGCGGCCCATAATATTGGCATTAAACTTAACCACGCGGCCCCGGACCGTGACCGGCTTCCCCGCCAGGGCGGCCCGGCCGGAGTGAACCTCGGCCACCGTCTGGCCCCCGGGAGCGCGGGCGATGTGGGAGAGATCCACCGCCAAGCCGGGCAGGCTGCGGGACGGGGCGGCCGTGGCCCCGCCCGCCCGCGCCGCCACGCCGTTCACCGTGGCCCGGCCGCTGAAGTAAACCATGTCAAAGGTCCGATTGAGGGTCTTGCTGTGGTAATTCGGCATCGGCATCGCATCCCCCAGCGCCACCGTATCCCCCGCCTTGACCGCGAATTGCGGCGCCGCGGCCCACACCTTGGCCGCCCCGGTGTCGACGTGGACGTAGGTGTACGTGGCGGCGTTGATGGACTCGACCACCTTCCCGCGAATCTCGCCTTGGGGCGTGGGACTCGCCGCGGCGAGCAGCGGCATCAGCAAAAGGGCGACGCGGGGCGAAAGGAAGGACCGGGGCATTCCGGACCGAAGCACGACCCCGGACGGTTCGCAAGGGCGACGAAGGACCTCGCTGCATCCCGGAGCCGATGCAGAACGTAGCATGGCCAAAGACGATGTTTTCAGAAGACCTCACCCTCCTCTCGGCCCGGCAAGCGCCGGCCCGTTTTCGGTTTTGACGGTCGCCCCCCTTCCCCTAAATCAACCTATGCTCCCTGAACTCCTCCAAGACCGGGCCGCGCTGTACGTCGCGGGTGCTCTGGACGCCGATCAACGCGAGGCGTTTGAACTCATCCTCGATTTCCAGCCGGAAGTCCGCGCCCTCGTCGCCCGCCTCCAAGACGTCGGCGCCGCCGTGACGCTGGCCTCCCTCCGTCGCGATTCCGCCCCTCCCGCGACCCTCCGCGCGCGCGTCCTCTCCGCGGTCGCCGGCCGACCGCGTTCCGAAACGCACCCGATGGTCGTCACCTGCCCGCGGGGCCGCGTGGAATGGGTCAACCCGGAGTTCACCGCGATGTGCGGGCACAGCTTCGAGGAAATCCGGGGGCGCAAGCCGAGTGAGTTTCTGCAGGGTCCGGACACCGATGCCAGCGTGGTGCAGCGCATCCGCGACGCCATCCGCGAACGCCGGAAGTGCCGTGAGAAGCTCGTCAATTACCACCGCGACGGCACCCGCTACGAGGTCGAGCTCGCGCTGACGCCGGTGCTGGATGACGCGGGCGAGCCGCTCTGGTTCATCGCCAAGGAACGGAAGCTCGAGAAAGTCGCCTGAGCGGCGGCGCGCGCCTCACTCGGCGGCGGAGAGCCGCCAGTCGGCCAGGACCAGTTGCAGCAGCCGGCGCTGGTTGAAGTGGTTCCACTTCAATTCCACCGCGAGATCGAGCGGGCGGCCCGCGGGGGGCAGCCGATCCGCCATTTTCCAGGCGACCCCGTGCAGCGGGCGCCCCCGGGCGTCCTCGAGCCGGAAGCGGAAGTGCTGTTCCTTGAAGACCTCGGGCGCCTGCCGCAGCACCACTCCGCGCAGCCCGAAGACGGGCTCGGGGTTGCCTTGGCCGAAGGGGTGCAGCCCCTCCAACTCATCCATCAGCCGCTCCTGCACCTGCTCGGGTGACAGCCACGCCGCCAGTTCCAACCGCGGTTCGGCCGCCTCCGCCGAGACCTGCGCGCGGACCGCCTCCGCGAACCGCGCGCGGAACGCCTCGACGCGCTCCTTGGCCAGGGCGACCCCGACCGCCATCGGGTGCCCGCCCCAACTGGTCAGGTCGGACGCGCAGGCCCCGAGGACCTCGACCAGATTGACGCCCTCGATGCTCCGGCCGGAACCCTTCGCCAGCTCCCCCTCGTTGCCCAGGACCACGCAGGGACGATGATATTTCCGGGTGACGCGGCCGGCCACGACGCCGACCACGCCCGGATGCCAGTTCTCGGCGAACAGCACGACCCCGGCGTGGGACGCGTAGCGCTCCTCGATCGCGGCCTCCGCCTCCTCGGTGATCTGGCGCTCGATGTCCTGGCGTTCCCGGTTGAATGCGTCCAGTTGCCGCGCCGTCTCCGCGCAGAACGCCGGATCGTCACTGAGGAGCAGTTCGACCGAAAGGGCGGCGTCGGCGAGGCGGCCGCTGGCGTTGATGCGGGGGCCGAGGCGGAACGAAACGTCGGTCGGCACCAGGTCCTGCTCCGGGCGCACCCCGGCGACATCCATCAGCGCGCGCAGGCCGGGGCGCGAGGTCTCGCGCAGGATGCGCAGCCCGTGGCGGGCGAGGATGCGGTTCTCGCCCTGCAGCGGCACGAGGTCGGCGATCGTGCCCAGGGCGACCAGATCGAGATGATCCCGGAGCCGGATGCGGAAGGCGACCGGATGATTCTCCGCGCGCAACTGCTTGAGGAGGCCGTGACAGAGCTTGAAGACCAGGCCCACCGTGCACAGGTGCCGCCAGGCCTCGCCGGCAGCGTCCGTCAGCCCGTGCACGTGCGGGTTGATCAGCAGGCAATCCGCGTTTTCCCCGACCGTCGAGCGGTGGTGGTCGATGACCAGCACCTCGACCCCCTGCGAGCGCAGGTAGGCGGTCTCCTCCCGCGAGTTGGTGCCGCAGTCGAGCGCGACGAAGAGATCCGGACGGCCGGCCTCCAGCGCGCGGTCGATGGCGCTGCGCGTGAGGCCGTAGCCGTCGGCGGCGCGCCGGGGCACCACGAAGCGGGGATTCAGCCCGAAACGCCGCAGCACCGAGACCAGCAGCGTGGTGCTGGTCACCCCGTCCACGTCGTAATCGCCGAGGACCACGATCTGCTCGCGGGCGGCGATCGCGCGGCGGAGCCGGTCGGCCGCGGCCGGCAGGTTCGGCAGGCGGAGGGGGTCGTCGAGCTGGGCGAGACTCGGCTGCAGGAACTCCCCCGCCGTCGCGGGATCGGAACGGCCGGCGCGCAGCAGCAACTCGGCGAGCACGCGGCTCACGCCGGCGCGCTTGCTGAGGGCCTCGACCTCGGCGGCGGGCTGCGGCTGGTGGATCCAGCGCATCGTGGCGGGGTGGTTCCGGCGACCCGGGGGCCGGCCCCGGGACGCGCGGCGTCCCGGGAATCCGTCCGGCGGCCCGGGGGCGGCCGGCGGCGGCTTATTCGGCCGCCTTGCTGGTGCCCTGCCACTCGTACTTCGGCGCGACGTCGTGGTGGGCCTCGACGTGCTTCCGGTCGCCCTTGTGCCACCAGAAGAAGACGGGGGTCGCGATGAAGAGCGAGGAGAAGGTGCCCGTGAGGACGCCGATCAGCAGCGTGAAGGCGATGTCGTTGACGTCGCCGGAAGTGGTGAGCAGGAGCGTCACCGAGGTGAGCAGCGTGGTGCCGCCGGTGATGACCGTGCGCGCCAGGGTGAGGTTGAGCGAGCGGTTGATGATCTCGCGCAGCGTCCCCGTGGGATTGAGCTTCAGCTCCTCGCGGATGCGGTCGAACACGACGATCGTGTCGTTGATCGAGTAGCCGATGATCAGCAGGATCGCGGCCACCATCGGCGCGTTGAACTGCCGGTCAAAGAGCACGAACAGCCCGATGGTCAGGATGAGGTCGTGCACGGTGGCCACCACCGCGCCGATGCCGTAGCCCATCTCGAAGCGGAAGGCCACGTAGACGAGGATGCCGGCGAGCGCGGCCACCACCGAGAGCAGGGCGTTCCACTGGATCTCCTTGCCGACCGAGGCGCCGATGCGGGACTCGCCCGCGAGTTCGAGCTTCGCCTGCGGGAAGGCCGTCTGCAGCTGGCGCACCAGCGGACGACCCTGGTCAAACGGGGCCGTGATGCGGAGCACCTCGCGGCTGCCGCCGACCGGTTGCTGGTAGGAGAAGGCGACATCCTTCTGTCCCGCCCGCTCCGCCGCCCGGCGCAGTTCGCCCACCTCGACCCGTTGGCCGAAGTTCAGCGTGATCATATCGCCACCCACGAAATCGATCCCGTAGATGGCCTTGCCCTTGTACACGACCGCGCCGATGCCCACGACCAGCACCGCCGCGGTGGCGATGAACGCCGCCCGGGTGTACTTGAGGAAGTCGTAGGCCGTGTTCTGCAGGATCGAGAACATCGGGAGGCGGCCGGTGACCCCGCCGAAAATCAGGGCCTCAAGGATCAACTTGTTGACCACGATCGCCGCGAACATCGTGGTGAAGATGCCGATCGCGAGCGTCACGCCGAAGCCCTTCACCGGGCCGGTGCCGAGCCCCACCATCACGAGGGCGACGAGGAGGGTGGTGACGTTCGAGTCCAGGATCGCGGACCACGCCTTGTCGAAGCCCGCCTCGAGGGCGGTGCCGAGCGATTTCCCCAGCTTCAATTCCTCGCGCATCCGCTCGAAGATCAGGATGTTCGCGTCGACGGACATCGCGAGCGTCAGGACGATGCCGGCGATGCCGGGCATCGTGAGCGTGGCACCGATGCTGGCCATCACCCCGAGGGTCACGAGCACGTTGACCGCCATCCCGAAGGCGGCGACGAACCCGCCGATGGTGTAGAAGACGACGATGAACCCGATCGTGAGCAGCGTGCTCACGATGAAGGCGTTGCGGGCGCTGATCACGGCGTCCGCCGCCAGCGTGGGCCCGACCTCGTACTGCTCGATGATGCGCAGCTCGACGTCGAGCGGGTTGTTGAGGACGTTCGCGAGGTTGATCGCCTCCCGGTCGGTGAAGCTGCCGGTGATCTGGGCCGAGGGGCTGTTGATCTCCTCGCGGACCGTCGGGGCCGAGTAGAGCTTGCCGTCGAGCACGATGGCGAGGCGCCCGAGGGGCCCGCCGCGCTGGCCGATCTCCGCGATGCTGCGGGTGACCTCGGCGAAGCGGTTCTTGCCGGCGTCGGTGAACTCCAGGATGACCTCCGGCTTGCCGTACAGGTCGGGCCGGGCGAAGGAGTTCGAGATCATCTCGCCCGTCATCTCGGGGATGCGCTTGACGAAGAGCTCCTCGACGCCGGTCTCGCCGCGGCGGGTTTCCCAATCGAGGGTCTTCACCTCGTAGCCGGCGGGCGTCTCGACGCCGGGGCCGGGCACCAGGGAGGCGTGGATCATCCGGAAGTCGAGGCGGGCCGGGGCCTTCACCTGGTCGACCACGTCCGGATTGTCCTTAGTGCTGACGCCCGGGAGCTGGACCTCGATGCGGTTCTCGCCGATCGGCCGGAGGACCGGCTCGGCGACGCCGAGGCCATTGATGCGGGCGCCGATGATCTCGATCGACTTCTGCAGCTTCTCCTGGCGCTGGAGGCTGTCGAGTTTCTCCCCGGGGGAATCGACGGCCTCGAGGGTGAAGGCGACGCCGCCCTTGAGGTCGAGACCGAGCTGGAGGCGGCCGCGGGACAGGCGCAGCAGTTCCGCCAGCAGGATGTCGTTGCGCTTCTCGATGTTCTTCAGCGACTCCTCGAGGCGGATGTGCGGGAAGTACTGGGTCAGGTCCAGCCGGCGCTCGCGGCCGAGCTGCTTGAGGGCGACGAACTCACTGGGCGCTTGGAGCGCCTTCTTCCGGGCGGCCGCCTCCTCGAGCAGTTTGCCGAACTCGGCGGACTTGGCGGAGGCGTGGGTGCGGACGTAGTCGGCGAAGGCCTGATCCTGCAGGGGCAGGAGCTGGGAGCCCGCCCAGGCCAGCACGGCCACGGACAGGATCAGCTTCCACAGATTGCGTTTGAGCATGGTGCGTTTGGGTTGAAAAGGGAAACGGACCCCGCCGGCCGGGCGGGGCGGGACAGGCCCGGGCGCGCGCCCGGGGGCGTCACTTGACCTCGGCGCCGGCCTTGCGGAGGACGGTCTGAACGAAGCCCTTGCCGATCTCGATCTTGGTGTTGTCGGCGATGCGGACGACGAAGCGGTCTTCCTTCACGTTGGTGATCACGCCGAAGATGCCACCGCTGGTGACGATCTCGTCGCCGCTCTGCAGCTCCTTGAGCATCTTCTCGTGCTCCTTCTGCTTCTTGCGCTGGGGGGCGATGAGGAAGAAATACATCGCGCCGAAGAGCAGCACCATCGGCAGGATCTGCACGAGAAAGGAGGGCTGCTGCGGGGCGGGGGCGGGCGTCTGGGCGAGAAAAGCGGGGAGAAGGGTGAGCGGGTGCATTTTCGGAATTGCTAGCGGGCAGGATTTGAAACCAGAAAAGACGCATCTAACGAATCCGCCGAAGGCAAAAGCAAGCCATAACTCCCCACCCCGCACCGCGTTGAAAAGCAAATTCTCGACCGCCTGGTCGGCCGCCAAGTCCGAAGAGCATTACGGTTTCAAGCGCTGGGGCTCCGGCCACATCTCGGTGGATGACGCCGGCTGCGTGAACGTGCAACCGCTGCTGGACGGCCGGGGCATCCGCGTGCTCGACGTGGTGCAGGAGGCGGTCGGGATGGGCCTGAAGGCCCCGCTGGTGATCCGTTTCCAGGACCTCCTGCGGCACCAGGTGGTCCGCCTCAACTCGCTGTTCGCCAAGGCGATCAAGGACGAGGGCTACAAGGGTTCCTACCGCGGGGTGTTCCCCATCAAGGTGAACCAGCTGCGCGAGGTCGTCGACGAGATCGTGGCGGCGGGCAAGGAGTTCAACTACGGCCTCGAGGCGGGCTCGAAGCCGGAGCTGATGATCGCGCTCGCGATGCACGAGGGCGCCCAGCGCCTGATCATCTGCAACGGCTACAAGGACCACGACTACATCCGCCTCGCCCTGCTCGGCCGCAAGCTCGGCAAGCGCATCATCCTCGTGGTCGAGCAGCTGGCGGAACTCGACGACATCATCCGCATCTCCGAGGAGACGGGGGTGAAGCCGCTGATCGGCTTCCGCGCCAAGCTCCAGACCCGCGGCGAGGGCAAGTGGGCGATGTCCACCGGCGACAACGCCAAGTTCGGCCTCAACACCGCCGAGATCCTGTTCGCCTGCGAGAAGCTCCGCGCCGCCCGCCTCCAGCAGGCCCTGCGGCTGGTGCACTTCCACATCGGCTCCCAGGTCCCCAACATCCTCACGATCAAGAACGCCGTGGTGGAGGCCTCCCGCTTCTACTGCCAGCTCGCCCGGCTCGGGTTCCCGATGGGCTACCTCGACGTCGGCGGCGGGCTGGGCATCGACTACGACGGGTCCCGCACCAACTTCGAGTCGTCGATGAACTACTCGATGGAGGAGTACGCCCGCGACGTCGTCTCCAACATCCGAGAAATCTGCAACGCCTCCGGCGTGCCCGAGCCCGACATCGTCAGCGAGTCCGGCCGCGCCATCGTCGCCCCGCACTCGCTGCTGGTGGTGGAGGTGTTCGAGCGCATCAACAAGCGCGAGTCCCTCGGCCAGCAGCACCAGCCCAAGCAGAAGCACAAGGTGGTGCAGGACCTCGAGGCGATGCTGCGCAACCGCACCCGGCTCGGCCGCCTAGAGCGCTTCCACGACGCCGTGCAGAAGAAGGACGAGGCCTTCTCGTTGTTCAACCTCGGCTACCTCGACCTCGAGAACCGCGCCGCCGCCGAGTCCCTCTTCTGGCAGATCTGCGAGCAGATCGCCC
>VHCY01000035.1 GCA_016871595.1 Verrucomicrobiota bacterium
CGAGCCCAAAATGGCCAGAAGCCAGGCAACAACGAGTTTGGTATTCTTCATATTGGATTTGGGAGAGGATTCTTTGGTTTGAGGTTGGGCGGTCTTGGGTGGGGCGGGCGGCGGGGCGGACGGGGCCTCCGGCGGCGCGCGCGAGGGCGTGCTCCGCTGGATCATCACGGCGCCCGTCTGGGGATCCTCGACCACGATGAGTCCGGTCTTCGCGACCATCCGCTCGATCGCCTCACGCGCGGTGCATTCGGCAACCACCGGATTGGTCTTCACCCCGCGCACCGTCGGCACGACGTAGAGGATCTGCTCGCCCGACTGCTGGACGTACCGCTGGAGCGTCACCGTCGCGTCGCCCGCGGGAATGTCGTAGCTCCGCTTGGCGGCCGCGGGCGTGGAAATCGACGGCGGTGCCGCCGGCGCCAAGGCCGCGAGTACGAGCATCAACACCAGCCGGCGCAGGGCATCAACCGAGCGGCACATGCGGAGAAAATACGGGGTGACGGTTTGCAGCATCCAGGAACGGCCGGGGGCGGCGGCAGGATCCGCGCATTGGGCCGTTCATGAATTCAGACGAAGCACGGGCGAAGTCGGGCTATGGGTTTTTTCGCGGGGCGCGAAAAAACTAGTCGCGACGGCGCGCGTCCGGAGATTTGCGGAGGACGATGCGGCTCGGGGTCGGGCGCTCCACGCTGATGTCGCCGCCGGAGGCGAGCAGGCGCACGAAGGCGTCGACGTTCTCGGCGCGGAAGCTGCCGCCGATCGGCAGCGTCGCAAGTTCGGCCTCGGCCAGTTCGAGTTGCACCGGATTGCGGCGATTGAACTGGGCGATCGCCTCGGCCAGCGGCGTATCGACAAACACCAGACGCGGCCCCTGCCACGCCAGCGCCGCGCGCAGCGCCTCCGGCGCGACCTTTTCCACGACGAGCGGTGGAACCGGCGCCGCCGTCGGTTGGACGAGCGCCAGCGGAACCACCACCCGCTCGTTCGCACCCAGTTCGGTGGCGAAAACCGGCGCCGTCCCGGCGGCAGGCCGTCCTCCGGCCTCCGGGGTCCGGCTTCCAACCTCAGACCTCCCGCCTTCACCGGGCTTCGGCGCGGCAGGCCATCCTCCGTCTTCCGTCTTCCGTCTTCCGTCCTCCGTCCCCGCCACCGCGACCCGTCCCTCCGTCACCAGCACCTCGATGTTTTCGCCGCCGAGCTTCACATTGAAGGCCGTGCCGACCGCGCGCACCGCCACCCCACCCGCCTGAACCCAAAACGGCCGCGCCGGATTCTTCGCCACGGTAAAATGCGCTTCCCCGCGCACCAGGCGCACGCGCCGTTCGGCCGCACCGAAGGCCACCTGAATTTCGCTCGCCGAGTTCAGCTCCACCATCGAGCCATCGGCGAGCGCCACGCGCTCATAGCCGTCAACCGTGGTCGAATGAGTGAGGCCTGGCGGTGCCATCCGAAGCTCGGGGCGGGTGAACCACCACGCGCACGCCAGCACGAGGGATGCCGCCAGGGCCGCGGCGGCGACCGCCGCCGGAAATGGCACCGCGCGCTGGCTGGCGGGAGCAGTCCGCAGCAGATCCTTGTCCGGATGGCGGGCCGCCTCGGGCCGGAACTCGCGCAATTGCTGGAGGGCGCTCCACGTCGCGTCGAGCCGCGCCACGGCGGCCTCGTGGCGCACATCGGCGGAGCGCCAGCGCGCAAACTCCGCCTCCTGCTCCGGCGTGAGCCCGTCGTCGCGCTGCGCGAGCCAGGCCGCCGCCGTGGCCGCGATGGCCTCGGCGTCGGAAGGACGGGAATGACGGGAATGGCTCATTCAGGAGAGGTGCCCACGAAACACACCGAAGGGAAATCGGTTTCCGCGTGTTCCGTGTATTCCGTGGGCATGGCGGTTTGGTCTTTGGTGTGTTTCGTGTATTTCGTGGTGACCTTGGTCGGCCTCATGGCAACCCCCGCGCTGCCAGATACTCGGCGCAGCGGCGCATGCCCTTGGCGAGCTGGGCCTTCACCGTCTGGTCCGAGATGCCGAGTTCGGCGGCGATTTCCTTGTGCGACATGGCGTAGAGCAGTCGAAGCGTCATCACCTGGCGGCAGCGCTCCGGCAGGCCCCGCACCGCCTCGGCGAGCAGCGCGAGTTCCTGCTGGCGGCTGACCGCGTCGGCGACATCGAGCCTCTCTTCTATGACGGGCAGGGCCGCGAGATCGGCTACGCCATCGATGCGCACGACCTGCCGGCGCCGGAAGAAATCGAGGGCCGCGTTGCGTGCGGTGGTGAACAGAAACGCCTTGGCATAGCTGACCCGCCCTGCTTCGCGCGCCCGGATGAGCCGGGAGTACGATTCCTGCACGAGGTCGTCGATGTCCGGCAGCGAGGGGAACACCCGGTGCAGATACGACCGGAGAGAGGATTCGTGCGGCTGCACTTCCTCGGAGAACCATCGCGCAGTGTCTGATTTCGGAGTGTTCATGTCTGCGGACGCAGACCCTTTCCCCACAGTGCATTCCCCGCCGCGCGTGGCAAGTCGAGCGCTTTATGCTCTCGGGAACCTAAAACCGCCAATGCGCGCGACGGCATAACCCATATCGGCGGCTTGTTCGTCTTAGCGTATGGATCACCCCGGATTCCATCGAGGAATTCCGCGCCGGGCTTGACCGGTCGCGAGTCGGGGCTGCGGCGCACGGCGATGGCGCCGCCAATGACCTCCAGATCGGCGCAGAGAAACGGGCTCCAATCGATAAGCCCGGCAAATCCAGGTAAACCGTGCGGTTGTGCGCTGGTTGATCGCTCGTCAGAAAACCACCTTTGCCGCCTGGCTGACGCTGTGCGCTCTGCGATGGTGGGCATACACCCGCGTGAGGAGCGCGCCGCCGTCCGCGTGCCCGAGCCACGCCGCGACGGTCGGAATATCCACCCCGGCCTCGATGGCGACGGTGGCGATGGCATCGCGAAGATCATGATGCGTGATGAGCTCGACGCCAAGCTTTCCGCAGGCCCGACCCGAGTGAATACGCTACTGCGGCCCGCGATCCGCGCCTGCGAAAATAGGAGGGAGTACACCATCCAGCAGGGAGTTGCGTGTCAGAATTGCACCTTTGCGGCCTGAGCGGCGCTGTGTTCCTGGCGAAGGTGGCCGTAGGTTTTCATCGCCAACGCGCCACCGTCGGCGTGGCCCAGCCACCGGGAGACGGTCGGGATGTCCACCCCGGATTCGATGCAGCGCGTCGCGAACAGGTGCCGGAGATCATGGTGGGTAATCGGCTTGGCGCCGGCCAGAGTGCAAGCAGAGCGCAGAGCGCCTTTGCACTCGCGCACGCGCAGGATCGGAGCGTCGGCGGGCTCGTCGCCGCGTCGGGTGCGGATCTCCTGCAGCAGCTCCGCCAAGGGCGGAAAGAGCGGGATCCTGCGATCGCTGGACGCCGACTTTGTGCCGGGGAGCGCGAGTTGCTTTCTTTCCAGGTCGACATGGTGCCAGCGAAGAGCCGCCGCTTCGCTGATTCGCGCCCCGGAGTACGCGAGAAACCGCACCAAGTCCGCACAGTCCTTGGACTGACGCGCGCCCGCTTCGCTGACGTTTTTGACGATGGCGTGAAACTGCGCGACCGAGGGCAGCTCCAGCTGCTTTTGCCGCATCCTGGCCTTCGAGAGGCCCTCGGCGGGGTTCTGGTAGGCGATGCCGTGCTCCCGGGCGATTTCGAAGATTGCGCGCAGCGTATCGACGCATTTGTTGAAGGCCGAGGCCGACATCCCCTTGCGAATGGTCCTGGCCATGGGGGCGACAAACCCGGTTCCTCCCCGCAAGGCGGAGGCGGCCCACTCCTGGCAGTCGGTCGGAGTAACCCGGCGGGCATCGCGAGCGGGCAGGTCGCGCCAAGTCTTGAGAATCGCTTTCACAGCAATCTCCCGGCGCGACTTCGTGGCGGCTTTCAAAGCCGGGTCGTTTTGGGTGTGGGCGAGGTAGGCGTTGATGAAGCGCTCGACGACTGTTTCGCCACCGTCCGGCAACGCCGCCGCCGCCGCGACCACACCCTTGGAACGTTCGTCGCGTTCCACGTCGCCGAGCTTCAATTTGGCGACAGAGAAGACCTTGGTCTTGAGGGTGCGCCATTTTTCCTTGCCGTTGACTTTGACGCGAGCGTAGTAGGTTCCACTCTGTCCGTTGCGAAGCAGGTTCGTGACGTTTGTTCTTTCCCACGTCTTCTCTCCTTTGCTCGATTTCATGGTCAAGGTGTAGAAAGGCGGTGTAGAAAAATCAAACTCACACGAAAGCGAGTCGCGTAAGTCAAATATTGTCAGATAGTAAGGCGCGGTAGCCAAGTGGTAAGGCCGAGGTCTGCAAAACCTCTATGCGCCGGTTCAATTCCGGCCCGCGCCTCCAATTTCCGAAGTTGCTGAACAGCAGAGGTGGAAAATCGGTCGAGCGAAATTGGTGGGGTCGAAAGCGTAGCAAACTGTAACAAGACTCGCCCGGTATCCTGCACGTTCATCAACTGCTACTCACGACTACCCCGTTCGTGTTCGCCTCGCTCCAGGCCGACTGGGGGGGGCGGGGGTGGCGCCCCTCAGAACCCGCAGCAGAGGCGGACGGATCCACCCCTCCAGAAATTTTCCGCAAAAGCGGGTGCCTTCCTGCACTAGAAATTGCCGCCGTAGAGGGCGTGGAAGTCGGCCCCAGTGAACTTTATCCACTATCGAGACTTTTCGCTACGATCGCACATGGAATTCAGCCTTCACCCCAAGCGCGGGATCGTCGAATCCTGTTACGCCCAAGGTGACGTTGCGTGAGCCGCAACAAGCGATAACCTACCTGCCTCCCTTGTCTGCCAGAGGTACCTTCCCCGTGACTTCCGTCTTCACGCGGCCGAGGGCGTCGGGTGGGCGGGAAACGGCGGTGCCGGTGCGGTTGCCTTGGGTATCGCGGAGGACGGTGGTCGTGCGGCCCAGGGCGTCGGGTTGCGCGTTGGCAACCGCGGTGCCAGTGGTGCGGCCGGTCATATCGCGGAACGTCGTCTTCAACCTCCCCAACGCGTCGGGCTCTGCGGTCGTTTCCGCCGTGCCGATCCGCCTTCCGGAGGTGTCGAGGATCACGCTTTTAACCCGGCCGAGCGCATCCGGCTGCGCACGGGTTTCGACCACGCCGACTTTTCGCCCCTGCGGATCGCGCACCTCGCTGCGCACGCGCCCCAAGGCATCCGGCCGCGCCGGCGTCGTGACCGTGAGCTTGCCGGTATCCGCGGCCGCGTGGTTTCCACCCCGCGCCCCCTGAGAAACGGGCGCAAGCGCGTTGCCGGTGCCGGACAACGCGAGGGGGAATTTGTCGTGAATCGTGACTACCGATCCGGCACCTGGGAAAACTCCCAGCTCGGAACGTCGACGAGTCGCTTCCGATTACAGGGGCACCTCGAGTCGGCGATATGCAAAGGGCGAGACCTCCCTTCTTTGGCCTCGATTCGCGGTGACAGTTGCGGGGCGGACCCGGCTCCAGCGCGAACCGAAGTACCCGCCTGCGATCCGGGCCCGGTAAGATCCGGCCGAGAAGCTGGCTTGCTCCCGCCGGCGCGCACTGGAGTGATAGGTGACGAATGGCTCACAGTAATCTCGTTCAATCACTCGAACGCGGGATGAAGATCGTCGATCTGGTGGCGCTCTCAGGCAGCGGGCTGACCCTCGCGGAGATCGCCGACGCCCTGGATGTAAAGCGACCGACGGCCTTCAATCTGACCCGGACGCTGGTCGCTCATCGCTACCTCGAGAAGACAACGCGGCCCGTGCGATTCCTGCTCGGCCCGGGCGTGTTGGAAGCAGCCGAGGCGTGGCGCCATCGCGCGACGGCCCGCCAGTTCGAAGGACTGGTTCGCTTCCTTGCCGCCCAAATCAATGCCACGGTCGTCCTGGCGGAACCCCTGGGGGGCGAAATCGTCGCAGTGCATCTGATCGAAACGAACCGGCCGGGCATCGTGCAACACTCGGCCACCCGCCGACTGGCGCCCTACATCCATGCGTCGACCCTGTGCATGCTCGCGTTCTGGCCGGCGGCGGAGGCGGGCGCGTACGAATCCCGATATCCGTTTCATGAATACGGCGCGGGGATCTGGGGCACCGAGGAGCGCCTGCGGAGGTTCCTCGAAGATGCCCGGCAGCGCGGCCACGTTGCCTGGGAGGCGCCAAACTCGCGCTTTCTCGTCGGGGTGCCCGTTTATTCCAAGGAGGGGACGCTGCTTGCGGCCGTGGGTGTTTCGATCGCGATGTCACGGCCCTGGTCGGAGGCGGAGAAGGCGGGCGTCCTCCGCACCGTTGTCGACGGCGTGTCCCGACTCCATTCCGGAGCTTACACCGAAAGCCCGGCCACCTCGGCCGCCCGCAAAGCGCCGCGGAGAGCGTGACACGCCTCGCGGATCGTGACGGGTGAAACTCCGTCCCAACCCCAGCGACGGAGCTGCGCGGCACCCTGATCGCCGGCGCCGCCGACGTCCGGGAGCATGGCGCCCGTTCCCGGCTCCAAGACGGCAGCCACCCTCGAGGCCGCGTCGTTCGGATCCGCGTCGCCGGCCAGCGTGCGGACGAGTATGTCACGCCAGACCGCGGCCAGCGCCGGAGTCACGATTCGCGCCGGATCGGCATCGTAGCCGGAAAAGAAACCGCGCGCGCCCAGGAACTGCACGTCGCGTGTCCAGGCGTCGTCCCCTCCGAGATCGACGTCCGCAAAGTAGGCGACCGCGATCCGCCGCCGCAGGAGTTCCTCCTGCAGCGCAGCGGGGCATAGGGCCCGGGGCCGGACTCGGTCGCGCAGGCACAGCGCGACCGCCACGCCGGCGGCCTCCCCGGTGTGCACGAACACGGGTTCGAGTCGCAACGTGCCCCAGCCGACGTGCGTGGCGGAAAGGCAGACCGGCATCAGGAGATTGTCGACCGTCGCCGCCACCATCGTACGGAAGGGCACCTGGGAAGGCAGCGTGGTGTCGGCGAGGATGAATTCGCCGTCGTTGCAGCTGCCGGGCTGACGGATTGGATTGCAGTCATGCGAATCCATGGGCCATTCGGCGAACGCCACGGAATCCGGATGGAGTGGAGTCCGGCCATGGCGGGGATGACGGGTGGCGTCATGCTCGCTGAACACATGCAGTCCCCGAGGGCGCCGGGCCTCGCGGACGTACATCATCCGGGGGACATTTGCCGTATCCACATATTCGTCACGCGCGAGCCCCCACCGCGCGAATTCCTCCCGCACGGTGGCGGGAACGGCGGGATCGTGCTGGAGGAAATACAGGGTCCCGAGGGCGTGGGCGACATGCTCCTCGTAGATTCGTCGGCGCGTGGCGGGGTCGGCCTCGGGATAGGCGTGGTTGCGGCCGACGAAATTGGCATAGAGCCAGTCGGTCTTGCGATTGGGCAGCGTCACGGCCAGCCGCAGGTTGCTGATCTCGCCATGGAGATAATGGGACGAAAGGGGGTAAGCCTTGTCGTGGGCATCGGGACTTCGATCCAACATGCCCACGAAACGCTGGCGATCGTACCCGGCCGGCCGGGAGATCGACCGGCGATTGGCCGGGAGATCGGTCAGCGTCAGTCGAAGGGTGTAGGCCTGCACCGCCGCGTCGCCCTCGCCCGTGCTCCCCGGAAAGACGCGGCGGGAAGTCCGGTTGAAGAAATGCAGGTTCAATCTCTGCGCGGCTGCGCGCCCCGACTCGCCGATGGGCTCGATGGAGGTGAGGTGTCGCCCGGCATGGGGTTCGCCATACTCCGCGCGATCCTCACGACCCATGCGATAGGGCACCCCTGCGCCAGCGGCCAGATCGGCCTCGTAGGTGGCATCCACAAAAAATTCGCCACTCGCCCATGCCGCCCTCCGCGGGGAGGAATCGGTCTCGAGCAGAAGCCGTCGGATCAACCGATCGTGCCGTTCGACCCGGCTCAGGCGATATCCGCTCATGAGGCGTATCCCACTTTGCTCACCCAGCATCTCCCGGAACACCAGCTCGGCAATCCGGGCCTCGAAACGCGGTCGTTCGCCGTGGCGGTCGGGGTCGCCGAAGCAAGCCATGGCGTACTCGGGTGATCCGGCGCCGAATTCCCGGCGGTAATGCTCCTGCAGGCGCCCGAGAAACTCACTCAGGAACGGACAGCGATGGCCGGCATATCGCGTGTCGAATCCCTGCAAGCCGCTCGTCCACATGCCACCCACGTGGTTGGACGGTTCAACCAACAGGACTGCCAACCCCTCCCGGGCGGCTCGTACCGCACACGCAATTCCGCCCGGCGTGGCGCCCAGCACGACGAGATCGAAGTGGCCGGCACGCACCTCCGGATCGGCGCCAGCCGACGGCGTTTCCACGGGCGGACTGTGCTCGGAGTGCATCGTCATGAAACCCGCGTCTTCCCCCGTCCTGCCTCGGGCAGCGCGTCAGGCGAAGCCATGGTCCAAACCGTGAGCCCGCCGAGCGCAGATCCATCGGATCGCAACCTCCGGCGCAGGCTCAGACCATAAGCGCTCAGCACAAACACGGCGTTGACCGTCAATCCGACCCAGTACGTGTGCAGGTCGAGCCGCCATGCCGCCGGCAGCCACTGCATCTGATTCAGAAGGAGGTAAACATTCGCCGCGATGGCGAGGACCACACCGCCGATGGCAGATGCGTTGTCCACCCGGGTGGTGAAGATGCCAACCAGAAAGAGTCCGCCGAGACACCCGCCGAACAGCGCCGTCACGATCACCTGCAGGTCGAGCATCGACTCACGGGGCATGCGATGGTAGGTGAGCGCGCCGGCGACCATCAGCATTCCGGCGACTCCCGCCGCCCAGCGGGCCGATTTCAGCTGCACGCCTCCAGTCGAACCCATGCTTCGCCCGGGCCTGGCCAGGTCGACCACCGTCACCGTGGCGATCGAATTGATGCCGGAGTCCAGGGTGGACATCGCCGCCGCCAGAATGCCCACGATCACAAGGCCCGTGATTCCCGCCATCACCTTGGTCTGCAGAAAATGGGGCAGCACCGA
Source organism: Verrucomicrobiota bacterium (assembly GCA_016871595.1). Lineage (GTDB taxonomy): Bacteria > Verrucomicrobiota > Verrucomicrobiia > Opitutales > Opitutaceae > ER46. The sequence continues at coordinate 8,984 of VHCY01000035.1, forward strand.
GTCCGCCGGCATTTGGACGACAGCCGGGTCCGGCACCGCCGCGTAGTAGCCGTGGAGCGCGGTGCCGAGAAAGAAGAAGAAGGCCCAGATGGGAATGCTGACGGTGCCGCAAAGCAGGACCGCCTTCCGGGCTTCGCGCGTCGAGGCAGCAGCCAGGTAGCGTTGAATCACCGTCTGGTTGCTCGAATAATCCGCCAGCCATTGAAAGACGCCCAGGATCGCCATCGTCCAGAACGTTCGCCGGGCAAAATCCAGATCGAAGTCCCCGAGGGAGAACTTGTCCGCGGCCACCCCGCGCGAAACAATCTCGGGCAGGCCTCCCGGGGTCGCACCGACGATCGTGATGAGGCAAATCACGCCGCCACCCAGCAGGATGAGGGTTTGGAATAGGTCGGTCCAGATCACCGCCTTGATTCCACCGAACATCGTGTAGATCGAGATGAAGACGCCGCCGGCCACGATCACGCTCACCACCGGAATCCCCAACAACAGACTGATCGGAAGCGACGCCAGGTAGAGCACCGTGCTCAACCGGAGCAGTTGCACGACAATGAAACTAGCCGCGCCATACAGGCGGAGCAGCGGGCCGAACCGGGTGCCGAGATATTCGAACGCCGTGGTGATCCGGCCCTGCCTGAACAGGGGGATGAACACCAGCACGGCCATGACGATCCCGACCGGCAGCATGAGATTGTTCACGATCAGGCGCCAGTCGAGGGCATAGGCGGCCGCCGGCAACGCGAGGAACGTGATCGAACTGATCGACGTTCCGACCAGCGATACGCCGACGAGCCAGCCGGGCATGGACCGATTGCCGAGAAAGTAGTCGTCCGTAGTTCGGTTCGAAGTCGCGAACCTCAAGCCGAGCAGCAACAGCCCCACGAGACCGACGACGACGACAATGACGTCCAGGATGCGAATTCCGGCTGCCATGCTGGTCGGTGGGAGAATAACAAAGTCCGCCGGCGAGGCGGTTCACCCGCCCGCCGAACGGGGCCTTGCGCTCGTCAGCGATACAACGCCTCCAACTGTGCAATCGGGACGACCGTCACTTCGATGTCCTCCTTGTTCACCGAATAGATCGTGTACAGTTTTCCCTCGTGCTCGAATCCACGCATATAGTGGTAGCCTTTCGACTTGGCGCGTCCGGCCCAGCGGGCGGACGTCTCCTCCGCCCTGACATTGGCGATGCGGTCGTAAACCAGGCCGTCCTTTGACAACGCGATACTGAACGGAATCCGGTTCGCCGGATTCGGATTCACCAGCAGAGCGTACATGCCGTTGCTCAGTCTGACGCCGTGATGCCGGGCGCCGGCCTCGGGAAAGTTGGTCAATACCGGATTGGACCAGGTCACGCCGTTGTCCGTGCTGTAGGATCTCATCAGAACCTTCGGGTTGGGACCACGGGTCCGGAAGTGGGCGACAAGATGCCGGTTCGGCAGCGTATACCATTCCGCTTCCTCGAGGGTGCCCGCGCCCGGAAGATCCCGAATGTTCCAGTCGTTGATCGCCTTCACTCCGCCCTTGGCGGCTTTCATCGGGCCCCAGCTCCCCACCCCGCCCTTTCCCAGCATCAGCCAGTCGCCATCCGGGGCCCGCTCCGGAATGTTACCGGGAAAATAGTCCACGGCTATTACCTGCCGGTCGCCAAAACGCCTGGTCCGGCGATCCCACTTGTACGCCAGCAGAACGGGTTGCTTTCCCGTCGGCGGGCTGCCCGACGCATCCCGCAGCGCGGCAAGCGCGTAAAGCTCCCCGTCCCGAATCCAGAATCCGCCTGTCGTGTACCGCCGGTCGTCCTCGCGACCGGTCAGGTCGACCGGCTCGCTCCACCGCGCGGCGTCCGCACTGGTGGCATAGCGCACGCGCTGCCCGGGAAAATCCTCACCCACGTATCCATCGTTCCACTTCGCGAAGAAACGACCATCCCAGAACACGATCTTGGGGTGGTGGGTGAACGCGGACTCGTTCTCCACGCCCCTGAAGACGAGGCTGGGGGGCGCGCCGACGGACGGCAGCCTGCCCCAGTCGATCTGCGCGGCATCGGCGGGCAGCCCCGGAACCGCGAACATCCTGGCCAGCGCCGCGTCCGTGGGCCGCGCCGCCGCCCGCACGTCTCCCGCCGCCATGCCCAGCAGGAGGGATGCACCCGCCAGGAGGAGCCGGCACCCCGGCAAGGCGGCCATCGACGGAACGGCGGCCAACCGCTTCGAGCGGCCGCAGGGCTCCTCGTCGGTCCGGTTCGACGACTGACTGTGGTGAGGGTTTTTCATGGATACGGAGGGTTGGGTTGTGACGCTGACGTTGATATTCTGCTGCGGCCAATGGGAGAGGGCGGAACGTGACGCATCGTCGGCGAAGTCGAGGCGAAGCGCAGCCGCCACCGCCTGCATTCCGGCTTCGAGCGTGGTCGAGGGGAGTTCGGCCCCGGCTGCAACCACCGGTGCCGGGTCGTAGAGCCGGTGGCACAACGCGGCGGCCGCCTGGGGATGGCTCTTCAGGCATCCCTCGATCGAAACCTCCTCGACCCGCAGTTCCCGTCCGAGCGCGGCCGCGAGTGCTTCATAGTAAGTCCGCATCATGGTGATCGCCGGGCCCGGAACATTGAGCGTACGCCCGCGGGCCGCGTTGGCATTGACGAGCGAAAGAATCACCCGCGCCAAGTCGTCGACATAGATCGGCTGGTGCAAGAAGCAGCCGCCGCCGGCCAGCGCGATCGGTTCCCCGGCCAGAATCCGCCGTGGCAGCAAGGGATCCCGGAACGCCGGCGGCAGGCAGCCGAGCGCGGCTCCAGGACCAAAGATGTGGGGCGGCCGCAGGATGGTCCACGCCAGCGAGTCGCCCGCTCCACGCCGGATCGCGTTCTCGCAGCCCAGCTTGCCATGTCCATAGCCGTGGTTGACGAACCCCGCCGGCTCGACCGGCTGCGGGTGCTGCCGCCGCCGCGGATCGTAGACGGCATCACTGGATATGAACAACAGGTGTCGGGTTCGCTCCCGGAACACCGCGACGTCCTGTTCGCCGTGCCCGGGCGTGAAACCGATGCAGTCGACCACCGCGTCCCACGTCAGTCCCGTCTCCGCCACCCGGCCGGCGAACTCGTCGCGTTCGTCGCGATCCGCCCGGATCAGGGTGACTCCCTCCGGCACCGGTCGCCGCCCGCGGGTGACGATCCACGTCTCCACTCCGCGGACCACCGCCAGCCGGCAGAGCGCGCCACTGAGGAATCCCGTCCCCCCGAGGATCAACAATCGCGGACGATTCATGCCGAAGCCGCCGGGGGCATGTCAGAACCGGCCGTTCACGCCGAAGTTGATCTTCGTGCCGTACACGTTGCTGAACGTCACGCGGGACGGATCCCCGCCGTTGTATTGATCGGTCCACTTGTTGAAGACATTCAGCACGTCGACATAGGCGGAGACCTGCCGGCGCACCTGATAGGTGAAGCTGACGTCGATCTTTTCGTCGGATCTAAAGCGCGTACGCAAGTGCGGGGTCGCGTTGTAGCCGTCGAGGTACGAACTGGTATAGCGTTGAGCGATGCGAAGGCCGAAGGCGCGCCATTGATAGGAAAGGCCGGCGTTGGCCGTGCGCGGCACGAACTTGGCGAGTTCCTCCGCCCCGGAGGCGTATTGCCCGGAGGTCCGCAGATCCGTGACGTTGGCAAAGACCCGGAGCCGGTCGAACGGGGCGGGCAGCCACACCAGTTGCTGCATGAAGCTGAGCTCGAGCCCCTCGATCTTCGCCTTCCCGCCATTGGTGGTTGTGACATGATCGAATCCCTCATACCGGCCGTCGAAACCGTTGCCGGGCCCGAACCCGATTTCGCGGACCGACGAAGCAATGAAATCCGTGATGTCTTTTCGGAACGCGCCGACAGAAATCAGGCCCGCTGGTTCGAAATACCACTCGAACGCGATATCGTAGTTCTTCGACTGCTGGGGTTTCAGACCCGGGTCGTTCTGCGTTACGCGCCCGTCGGATCCGCCGGCGTCGTAGACGACCGTCGTCACCGGATAGAGACTGTTGAGTCCGGGCCGGGCGAACCCGGTGGAGAAGCTGGCGCGGGCGACGATATTGGGCCGTATCTCATAGGAGAAGTGCAGGCTTGGAAAATAGTCGCGATAGGAGCGGGTGCGGGTGATCTGGGTGACGGTGGGCCGCTGTGAGTCGCTGAGGCTGCCGGTCGCCTCGATCTCCGTTCGCTCCATCCGCACTCCGCCCAGGAGGCCGAGTCTTCCGATGCGCAGCTTCCCCTGTACGTAGGCTGCCAGCACATCCTCGGTCGCCTCGCGGACGCTGGGCGGCGCGAACGCGGCGGTGGTCGGGACGAACCAGGCTGGATTGTTCACCGCCGCCCGCTCGACCGCGAGAATGTCGTATTTGTCCCGGGGCGTGTATTCGTTGTTGAACAGTCCGTAGCCCGGTTGCGTTTCGTGAAACGGCCGAAGGTCGTCGTTGATGCCGGTGGTCGGGTTGCGCATCGCGACGCCGTCCGCTCCCACCACCCGCCAGCTCTTCGAGGTTGTATATAGCCACCGGTGCTGCTGCCGCCAGTTGATCCCGGCCTTGAACTCCATCGGACGCTCCCGGGAGGCGATCGCTTTCGTATAGTCGATCTTGGCGTTGGTGATCTCCTCTTCCGTCCGGCCGCGTCCGGTGGAATAGACACCCGTGTAGAGGTTGAGGTCGGATCCGGCGGCGACGCTCGGCCCGTAGGTCTGGATAAAACGCGGCCGTGAACGATTCCGGGTGGCATCGATGGCCATCCCGATGCCCCACGCCGCCGTGGTGGTGCCATTGGTGAGCGTGGTCACAAGCGTGGGCAGATCGGCGTCGAACCAGGAGGGATTGTGGGAGAGCTGGAAATTCAACCGCTGGTCGCGCCCGAGCTTTTTTTCGCCGGAAATCTCTCCGAGATAATTGCGGGCGTAGCGCACCACCCGCCCCATTTCATTGGTCCAGGTCGCATTGAGGAGTTCGGTGAACGCCGCGGAATAGCCCGGCGCAACTCCGGCGGCCAGATTGGACGTGGTGCGCGGGATCGTCCCGGCCTCGATCTGCGCCCGGCTCACCACGTTGTAGTCGGCGGGGAGCCGGTTGCCGGTCGCGTTTGCCGCGGAAATCTCCCGCATGCCTTCGTAGTGATAGAACGCATAATTGAACTTCACCGCGACCGTCATGCTGTCGCTCAGCCGATAATCGAACTTCAGTCCGGCCCCCGCACGTTCGCGGGTGTTCACTTCGGCCAGCGTGCGGGCCTGCCCCATCCGGCCGTCGATGTCCGGGCGCGTGATGTTCACCCGGTCGCGGGGCATCTCCGTAACGTTGTAGCTGAGCGAGAGCGTGACTCCCAGAGGCCGCACCCGACCTGCCTGCGTCATGTAGCTGAGCGTGGCGCTGGGTTTGAAGTTCCGCAGATTGTCACGGTAGGTGTTATACGCCGCGCCCAGTTTGTAGGTCAGGACCGGCTCCCGGAAATCGAGTGCGGACTTGGTGATCAGGTTGGCCGCCCCGCCGATCGCATCCGCAGGCATCGAGGGGATGAGGCCCTTGTGCACCTCGACCTCTTTGATGAACTCCGCAGGGATGTGGTCGATCATCGTCGCGCGATCACCCATCGGGCTGAAGCCGGAGACGGCATTGCTCAGCCGAACGCCGTCGAGATTGACAGAACTCAATTCGGCCGGCGTCCCGCGAATCTTGATCCCTATGATGTCGCCATTGCTCGTCTCCTCGGCCCCGACGCCCGGAAGGCGCACCAGGAAATTGCCCAGATTGCCATCGGCCACATCACCAAACGTGTCGATCGCAACCACGTTGACGACATTCGCCGCATGCCGCTGTTTGGTGATCGAAGCCGCTTCACCTTGGCGCGTGCTGGCGACGACGAAGGCGTCAAGCTGCATCGCGCCCGCCCCGAGCACGACCGCAGCACGGGCGGTCTCCCCCTCCCGCACCCCAATCGACATCTGCTGGCTTTCCAAACCCGTAAACGAAAACCGCACGGTGTGCGACCCCGGCGGCAAGTCATCGAGGACGTAGGTGCCGTCACGCCCCGTCAGCGTGCGGATCCCCAAAGCCTCCACCGAGACTTCGGCGCCCTCGAGCTGGGCCCCCGTGATCTCATGCGTCACGGTGCCTTGGATCGCGCCGGCGGGCCGGGAGCGGTCGGCAGCGGACAACGTGCCGACCAAGGCTGCGGTCAGGAGTGCGAGAGACTGAGCCCAAACACGACGGATACGAGCATGCGGGGATAGGACGGTGATCATGGGGAGTAGCGGGGTTGACTCAGCAGAGTCACTAAATAGGTCATCAAAGATGACAAGATCATTCTAATAGGATGATCTTAAGTCGGTCAAGCGGATTGGTTCAATAGTCGCGCGCGTGGGTGCATCTCAGTTTTCTGGCGATGGAGACGCGCCGCCCTCGGCGCGTTGGACCGACCGCGGCGGGGGCGCCGCGGCTCCTGTATTCGATTTCGGTGCCGAAGGTCTCCCGCCGCAGCCCAGTCGTGGCCGTGCCACACTCGCGATGACGAGATTCAGGCAGGCTCAATCTAACGCCGCAGACTCTCTGGCATTTCGTGGCCCATCTCGACATCACCTGACGTCACGCCGAGAACGGAAGCACACCTCAGGCCTCACCTCTTACCGTTCCAACGTGCGGTGAGGGGTAAATGGTAAAGCCTGGCTGCTAGGAAACTGGATCTTCAGGGGGATCGGATCGCTGCTAGGAAACTGGATCTTCAGGGGGATCGGATCTGGGAGGGGTTTATGGAGCGCCTCAAGGGGCGCAGGTGTCTGATCTTCCGCCAGACGGACACAGCGGGACACAAGGCCGCTCTCGATTGGGCGAAAGCCCTCTTCGCTGCGGGAGTTGCCGTGCAGGTCGCCAACCTAGACGGACTATTGCGCGGCGATGGCTTACCTGCGCAGGACTTGGCCGACTTATGCCGTCGGCCCGTTGAACTTGAAAGCCTCGAAAAACTCTCGGCCGAACTGCTCGGCAACCTGCTATGAGTACGAACTCCCGAGTCTTAGATTTGGGCGGCCTTCTCGCTGAATCCGCTCCCGCGCCTCTTTCCTTCACCGAGTCGATACTCTCTGCCGATTCGCTGGAGACCTTGGAAATCCCGTCTAGATGTTCAGGCTCCAGCAGGGCGAGGGCAGCTTCAAACATCGAGGGCGTCATGCCTGCGAGCATCCTCGTCTCAACGTTGCCGGACAAATCCTTCCTGCCCACACGGCTCGGATGTTAGCGCTGCAGGTGGGCGGGAGCGACGCGGCAGACCGCCACCTTCACGTCGCTGGCCGCAACACCCACGCTTTCGCCGCAAAGCGCCAGATTAGGAACAACGACAGCGGATGCAGAACGATCATCGCATAAAAACAATCGTCGTAGGAACGGTGGCGGATCGTCCACACCACAGCCTGGTTCATGAGAATGCCTCCGACCGCACTGCCCGCCGCGATGAAACCGAACGCCGTGCCGAGAATTTGGCGCGGCACGTATTCCAACACGTACGTGCTGATGCTCGCCAGCCACGCCGTGTGCGCGAGCACCACGATCATGGCGACGGCGAACACTCCCACACTGGTCGAAGCCGTCGCGACCAACGGCGCCAGCGGCACGAGCGCCGCACTCCCGAGCATGACGAAGAGTCGCGCGGGCCGCGGCGCCCGGCCCCGCCGGATCAGCAGTCCGGCCACGAGCCCGCTCGCCACGAAGCCGATGTCGGCTGCGAGAAAAACCAGCCACATGCTCGCGAGGTCGACCTGGTCGAAGCCTCGCACCGTGTGCAGGTACTTGGGCATCCAGAACTGGAAAAAATACCACACGGGATCCGTGAGCAACCGGGCAACCATCAACGCCCACACTCCTCGATTGCACAAGATCGCCCGCCAGCGGGCGCCTTCCGTGAGCGCCGGCCCGCCGGCCGCTTCGCCATCCGCCCGCTGCCCTTCGAGAATCAGATTGCGCTCCCGATCCGTGATCCAGGGATGCTCGCCCAGGTTTCGGTAGAGCAAAAACCAGATGAACGCGAAAACCAACCCGATCAGGCCGGTGACGAGGAACGCACTGCGCCAGCCAAAGTTGACCGCAAGCCCGATGACAAAGAGCGGAGCCAGCGTTGCACCAATGGAAGCGCCCGCACCGTAGATGCCCACGGCGAGCCCGCGATCCTTGGGCGGAAACCACTCCGCCACGACCTTGGGCGATGCGGTGTAGCCGCCAGCCTCACCCAGCCCGAGCAGAAAGCGACAGATCCCCAGCGAGGCGACGGATTGCGCAAACCCGGTCAAGACTTGCGCCAGCGACCAGAAGCCGGCGAAGAGCGCCAGACTGATTCGCGAACCCAACGCATCCACAATGCGGCCCGAAACAAGGTACGAGAGGGTATAGGCGACGAGAAACAGACTGACGATGTTGCCGTACTGCTGATCGCTCAGCCCAAGATCCTCCTGAATAGTCGGCGCAAGAATCGAGAGCGTCTGCCGGTCAATGTAGTTGATGACCGAGAGAACAAACAGGAGGGTGGCGATCGACCACCGGAAGTGGGGTATTTTCATCGGACCGGAAGCAGGAGAGTGACGAAAGGGAACGTCCGGCGAAGTCCGGCCGCACGCCATGCCGTCAGTGCCACACCAGTTTCTCGCCGTAAAGGTCGCCGACAATGGCTTCGGGGGCTTTGCCGTCGAGCAATCCCACCCCGCGACGCGCCAACTCCGCCTTGAGGACCGCGCCCGGAATCCGGTCCGGCCCAACGTTCTCCGCCGCCGCCATCGCCGCGGCGAGCCCGGCGGCCTGGCCCATGCCCATGCACGTGCCCGTCACCCGATAGGATGCGTGGGCTTCGTGGGTGCCCGAGATGCAACGTCCGGCCACCAACACCCCTTCAAGCCCCAGGGGAAGCAGACAACGATAAGGGATCTCGTAAGGCTGCGTGGAACTGATCCTCGAAGACCGGACTTTGTCGTCCGGATTCACTTCATGCACATCCACCGGGAACGTACCGAACGTAACTCCGTCAGCAAACCGGCGCCCGGCCGTGATGTCCTCGGAGCCGAGACAATAGCGTCCACGAATCCGCCGCGCTTCGCGCACGCCGATCGCCGCCGCGGTCTGCCGGATGCGCAGATCCTGCAGATGCGGTGTCGCCCGCAAGACCTTCACCAGCTCATGCGCCTGACGACGGGCTTCAACCGTGGCCTGCGTGAGGGCGCGTGAATCGAGCGCGTTCACCCGATAAACATGCGTGGCCTGGACCGCGCCCGACCCCGCCTGCGGCAGATGAATGATCCACGGCACATTCTTGGCCCGGCCGAACGGAAGCTCCACTTTGCCCACACGGGCCATCGCTTCCTGAAGATGATCGTAGAGCACCTCGGAGCTTTGCTGCTCGGGGAAGGCACCGAGCCCGTCCACTTCGAACATCAGCGTCATCGGCTGGCACAGCCCGTCGGACTGACGACCGAGATCGAAACCAGCGCCGGCCCGTGCCACGAGGTCACCGTCGCCGCTGCAATCGATCACCACTTTCGCCAGCACAGCCTCGCGGCCCGACTTGCTCTCGACCACGACCCCGCGTATCCGGCCGGCTTCGACGATCGCGTCGACACAGGTGGTGTAGTACCACCACTCGGCGCGTGCCTCCGTAAACATCTCCTCCAGCACGAGCTTCATCGCTTCCGTGTCGAAGGTGTGTGTCCAGTTCCATTTCCGCCAGGCCTGCGCCGCGATCAGCCGGTCGATCAGCGCCTGTACGATCCAGCCCTTGCCGAAGGCATCGAACAGTGGGTTGAGCAACCCGGCCGTCCACACGCCGCCGAGCATGCCATGCCGTTCGAGGCAGAGCGTCCGGGCCCCGCTCTGCGCCGCCGCCAGTGTCGCCGCCACGCCCGCCGGCCCGCCACCGACCACCAGCACATCGACGTCCGCCACCACCGGCGTCCGGCGGGGCGCTTCGAGCACGACCGCGTTGCCGGCGGCGACTTGCCTGGGATGCGCCGGAGAGCTCCGGGCCGTTTCCTTTGTTTGGTTCATGATTCAGCGCCTTCGTTCCTGCCGGTACCGCCGGTCATTCGATGGTATAGCTGTAGAGATCGCCCTTCGTGAGATGGAACCGCAGGCGAACGGGATTGCCCCGCGGCAAATGCTCCCGCCCCCGCCACCGCACCGGCTGGCGAACCGCCGCCCCGCGCAGGGGAACACAGTCCGCCTTTCCATACCCAGGCAGCGCCCGGCCGTTCGCGTCCGCAACGCTCACCAGCAATTGCCCCTTCGCGACGTCGGCGTTGACGACGAGCTTTTCTCCCGTCGCTTGGAGGGGCGGCGTCTCCACCAGTCCCTCCCGCTCCCCGGCGTGCAGAGACGCGAGCCCATCCAGCCGCCAGACCGCTCGCGCGATGGTGTTCTTCTGCTCCGGACTGCGGCTCGCATGTGCGCGGGTCGCCGCGGAATAGTAGAACCACATCTCATCCCCGACGATCACCGGCGTGTTGCTCACCCCAAGGATCATGCCGGCATCGTACTCCTTTGGACCCACGGGGATGACCGGAGATCGATCGGCGAACCGCTGCCATTTGCGCCCGTCCCGGCTGTGCACGAGCACCACGTCGATCACCCCGTCCTGCCCCGGGCGGGCCCGGCCGCCAACGAGGGGCTCGCCGCGGCAGAGAAAGCGCGTCGCCAGTCCCAGCCATTGGTTCGCATAGGCGAACGCCGACATGTTGTAGAACTCGGCATGGGTGCCCCGTTCCAACTGACGCGCCTCCGCATGATCGAGTTCATCCGTGGCCAGCACCAACTCGGGTCGCGACCAGGATTGCAGGTCCCGGCTCGTCGCGAGGAAGATCTGCCGGCCGATGGACCGGGGATCCTGGCTGTTCTTGTGGAACGTCAGGAACTCGTGGTTCGCCGGATCCTGCGCCAGCGTGATCGTATCCATGCCCAACAGCGCCGGCTCCGGATACAGGGTCCACTTGAGCCCATCCGCGGAATAGGCGGCGGCGTAGGCGTGGTTCCGGCGGTACCAGGCGGGAGATCCGAATTTCGCCGCCAATCGAGCCAGGACTTCCCGCGGGTATCCACCCTTCGAACCGATGGCCTTGTAGCGTCTTGCCGGATCCGGCTCGTGCCGATCGAGCACGAAACTCGGACTGTGGAAATCGAACAGCCCGACGATGTTCGTGGCGCCGGCCTGGCCGAGGTCGGGCTTTTCCCAGTGGATGCCGTCCCGCGAGGTCGCGTAGAGCGTCTGGGTGCCGCAGTTGTACCACATGCGGAAGGAGCCCGTGCGCTCGTCGCGCAGGACCGTGCCGTAGATGCTCGCATAGGAAAGCCTGACGCCGTCCCAGACTACATGCTCCCAGGGGCGATCCCCTTCCAGGACGGGCCCGGGCAGTTTGCGGGCCGCGTGCGCCATCGGCCGCACGCCGGTTTGCTGCGCGATCGTCAGGTCGTCGACCAGCAGTTGCCTTTCGCCCCGGTTGAGAAACCGAACGCGATTTCCGTCCGCCGGCCCAACCGCCGCCTGGCCAAGGGCGGCCACCGGCGAACCCGCGGCAAAGCAGCAGCCCAGGCCCAGCTTGGCGCCCCGCTGCAGGAACGTGCGGCGCCGGATGCGTGACGCGGAGCTCGCTGCCATCCCGTCGGCGCGAGATGCGCGCTCTCCGGAGGAAGTTGAGCCAGTGCCAACCGTTTGGGCGACGATCGGTTCCATTTTCAGCGGGCGGCCCGGCTCAACTCCACCACCTGGAGCATCGCGGCTTCGGGCCAAGGCGGGGCGCGCGGCTGGTCACGGTGGAAATCCAGCGTCTCCCAGCGCAGCAGTTGCACCGGGTCGTGGGTGCTCGCGGCGAGGTTGGGCAGGAATCGGGCGGCGTTGGGCCCGTCGCGCAAATCCTCCGCCCAGCGCACCTCCATGCCGGGAAAGGGCGAGCGCACCGGGGTCAACGTCGCCGGCAGGCCGCTGTCGCGCGCCGGGCCCACCGTCGTGAAAGCCATCGTCGCCGGATCGATTTCCCACACACCGGAACCGTATTTCACATGCTGCACCGGGATCACGAGCCGCCCGCCCTGGGGCGCCACCTGGCCGTGGCGCAGCTCGAAGGTGATGCTGCCGCCGCGCCCGAAATCCCAGCGGTGCTCCCAGCGCGACGCCTGATAGTGGCGCCACGTCCCGCCTTCGAAACGCGCGAGATACATCTGCGTGTGCCCGGCGGCATCGTATTTGTGGTACGCGATCACCACCCGGTTTTCCGCATCGAATCCCACCCGGCCCGAGCTGTTGATGATGCCACCCCGGACCGGCACCGGATCCACGATCGTGCCCGCCGAACGCAGCGTGATGGGCAACGCGAGCGGCCGGCCGTCGATCGTCTCCCAGTGAACCAGGTCGCGGCTCCGCGCATAGCTCAGATCGTGGTTCGAGTCGGCCCCGCCCGTGTCGCGCCAGACCCAGGAGAGATGGTAGTCCCCGTCGGGCCCGCGGAATGGAGGCAGTGGATACGCGTTCATCCGGCCCTCCCCGCTGAGGATCGGGCCGGACACCAGGGGCCGCCAGGTGCGGCTGCTTTCGTCGTAGACGTTGTACAGCGTGTCGCCCTGCCCGGCCCGGCCTTCGCGGTAACTGAAGACCAGTTCGCCCTGCGGCCCGTTGAAGAACACCGGATACGTCACCCGCTGTTCCTCCCGCCCCGTCATCCGGTGCACCGGTTCCAACGAGTCGACGTCGAGCGGC
>VHCY01000036.1 GCA_016871595.1 Verrucomicrobiota bacterium
TTCATCGCCCCGTTGTCGAAGGGCAGCTGCGGCAGGAAGTCCGGCGGGAGCGGCGGGCGGTTGGCGTAGTCGGCGGGGAAGCCGGGGCCGGGCTGGCGCGGATCGTGGGGCGCGGTGAACGCGGCGTAGAGGAAGAACGGCTGCTTGCCGTCGTGGGATTCCAAAAACCGGAGCGCGGCGTCGGTGAAGAGCTCGCTGGAGTACTTGGCCCCGGTGCGGACCTCAGAGAGGCGGCCGTCGGGCCCGAGGTCGCGGACGGGCACCTTCTCGTGGTCGGACATCCCGCCGAACATCACCGCCTCGCCGCGGGCGAAGGCGCGCAGCCACGACGGCTGGCCGTTGTGCCACTTGCCCGTGCCGAAGGTCACGTAACCGTGCTCGCGGAACAGCTCGGGCAGCAGCTTCGCGCCCTCGAGCGTCTGGGTGTTCACGTGGAACCAGGTCTTGCCCGACATCAGCATCGCGCGACTCGGGACGCAGACCGCGCCGCTGTTGCCGCCGAAGACGTAGTTGCGGCGGAAGCTGAAGCCCCCGCGCACGAGGCCGTCGAGGTGGGGGGTGCGGATGTGCGGGTTGCCGTGGGCGCCGATGGTGTCGGCGCGCTGGTCGTCCGCGAACAGGAACAGGATGTTGGGCCGGGAAGCCTCGGCCGTGAGGCCGGTGGCGGCGAGGAGCAGGGCGGGGAGGAGGAAGCGGGTCATCGGAGGGGCGGCGGGGTTCAGCGGCGGGGGATCCAGCCGAGGGAGACGAGGAATTCGTCCGCGGCGGCGAGGGTCTCGGCGTATTTCCCCTCGGCGCGGCCGTGGTTGAAGAAGCCGTGCGGCTGGCCCGGATAGCCGCGCAGCTCGCAGCGGTTCCCGGCCGCCTGCATCAGGCGGGTGAAGGCGGCCGCGGTCGCGTACGGCACGGTGGTGTCGGCCTCGCCGTGGAAGACGATGGTCGGCGGCAGGCCGGCGCGCACGTGGTGCGCGGGGGACAGGGACCGGGGCGCGGCGCCGAGGCGCTCCTCGGGCACGCGCGTGCCGAAGCCGGACAGGTCGAGGCCGGGCAGCTCCGCGAGGACGAGGGCCGGGTTGAAGAGCAGAAGCGCGTCGGGGGTGGGGCTCACGCGGAGGTCGTCCGCGGGGTCATCGAGGCCCGGCAGGGTGGCGGTGGCGGCGGCGAGGTGACCGCCGGCGGAGCCCCCGCCCACGGCGATGCGGCGGGGGTCGATCCCGAGGCGGGTGGCGTTGGCGCGGACCCAGCGGACGGCCGACTTGGCGTCGGCGACGCAGGTGACCGGCTTCACCTGGTGGCGGGAGGCGACGCGGTAGTCGGCGGTGATGGCGACCATCCCGCGGGCGGCGAAGTGGCGGCAATGGGGCTCGAACTGGGCGGGCGAGCCGCTCGTCCAGCCGCCGCCGAAGAAGAACACGATGGCGGGCCGGCCGGTGCGCGGGCCCGTGGCGGGGTCGAAGACGTGGAGGTTGAGGGCGACCCCGCCGGCGTCCTTGTAGACCTCGGCGCGGGCGTCGGTGAAGCGCGGGGGGTAGGCGGGCGCGGCGGCGGGGAGCGGCGCGGCTAAGGCGAGGGCGAGCAGGAGCAGGCGGGGCAACGGGTTCATCAGGGGGTGCCGGGGGCGGTGGGCTTCTCGATCAGGTAATCGCCGACCCGGAGCGCGTCGAGCCCGGGGGGGAAATGGCGTTGCGCTCAGCCCTGGCCGCCGCGCAGCACGACCACGTGGTCCGTGCCGTGGGCCTCGAACTCGCGCCAGTAAGTCTCCTCGATCAGCCGCAGGCGCTCCTCCTGCGCCTCGGTGAACGGCGGGGCCTCGTCGCCCACCAGCCGGCCTAGTTCCGCCTGCAGGTCGCGCTCCGCCAGCCGCACCGCCAGCTCGCTCCAGAACACATCCGCCGTGAAGTCGGTCAGCACCTTCTCCGCCGGCCCCGCCGTGAGCTTCTCCGCGGGGTAAGGCTGGCCGTTCACATCGGTCTCCACGAGGTCGGCGCACCCGAAGGTCTCCGCCAGGCCGAACACCTTCTCCGCCACGTCCGCGTACCGCGCCGGCATCGTGCCGGGATCGTCGGGCCGCGCCCCCGCCACCCAGAGTCCCAAGTGGGCGAGCTCCAGCAGGCGGGCGTACTCCTTGGCGGTGAACGAGACCTTCATCCGACCAGCAGGAAGCCTCCCCCGGCGCCGCGCAAGGGTTTCCCGGGCGTTGACCGCCCCGCGCCGATCGCGTGGGCTCCGCCCCACCCCGATGAGCGCCCCGACCCCCACCCCGCCCGGCCGGCTGCAGTCGCTCGATGCGCTGCGCGGCTTCGATATGTTCTGGATCCTCGGCGCCGACGCCCTGATGCAGGCTCTCTCCGAGGTCAGCGGCTCCGGCCCCGCCCGCTTCCTCGCCGGGCAACTCACCCACCGCGACTGGGCCGGCTGCACGTTTTACGACGTCATCTTCCCCCTGTTCATTTTTATCTCCGGGGTCTCGCTGGTCTATTCCCTCAGCCGGCAGATCGCGGAACGCGGCCGCGCGGTCGCGGCGCGCCACGTGGTGATCCGCGGGCTGCTGCTCTTCACCATCGGGATCCTCTACAACGGCGGGTTCACCAACCCCTGGCCCGACCTGCGCCTGCTCGGCGTGCTCCAGCGCATCGCCCTCGCCTACACCGTGGCCGGACTCCTCTTCTGCTGGCTCCGCCCCCGCGCGCTCGCCGGCGTCGCCGCCGCCTGCCTCCTCGGCTACTGGGCCCTGCTCGCCGGGGTGCCCGTGCGCGACTTCACCCTCGACCGGACCGCGATCGCCACCCGCCTCGGCAAACCCAACGCCACTCCCGCGGAAGTGCGCGCCGCGTTCGAAGCCGCGGGCGGGAGCGTCACCGGCAGCTACGCCCCCGGCCTCAACCTCACCAATCACCTCGATTACCAGTACCTGCCCGGCCGCAAGTACGACACCTACTACGACCCCGAGGGCTACCTCTCGACCCTGCCCGCGGTGGTCACCTGCCTGCTCGGGGTCTTCGCGGGCCTGCTCCTGCGGCGGACCGACCGCACCGAGCCCCAGAAGGTGCGTCAGTTGGTGATCGCCGGGCTGGTGGCGATCGCGCTGGGGTGGCTCTGGCACCTGCAGTTCCCGGTCATCAAGAAGCTCTGGACCTCCTCCTATGTGCTCGTGGTGGGCGGTTACAGCGCGCTGTTGCTGGCGGCGTTCCACCACGTGATCGAGGTGCGCGGCTGGCGGCGCTGGTGCGTGCCGTTCGTCTGGATCGGGATGAACCCGATCACCCTCTACTTGGCCAACAATCTGATCGGTTTCCGCCGCCTCGCCCAGCGCTTCGCCGGGGGCGACGTGAAGGCCGGGCTCGACGCCAACCTCGGGAGCGGCGCCGGCCAGGGCCTGATCGCGATCGTGGGCCTCGCGCTGATGCTGGTCCTCGCCCGCTTCCTGTACCAACGCCGGATCTTCCTGCGCCTATGAGCCGCCTCGCCGCCCTGCTCCTGCTCGCCACGGCGCTGCCCCTCGCCGCCGCCGCCCGCACCACCGTGACCATCGAAGGGGAGAAATTCCTCCTCAACGGCCGCCCCACCTACGCCGGCCGCGCCTGGGAGGGTGTCTCCATCGAGGGCCGCCTGATGAACGCCCGGCTCGTGCAAGGCATCTTCGACGACCTCAACCCCGCCACCCGCGACCGCTGGGCCTACCCGGACACCGGCCGCTGGGACCCCGACCGGAACACCCGGGAATTCCTCGCCGCGATGCCCGTCTGGCACCGCCACGGGCTCCTCGCCTTCACCTTGAACCTGCAGGGCGGCAGCCCCGAGGGCTACTCGCGCGCCCAGCCCTGGGAAAACAGCGCCTTCGCGGCCGACGGCAGCCTGCGCCCGGACTACCTCGCCCGCGCGGCCCGCATCCTCGACCGCGCCAACGAGCTCGGGATGGTGGTGATTTTGGGCCTCTTCTACTTCGGCCAGGACGAACGCCTCACGGACGAGGCCGCGGTGCAGCGCGCCGTCGATGGGACGGTCGACTGGCTGATCCGCCGCGGCGACCGCCACGTGCTGATCGAGGTGAACAACGAGACCAACATCCGTTACGATCATCCGGTGCTCCAACCGGCGCGGATCCACGAGCTGATCCGCCGCGTCCGCACCCGCAGCCGCGACGCCGGGCATCCCCTGCTGGCCGGGACCAGTTACGGCGGGGGCCGGGTGCCGGACGACTCCGTGATCCGCGAGTCGGACTTCGTCCTGCTGCACGGCAACGGCGTGCGCGACCCGGCCCGCATCACCGCGATGGTGGCCGAGACCCGGGCGCGGCCGGCGTGGCGGCCGATGCCGATCGTGTTCAACGAGGACGACCATTTCGACTTCGACCAACCGCGGAACAACTTCGTGGCCGCCGTGCGCGCCGGGGCCTCGTGGGGCTACTTCGACTACCGGTTCAAGGGCGAGGGCTTCGCTGAAGGCTACCAAAGCATCCCCGTCGACTGGGGCCTGTCCTCGGACCGCAAACGCGGCTTCTTCCGCCTGCTCCAGACCATCACCGGCGGGCCGTGACGAGGCCCTCCTCGCTCCCCTCCGGCCTCCCAGCCACCTCCGCACGAACAGGGCCATTCCGGCTCGACTTCGAATTTAATGCCCTATTGATAGTTTAATAAGTCCTATTTAAGTTAATCCATAACGTTTAAAGATGCGCTCCGCGGTCCACGATCTCCTGCCTCCCGCCGTGCGGCGCTCGCTGGTCAAGTTCGGGGAGGACCTCGCGCGCGCCCGCCGGCGGCGGCGGCTCACCCGCGCGATGATGGCGGAACGCACCGGCGTCAGCCTCAACACCTACGCCCGGCTCGAGCGGGGCGACGCCACGGTCGCGCTGGGCGCCTACGCGATGGCGCTCTTCTCCCTCGGGTTCGGGCCGGTCCTCGGCGAGCTCGCGGACGTGCGCCAGGACGACGTGGGGCTCCAGTTGGAGGAAGCCCGGCTGCCCCGGCGCGTGCGGGCCCGCCAGTCCCCGGAGGCCCGGTGAAACGCACCCTGGAGGTTTTCCTGGGGGAAAACTCCCGCCGGATCGGCACGCTCCATCACGACCGGAGCGGGGCGCGCGAGCACGCGGCCTTCACCTATGACGCGGCGTGGCTCGAGGCGCCGGATGGCTTTCCCCTCGCGCCGGGACTGCCGCGGGTGCGGGGCCCGCAGTTCCATCGTCGCGTTGGCGAAGGCTCGGTGTTTCCCGGGATCATCGCCGATACCGAACCCGACGGCTGGGGCCGCCGCGTCATCCTCCGGGATCACGCGAAGCAGCGCCAGCTCGCCCGGCGGGCCGGCGCCTCCCCCGCCCCGGCCGCGCTCACCGCCCTCGACTTCCTGCTTGCGGTGGACGACGGCAGCCGGGTCGGGGCCCTGCGTTTCCGCGACGAGGAGGGCCGGTTCCAGCGCACCCGCGAACCCGGGCGGCGGACCACCCCGCCACTGCTCGAACTCCGGCAAATTGTCGCCGCCTCCCGCGCGGTGGAAAATTCCCGCGAGACCGCCGCCGACCTCGCCTACCTGCGCGGCCGGGGCACCTCCCTCGGCGGCCTCCGCCCCAAATGCGCGGTGCTGGATGCGGATGGTTCGCCCGCGATCGGCAAGTTCCCCAGCGTGCAGGACTCCCGCGCCGTGACCAAGGGAGAGGTCCTCGCGCTGGAACTCGCCCGCTTGGCGGGGATCAACGCCGCGGAGGCACGCTTGGTGGACAGCGAGGGGGTGCCCGTGGCCTTGATCCGCCGCTTCGACCGCACCCCGGACGGCAAACGCCTCCTTTACGCGTCCGCCGCCACGCTCCTCGGCGTCGAATCCGCCTCGGGGGAGGACCACTCCTACACGGAGATCCTCGATGCGCTCCGGGTCCACGGGGCGGCGGTGCAGGAGGACGCGGAGGAGCTGTGGCGGCGGATGGCCTTCTCCATCCTGATCACAAACGTCGACGACCACCTGCGGAATCACGGTTTCCTCCACGCGGGCCGCGGTCTCTGGCGTCTGGCCCCGGCTTTCGACCTGAACCCCTTTCCCGACCGGGCCCGCGAACTCAAGACGTGGATCTCCCCGGACACGGGCCCCGCGGCGAGCATCGAGGCGCTGCAGTCCGTCATCCCCTACTTCCGCCTCACCCCGCGGCGCGCCCGGGCCATCCTCCGGGAGGTGGCCGCCGCCGTCGCGACGTGGCGCAAGACCGGCCGCCGGCTGGGGCTGACCTCCCCTGAACTCGAGGCCTTCACCGAAGCCTTCGAGCACCCGGAGTCCGCCGCCGCCCGCCAGCTCTGAAACCGTAGTCCGAGCGGGGCTCCGGGGCTGGCCCCTCGCTCCCCACTCCTCACTCCTCGCTCCTGCATTCCCCGTCGCTCACCCCGCCAGCTTCTCCAGCTTCACGATGCGGCCGTGGGCCACCCACTCGGCGACGTAGATGTTCCCCTCCGCATCGAACGCCGCGTCGTGCGGGCAGACGAACTTGCCGGCCGTGAAGTGATCGCTCGTCCGCGTCCGCAGCGCCCGCACCTCGGCCTTCGTCGTCCAGCCATCCCCCAGGTTCGCCACGGTCCGGTACTGCTCGTCCACCAACGTCACGCGGGCGTCCAGATCCGGGATGACCGCCAGCTTGCCCCGCTGGTCGAAATGGCGCGGGGAACGCACCGGGGTGGGCAAAAACCGCCGGTGCCGGCCATCCAAGGACAGCGCCTGCAGGCGCCCGGGCTTCTCGCCCTTGGGATCGTTCTCGCCCACCACGAGCAGCGGCTCGGACCCGCGCCGGTCGATGAACAGGCCGTGCGGGTGCTGGGTCTGGCCCGCCTCCTCCCCCGGTCCCCCAAAGGTCCGCACGTAGCGCCCGTCCTTGGTCAAATGGTGGATGAAGTAGGAACCATAGCCATCCGCGAGAAACACATCCCCCTCCGGCCCGACCGCCACGTTCGAGGGCCGGTACTTCACGTCGCGGCCCCGGTACCATTCCGGCTGGGCCACGTGCCACAGCAGTTCCCCCTCCAGGGTCATCTTGAACAGGCCCCGCTGCAGGTCCGTCAGGTAAAGGATCTCCCGCCCATCCTCCACGATCAGGTCCATCCCGTGGGCGCCCCCCACGAACTGGGAGCCCCAGGAGCGCAGGAAATTGCCGGCGCGATCAAACACCACGACGCAGTCCTGGTTCGCCGCCCCGGGCCGCGAGGTGTGGAACACGTGGACGTTGCCCCGGCGGTCCACCGCGACCCCGTGGGTGACGCCCCACTGGAGGTGCGGGGGCAGCTTGGGCCAGGCGTCGTGGAAGCGGTAGCGATGCGCGCCCTCGCCGACGATCACGGGCGCGGTTTCCCCGGCCCGGGCCCGGAGCGAGAGGGTGACGGTCGCGAGGGTGGCGAGGAAACGGCGGCGGGAGGTGGGCATCGGGGGAACGCTCGCAGCCTGCGCCCGCCGCGCCGATGGGCGCAAGCCGGAGGAGAGCGGTCGCGGGGCGGTCAGCCCTGCTCCGCCGCCAAGGTCGTGCGGGCCAGCTTCATCTCCTCCAAGATCACCCGCGCCCGCTCGAGCAGCCGCCGCCCGGGCTCGGTGAGCGTCACGGGCCGGCGCCCGGCGCGGTCCAGCAGGCGGTGGCCGAGGTCCTCCTCCAGGGAGCGGATCGCGTGGCTGACCGCCGAGCGGGTGAGGTGCAGCTCGCGGGCGGCCGGCGTGAAGCCGCCGACCCGGGCCAGCGTGGTGAAGGCGTGAAGTTTCCGGCTGTCGAGAAGGGGAGGCATAAGGAAAAGGGATGGAAGTGCGGGACGTGGCGGCGCCGCGGAGCTAGCGCGCGGCGTAACGGGTTCCCGCCGCCGCGGTCAGGAGCGTCTGGAAGCGCGCGAGGTGGGCCCGGATCGAGGCCAGTTCCCCGGCGGTGGGCCGCTCGGCATCCGCCGCGGCCGGAGGCGGGCCGTGGCGGGCCAGCGCCGCGCCCAGGATCCCCCGGGCCTCCTCCGCCCCCAACACGCCGCCATCGAGAAAGAGCCCATCCACGCACGGGGCCACCGCGCCGCCCGGCGCCAGCTTGACCACCACCACCCCGGACCGGGCGGCCCGCACGAGGGCCCGCTCCCCGCCCCCGGCGCGATTACCCTGCCGATCCCCCACGCACACCAGACCGACCGCGCCGCTCTGGCGCTGCAGCTGCGCCACCCGCAGGAAAACCTCGAACTCGCCGGCGCCCGTGCGCCCCGGATCGGCCGGGGACCACGCCACGGGGCCGAGGATCGCCACGCCGGCCGGAGCAGGGTCCGCCCACAGCGGGGCGGCGACGAGAACCAGCCAGGGAACGATCCGGAGCAGACGGCGGCGGTGCATAAGCCGTCCGGGAGCAGCTCCCGTGCCCCCCGGCCGCGCGCCGCGAGGTATGAAAAGATTTCCGGCCCGCCGGGCCGCCTCAGGCAGGGGGCATCAGCTGCTGAAGGACCATCCAGTGGTTCATCCCGGCGTCTTCAACCCGTGTTTCCGGCGCAACCGCGCAAAGGCCTCCTCCGCCGGTTCCCCCTGGAGGCACTCCATTGAGGCAATGCCCTCGGCGATCCCGGCCCGCGCCTGCAGGGACTCGACATCCTCGAGCATCGCCTGATCGGCCTTCGCGTCCTGGACCACGACCTCCGCCTTGCCGTTCAAAGTGAGGACCCCCGGCAAGGCCGGGGGCGTCAGCCGCGCGGGGCGGGCGTCACGGCGCCGGCTTCACGCAGCGCGGCCCGCAGGGCCCCCTGCATCTCGGACGGCTGCCGTTCCAGCTGGGCGAGGCAGATCGCCAGCACCCGCGGGTGCGCCGCGGCGTTGCGGGCCAGCGCCATCTGGGCGCCGGCCCCGAGCGCAGGCTCATTCCGGCCGATCGCGTCGAAGATGCGCGTCACGTAGCGTTCGTCCCCGCTGGCGAGGAACGCCCCCCACTGCAGGTTCATCGAGGACGGCGACAGCACCGCGGTGTCCGCGATCAGCTGCGCCGGGATCGTCGCGAGGCGGCGGACCTCGTCCCGCACGGCGGCCGGGGCGCGCAGGCGGAGGAGCAGGGCCTCGCCGCGGGCGTCGCCGGCCTGCCAGAGGGCGGCCGCCACCAGCCGCTGGTGGTTCTCGGGCAGGGACCGCAGCTCCTGCAGCCACGCGTCGACGCGCGCGGGATGCTGGGCGAACACGGTGGCGAGGAAGCCGATCGTGAGCGGGACATTGCCGGGGCGCTCGAGGAAGCCCTCGCGGCTGAGCGCCTGCACCCGGGCGGCGAGCGCCTGCGGTTGCGGGTTGAGGTAATAGGTCTCGAGCCAGGCTGGGGCGGAAACCTCCGCGCGCAGCGCGGGGGCGGCGAGCGCGAGGCCCGCGAGGAACGGAAGGACGAGGGTTTTCATTGGGGGGACGCCGGCAGGGTGGGGACGATTTCCGCGGGAAAGGGGGTGACGACCCGCGGGACGACAACCCTAGCCGGGGCCGCCGCGCGGTCGAGCGCCGGAAGCCTGAAATCTTTTCATCGGCGGCGGCGGGGACGGCCCGCGCGGTCCCCGATCACTTGCCGCCCGCCAACGCGGTCCCCAACGCCGGCGTCGAGGCCGGGGGTCGGCGGTGCCGTGTCGCCTGCTCGTAGGCGAACGCCAGGCGGATCAGCTCGGCGTCGCTGAATGGCAGGCCCAGGAACGCGAGTCCCGCCGGGATTCCATCGGGGGTGAACCCCATCGGGACCGTGATCGTGGGCGTGTGGATGAGGAAGGTGTTCAGCGAAACCACCCCGCCATTGCTCCGGTAGGGCGGCGTGGTCGCCTCCGCGATGAGCGTCGGCTGGTGCTCGACCGCCTTGTAGGCCAACGCCGTGACCCGCGCGTCCGCCATCGCCTGGGCCATATTCTGCAACAGTTGCTCGCGCGCGCGGATGCCCTCGAGGATGCGGGCCGGGTCAGGCGGCCGGGAACCCCCGGAACGGCCACCTCCCGCATAGCCGACGCCGACCGCCGCGGCACTCTCCGGGTGTTCCGCGCGATACTTCGCCACGGTCGCCTTGAAACTGGTCGCCATCGCCGGGTGCGCGTCGATGTCCGCCTGGTTCCGGAACGGGGAATTCGGGTTCCGCGCGAGGTAGACCCGGAGCGCCTCGGCGGTCAGCGCCGGATCCCCGCCACGCTTGGCCTGGAGGCTCGCACGGTCGGGAATGGTTACGTCCACCAAGGTGGCCCCGGCCGCCCGCAGATCCGCGAGCGCCTTCTGGAACAGCGCATCCACCTTGAGGAAATCCTCCGATTCCGGCCGCGAGCCGCTGCCCAGCGGTTCGCGAATGACCCCGATGCGCGCGCCCCGAAGCGCCGCCGCGTCCAAGTAAGCCGTGTAGGTCCGCGGGGTATGCCGCACGCCGAAGGCGGTGATGGGATCCTCCGGGTCATAGCCGACCATCACATCCATCAGTTTCGCCAGGTCGGTGACGGTCCGCGTCATCGGCCCCATCTGCGCCGTCGGCACCGGATGGCCGTCCCACATCCCGGTCCGGCTGATGAGGCCCGGGGTGGCCCGCATTCCCGCCAAGGCGCCCCACGCGGCCGGGCGCTTGAGCGAGGAGCTGGTCTCCTCCCCCAGGGAAAGCAGCCCGAAGTTGGCGGCCAGGGCCCCGCCCGCCCCGCCGGAGGAACCGCCCACGGTCCGGTCGAGGGCATAGGGGTTGCGCGAGTTGCCGGTCAGGGCGCTGTAGGTGTCCCCGCCCGCGAATTCCGAGAGGGTCGTCTTCGCCAGGATGATCGCCCCCGCCGCCCGCAGCCGGGTGATCACGAACGCGTCGAGCGGGGTCACATAGTCCTTGAAGACCACCGTCCCCTGCGTCGTCGCCATCCCGGCCACATCGATCTCGTCCTTCACCAGCACCGGAATGCCGTGCAGGGGACCGGTCAGTTTGCCGGTGCGGGCCAGGGCCGCATCGAGCCGGTCCGCATCCGCGAGCGCCGCGGGATTGACGGACACGATGCAGCGGATCGCCGGGCCCTGGAGATCGTACGCCGCGATCCGATCAAGGTAGGCCTGGGTCAGCTGCCGCGCGGAGAAGCGGCCCGCGAGGAAACCGGCGTGGGCTTCCGCCACCGTCAACTCGAGGACCTCAAGGGCGGGCGGGGCGGCGGATGCGGAAGCGGCGAGGACCACGCCGGCGGTCCAGGGGCGGAGGAGGGCGCGGATCAGGGAAGCGGGCATCGGGAAGGGCGCGTTCAGGGTTGCGTGGCGGCGAGGGCGGCGGTCCGCGGCTGGTATTCGAACCGCTCGCCCGGCAGGGGCGGCGTGGAGGGCGGAGGCCGGCGGATCCCGGCGAGTTGCTCGAAGGCGTAGGCGAGCGCGAAGAGCACGGGCTCGCTGTAGGGCCGGCCCAGCAACTCCAAGGCGATCGGGCCGTTCTCCTTGGCGGTGTAACCGGCCGGAACCAGCACGGCGGGCAAACCGGTGACGGAGCTGAAGGGGTTGTCCTTCTCCCGGTTGCTTTCCGCCAAGTGGGGCTCGGGCGGCAACGACTTGAAGGGATAGGCCAGCGCGTCCAACCGGTAGCGGTCCATCAGGGCCACGGCGGCATCCCGCAGCGTCTCCTGGGTGTCCCGCCGCGCCAGGTAATCCGGATGGTGCATCAGGGACCGGAACTCGCGGTGCGCCTTGGCGATGCCGGGCTTCACCAGCTCCCCGCCCTTGGCCAGCAGTTCCTCGACGTTGCGGATGGGGGCACCGGGACCGAGCCGGCGGAAGTAGAGGTCATAGGAGAACTGGGCCTCGTAATAATTGGTGCGTGTGTCCGCCAGGAGGGTGAAGAGATCGAGCCCCGTGCTGACGGGCTCGATGATGACGGCGCCGGCGGCGCGCATCGCGGCGATCGCCTTCTCCACCAGCGCCACGCCCTCGGTGTGATCGGGACCCTGGCGGAAGAGGTCGCGGAACACCCCGATGCGCGCCCCGCGGAGGGCGTCCTTCCGCAGGAAACTCGCGTAGGGGGCGGCCGGGGTGCGCCCGGGGGACCCGATGGTGAGCAGGTCCTCGGCGTCGAAACCGGCGACGATCCCGGTGAGCACCGCGACGTCGTGCACCGACCGGCCCATCGGCCCGCAGCGCTCCTGCGCGAACGAGGTCATCGTCATCCCGGCGCGGGGAATGAGCCCGCGGGTGGGGGCGAGGCCAACCAGGGAGTTGTTGGAGGTGGGGTTGCGGATCGAGACCCCGGTCTCGCTTCCCAGCCCGACCTGGGCGAACCCCGCCGCAAGCGCCGCACCGGTGCCGCCACTGGAGCCGCCGGGCGTCAGCGCGAGGTTGTAGGGGTTCAGGGTCCGGCCAAGCACCGTGCTTTGATCGCCCTTGGGCGGCGTCCCGAACCAGTCGCTCAGGTTGACCTTCGCGAGGATGATGGCGCCCGCGGCGCGCAGGCGCCGGACCACGGTGGCATCGTGCAGGGGCCGCGAGTCCTTCAGCGGCAGGAACCCGCACGTGGTGGGCATATCCTCGGTGTCGAAGAGGTCCTTCAACACCACCGGGACGCCGTGGAGCGGGGAACGGGGGCCCTTCGCGGCCCGCTCGGCGTCGAGGGCGCGGGCCGTCTCGAGCGCCCGGGGGTTCAGCGTGATGATGGCGTTGATCCGCGGTCCGGCCCGGTCGTAGGCCGCGATGCGGGCAAGATAGAGGGAGACCAGCTTCTCGGCCGTGAGCGCACCGGCATCCATCGCCGCGTTGATCTCGGCGAGGGTGGCGGTCTGGAGGTCGAAGGTGGCGCCGCGCGCGGCGGGGCCGAGAAGGGCGGCCGCGAGGGCGGCCGTCCGGAGAAGGCGGGGGAAGCGGTGCATAGGGGAAGAGGGCTTAATAGCTAAAGGTTTCCCCCGGGAGCGGGGGGGTCGTGGCGGGATTCCGGCGCCGTTGGGTGGCCTGCTCGTAGGCGTGGGCCAGCCGCAGCAACTCGAGGTCGCTGTGGAGCCGGCCCAGGAACTGCAGCGCGATCGGGAAGTTGTTCGAGGGGACGTACCCGGAGGGCACCACCACCGCGGGGAGTCCGGTCGTCGAGGTCAGGTTGTTCACCCCGGGCCGGTCCCCGTAACTGCCCCCCCGCCGCTCGCCGGTGGCGCCCCGCGCCGCCTCGCGCTGGGCGACGACGAGGGTGAAGGGCTGCACGAACGCATCCAACCGGAACCGGTCCTGCAGCCCGGCGATCAACTCAATGTACAGCTGGCGCGCCGCGTACCGCGAAAGGTAGTCGGGGCTCCGGTCCGGCGGCGGCAGGGCGGCCGCGGTCAGCATCGAGGCGCTGAACTTCTCCTTGCCCACGCGCGCGATCATCTCGGCCGTGTTCCGGAACGGCGCCGCCGGCCCCAGCCGGGCCAGATACGCGTCGGTGAAGGCGAACTTCTCGTACTCCGCCGTCCGCCCCCGGCCCTGGCTGGTGTCGGTCGCGATGCCCGGGTTGCCCGTCAGGATCGGATCCACCACGTAGGCCCCCGCGGCCCGCAGGTCGGCCAGCGCCTGCTCGAACACCGCCCGGCCCTCCGCGAACTCCGGCCCCGCCGGGATCATCTCCCGCAGCACGCCGAGCCGCTTGCCCTGCAGCGAGGCGCCCCGGAGCTCGCGGGCCCAGTCCCCCTGCGGGAAATGCCCCATCGGCCCGAAGGTGGTGAAATCCTCCGCGTCCCAACCCGCGAGGACCGAGAACAAGGCCGCGACATCGTGCACGCTCCGGCCCATCGGACCCGGGCGGTCCTGCGTGGCCCCGCGCGGGACGATCCCGGCGCGGCTGATCATCCCGTAGCTGCCCACCATCCCGACGACGGAGCAATTGGAGGAGGGACTCTGGACGGACACGCTGGTGTCCGTGCCGACCGCCAGCGTCGCGAAGGTGCTGGCCATCGCGACTCCCGAGCCGTTGCTCGAGCCACCCGGCGAAAGTTCCAGATTGTACGGGTTCAGGCTCTCGCCGATCGGATGGGTCTCGTCGAAGCCGGCGCCGAACCAGTTGGTGGTGGACACCTTCGCGAGCACGATCGCCCCGGCGGCCTTCATCCGGGCGACGATGGTCGCGTCCCGCGGCGGCACCGGGGCCCCGAAGGGCTTGAATCCGGCCGTCGTGGGCATCCCGGTGGCGTCGATCAGGTCCTTCAGCACCACGGGGACGCCGTGGAGCGGGGAACGCGGGCCCTTCGCCTTCCGCTCGGCATCGAGGGCGCGGGCCTCCTCAAGCGCCTTGGGATTGAGGGTGATCACGCAATTGACCTTCGGCCCGGCCCGGTCGTACGCCTCGATCCGGGCCAGGTACAGTTGGAGCAGCCGCTCGGAGGTCAGCGCCCCGGCGTCCATCGCGGCATTGATGTCCGCGAGGGTGGCGGTGGTGAGCTCAAAGGTGCGGGGAGTGGCGGGGAACGCGGGACCGGAAGCGGCCAACCACGCGGCAAACGGGAGGAGGCGGAACAGTTTCATCAGCGGGGGAGTTGGGAGTGCGGGGAAGCGGGGAACACGGACGGGGCCAGGCGGCGCCCGGAAGGCGCCGCCGGCCCGGGCGGCTCAGAAGCCGCGCCGGAGGGTCATCTGCCAGCGACGGCCCGGCATCGCCTGGGCCAGCGCGTCACCCAGCGTGTCGCCGGTGCGGGGCTTGAACTGGCGCTCGTCGGTGGCGTTGAAGACATCGAACTTGATCGACCACTTGTCCGATCCGACGAACACGTTCGCGCTCCAGATCACGCTCGACGGCAACCGCACGATCCCCAGCCGGCCCGTGTTGACCGCCGAGAGGTAATTGCCGCTCAGGGTGAACCCGAGGCCATTGCGCAAGGTGTAGCCGGAGGTCAGCGCCGCCTGCGTCTCCGGGTTGCCGCTCTTGCGTTTGAAGGCCTCGACGTTGTCCGGCAGAATCACCCGGCTCCGCCCACCATAAAGGAAGGCCTCGGCGGGGTAGACCACCTTGCCCGTCGCCGGATCCACCACGTCCCGGAACCCCAGGGTGCGCGCATCCACCAGCAGCGTCCCCCCGGAATTGGGGCGGAACTCCGTCTCCTGCCGCAGGGCGTAGGCCGTGACGAAGAAGCGCCGCGTCGGGACCCACTTCAGCTCCCACTCGACGCCCCGCGTCCGGGTCGAGCTGGCGAAGGCTCCCGCGGTCGCCGCCGCCGCCGCCGGATCCTCGTCGGGCGACTGGAGGATGATGCGCGTCTGCTCGTAGGCGGAGAAGGCTGAGAAGAGCGTGTTCTTGAACAGGCTGGTCTTCACCCCCGCCTCCTTGAGCTCCGCGCTGCCGATGTGGCCCGCCGCGATGATGTTGTCCGCGATCCGGTTGTCGCTCCCATCCAGCGCCAGGCTGGACCGCGCGACGGTGACGTAAGGGCGGAGATGGAAGGGCAGCTGGTGCGAAAGGCTCACGCTCCACGAGGCGCCGTCGTCCGTCCCCTTGGAGGAGGTGGTGGCCGTGATCTCGCGGAGCGGGTTGGCGTTGGAGGTGCCCGCGCCGCCCAGCGCCCAGACGCCGCCGTAGTTCCAGTTGTGCGCCTTCGACACGTCGTAACGGCCGCCGACGAGGAGGTTCGTGCGGCCCCAGAAGTCGGCGTCGAACATCACCCCCGCCCCGGTCTCGGTGAAGGAGGTACGGCCGTGCGCCGTCCACGGGAAACTGTCGTCGCTCCGCGGATCCGCGTTCTCGAACGGGTTGGCGAAGGTCGTGTTGGGGACCATCCCACCCCGCTCGTCCACCCAGGTGGAGGCCATCGCGTCAGTGCGGTGCGTGCCATAGTCGCCGCCGCTGCTCTTGGTGTTCGCCCGCGTGTAGCGGAAGTTGACCGAGGCAAGGCTGTTCAGGGTGAGGAACTCGGCCGGCGGCTTCAGCCGCTTGACGACCGTCAGCTTGTTTTCCCAGAGCAGCACGTCGTTCTTCGGGCTGAACGGCTGGTTCGAGATCTTGTACTGGTCCATACTGTCGAAGAACACCTGGTTCTTCACCGTCAGGTCCGGCACCCGGTCGTGGATCAGGTCGAAATAGCCGGTGACGAGCTCCGCGCGCAGGTTGCGCTCGAAGGCCGCGGAGCGGCGCTGGTCCAGCGTGTCGAAGCCGACGGTGGTCGGATCGAGCACCATCCCGATCGGCACCTGACCGTTGCCCGCGTTCGGGCGGGGGCCACCAATGCCCTGCGCGCGCAGCAGGCCGGTGGGGTCCTTCGCCGGATTGGCGACGAGGTAGTTGTACAGGTTCAACGGGATCCCCGCCACCTTCGGGAACTGGTCCGGCGGCAGCGGCCGGCCCCGCGCGTCGAGGGGCCAGTTCCACGTCTGGATCAACGGCAGGTTGTTGCCGCTGATCGAACCGGTGACCGGCGAGGCGCGGAACATCTCCCGGATGCCGATCACGCCGCTGCCGTTCAGGTCCAGGTTAACCAGCGGCACGCCGCGGATATACCGGCCCGTGTCCACGAGGTCCTGCGTGAACCTGCCCGTCAGGGCGCCGGCCGTGCGGGAGACCTGGTAGGACATTCCCGTCTCGAGCCGCCAGGAGCCGAGGACGTCGTCCAGGCTCAGCGAAGCCTGCAGGATCTCCTGCTCAATGGGCACGCCCCGCGCGAACGACTCGGAGTCCTCGAGCAGGCCGTAGATGTAGAACCCGCCACGGCGCGCGCCCGCTCCGACCGGCCCGCCATAGCCGAAGGAGACCTCGCTCCGGTCATAGGAGCCCAAAATCACCTGGGCGAAGCCCTCGGGGGCGGTCAGATACTTGCCGTTCTTCGCGCGGCCGGACTTCGGGGTCGCGTTGGTGTAGCCGCCGATCTTGCCCATCCCGAAGATCGGCGAAGGCGGGCCCTTCACCACCTCGATGCTGTCCATCGCCGCCAGCACGCTCCGCGCGTTGCCCTGCAGCGAGAGCCGTCGCATCCCGCGGAAATACGTGTCCGCGGGGACATTGCGGACGTCGATACCCCCTTGGATGCCAAACCGGGTGGTCGTGAACACCCCCGGCACCACCCGCGCGAGGTCCTCGACCGCGGAAAGCGAGAACCGGTCGATCGTCTCCACGCTGATCAACGAGGAGGAGCGCGGCGTGTCCACGAGCGCCTTCGCGAAGCCGAACGCGCTCTCCACCGGCTGCGTCGGCAGCAGGAAATTCGGATCCTCGTTCGTCTCGCTCGTGACGAATCGCTCCAACGTCACGATCGCCTCGGTCGCCCCGCGGTCCGGCGGGGTCGCCGCGCCGGCACCAGGGGCCCAGAGGGCCAGGATCGGGATTGCAATGGGGACACGAAGCGCGGATTTAAACATAGCCTGAGTGGGTTCATGGTTTCGGTTGTTGCCTGACGGGTCGCGCTGTCGGCGAAGCATCCGAAGTGCCAAGGTTCACTCAGGCACTTTGCCATTAATTCATTTCCTGCTGCGGCCGCCCCGTCCCGGCGCCCCACCCCGCGGGAATAGCGTTGCCGGCCCCTTCCCGCCGCCTACACCCGGGGGCTCCCGATGGCCCCGCCCCAGGTTACCCTCCCGCCCGGCTCCTGATCCGATGTACCAGGTCACGTTCTCGTCCCAGGCGATGCACGAGCTGAACCGGCTCGACCCCCTCGCGCAACTCGACTCCATCAACCCCCTCACCGCCCTCAAGGCCGCCGACCTCGCCCACCCCCGCGAACCCCTCGGCAGCTTCCGCCGCGCCAACAAGACCCTCTACCGGCTCCGCTCCGGCGACTTCCGGTTCTACTTCGACGTCCAGGGCGAAACGCTCCACGTCGACTACATCCTCCACCGCAACTCGTTGGAAGACTTCCTCCTCCGCAACAAGCTCCCGGTCTCGGAACAGCAGCTGGTCGAGCAGGACTCGAAGTTCTGGAAATACCTCGAGGGACTCACCAAATGAGGCGCCCCCCCCCGGAGGCCCAAGGCAGCGCGGAGGACCCCTATTCGGTCCGGCAGGCCAGCCGCATCTACTTTCTGCCCAACCTGATGACGGCCGGGAACCTGTTCTGCGGGTTCGCCGCCATCATCCAGTGCATCCAGGCCCGCCTCGCCGAGACTTCCGCCACCGGCGACTACGCCGGCGCCACCCCCGCCGAACACTACCGGTACGCGGTCTGGTTCATCTTCGGCGCGGCCGCCTTTGACACGCTCGACGGCCGGCTGGCGCGGATGGGCGGCCGGGAATCCCTCTTCGGGGCCGAGTTCGACTCCCTCGCCGATGTCATCTCCTTCGGGATGGCCCCGGCCCTGCTGATGCTCTACCTGATCATCTCGCCCACGCAGGCGCAGGACTACCAGTGGTTCCGCAATATCGGCTGGTTCATCGGCTTCGTCTACCTGCTCTGTGCCGCGATGCGGCTCGCCCGCTTCAACGTCATCACCAACCCGCTGCTCCGGCCGGGATTGAAGGACTCCAACCGCGACTTCATCGGGCTCCCGGTGCCCGCCGCCGCCTCCACGGTCGCCGCCACGGTTCTCTTCCTCCTGAAGCTGGGGGAAGCCGACCGCTCGCTCAAGTCCGGCGCGCTCGCGCTGCCGCCGCTGATGCTCCTGATCGCGTTCCTGATGATGAGCACGGTCCGCTACCCCAGCGGCAAGAACGTGAACCTGCAGACCAAGACGCGCCTGCGCTCGTTTGTCGCCGTGCTCGTCCTGATCGCCCTAGTGGTCCTGTACAAGGAGTACGCCGCCCTCGGCATCTGCCTAGGCTATGTCTTCTTCGGCATCGGGCGCCACCTGCGGCGCAAATTCGCCGCTCCGGCAGCCGCGCCCAATTCCCGGTGAACAACCTGCGCGCAGCTTCCGCGCAACTCCGCGCCCGTGAATAACCGGGCGGTTGCCGAGCTCCCGCGGCGGGTTGTTCACGGCCAGAAAACGCCGCTTTTCCCTCGGGGGAGCGCGAGTTGCTGCGCTTGTTCGCAGCCTATATGACTACGGATAGAATTCCTTGTTGAACCCCTATTCTTTTGAGCTTTGTTAATTTCCGCGTGTTTCACCCGCCGCCCCGATGAAATTCAAAATCAACCGCGACCACTTCGCCAACGGCCTCGCCCAGGTGCTCAACGTGGTCGGTTCCAAGGCCACGATGCCGATCCTCAGCAACGTGCTGATCGAGGCGGAGAAGGATCACATCTCGCTGACCACGACCAACCTCGACCTCGGCATCCGCTGCCGGATCAAGGCGGAGATCAAGGACCCGGGCGCCGTCACCCTCCCCGTCAAACGCCTGGCTGGCATCGTCCGCGAACTGCCCAACCTCGATGTCACGGTCGACGGTTCCCCCAATCACCAGGTCAAGCTCACCTCCGGCGGGTCCACGTTCAAGATAATGGGCATCGGCAAGGAGGAGTTCCCGCCGCTGCCCGAGTTCGGTGAGGAGAAGGCCCATAGCCTTGCCCAGAGTGAGCTGGCCACGATGCTGCGCAGTGTCGCCTACGCTCAGTCGACGGACGAATCCCGCTACATCCTCAACGGCGTCTACTTCAACTTCCGGGACGGCCGCCTGTTCCTAGTGGCTACGGATGGCCGCCGGCTCGCGCTCGTCTCCAAGGAGATGGAGGTCCCGGCGGACACGGCGGGCGCGATCATTTTGCCGGCCAAGACGGTGGGCGAACTCACCCGGCTCCTCGACAAGGGCGAGAAGGTCCAGATCAGCTTCAACGACCGCCGCGCCGCCTTCCAGATCACGACCGACAAGGACGCGAGCGGCCTCGTGGATAACATTTACCTCTACTCGAAGGTGGTCGAGGGGAACTACCCGAACTACCAGCAGGTGATCCCAAAAGAGACCCACCAGCGCATCAAACTGGAGCGCGAGCTCCTCCTCCAGTGCGTGCACCGCGCCGCCCTCGTGTGCTCCGAGAAGGCCAACTCGGTGAAGATCCGCCTCACCTCCAACCTGCTCGAGATCACCGCCCAGAGCCCCGATTTCGGCGAGGCTCACGAGGCGATGGCGATCAGCTACAGCGGCCCGGACCTGCAGGTCGCGTTCAACCCGGCGTTCGTGATGGATCCGCTGAAGGCGCTCTCGAAGGACGAGGTGTTCTTCGAGGTGAAGGACGAGGTCAGCCCCGGCGTGTTCAAGACGCTCGATAATTTCGTCTGCGTGATCATGCCGGTCCGGCTGAGCTGAGTTCCGCCCGCGCCTTGCCCGATTCCCCGGTCATCTTCGGCGCCGTGCTCACGGCGATGGTCCTGTCCATCGTCCTGATGCAGGTGAACCAGCGGCTGGGTTCGCCGCTGCTGCAGATCGTCGACCGCTGGCTCCGCTGGCTGATCTTCGCGGTGGGCGGCGCCCAGATCTGCGTCGAATACGGCCTCATCCAGCGTCCTTTCTGGGCGTTGGCCATCGCCTTCTTCATCCTCTGGTTCCTGGTGGTGTCGCTGCACGACTGGCTCGCGATCAGCCTGCACAGCCGCAGCGCGCTGCCGTTGTTCCCCCGGTACGCGGTGAACCTGGCGGGCGACGAATGGCCGGTGCAACGCCGTCTGCTGCGGCACCGCGAATGGCTCCGGGCGCAGGGCTTCCGCCAGGTGCAGGCGATGAAGGCGGAACTGGCCGAGGGGCTGCACCTGCGGACTTCCGTCTATCAGGACGGGTCGGGCACGCTGCGGGTGCAGGCGACGTTCCTGCCACAGGCGTCCGGCGGGATCACGGCCTGCTACGCGGTCACCTCCGTTACGGATGACGGGCGGCGGTACCTGACGGACAACCTGCACATCCCTTTCGCGGGCTTCTTTCCGGAGCATTGGTACGTGGAACGGCTGCCGTGGCGGCGGTCCCTGCCGGCGCTGCTGGCGCGGCACCGGCGCCGGATGGAGCGGGCCGGGGTGACGCCGGTGCGTTTCGCGGTGGAGCCTCTCGCCGACCTGAACGCGGCGCAACGCGAGCTGGACCAGTTGAACACGGAGCTTGGGTTCCTGCACCCGCAGGCGCTCCGCGAGGATGAGGGCAAGTTCACGGCGGCGGGGCGTTACCGGGTCTGGAAGGAGATCTGGATGCTGAACTACCTCGGCCGCGCCGCGCGGTACGAGTAATGGGGTCGGGCCGTTGATGGTTGGAAAAGGCCGAGCGGGCGCGCTGCGCCAACGAAGCCGGGGCAGGGGTGGTGACCAATCGGCTTGGTGTAGATGACATGAAGCCGACAGGCTGGCGCAGGGCGCTAACCTGTCGGCTGTATGCTCACAACTAACACTGACAAGCTAGAGGCTAATTCCACGACGGCCAAGGTCGGAGTGGTCAAAATCGGGCA
>VHCY01000037.1 GCA_016871595.1 Verrucomicrobiota bacterium
GGTGCACGGTGGCGAAGGTCAGGCGGTCGTAGACGATGAGCTGCCGGTAGTTCTTCTTGTAGTAGTCGTTGTACCACGGCTCGTTCAGGTGCGGGCTCCGCATGAAGTAGAGCGTGAACACGACGTCGTCGGTGGTGAGCGGCCGCCCGTCGGTCCAGCGGGCCTTGGGGTCGATGCGGTAGAAGATGGTCTTGCCGTCGGGACCGACGGCCCAGCTAGCGACGAGCCCGGCGTAGGCGCCGCCGGCCACGTTGGGGTGCGGGGCGATGAACGGCGGCTCCACGTAGTCCAGCAGGTAGGGCCGGATGCCGCCGGTGGCGTCGGGGCCGATGGTGCGGAGGGTGCGCGGGAAATCCGGGATGTAGTAGTTGAAGGTGCCGCCCTTGCGCGCGTTCGGGTCGGCGAACTCCGGCAGGGCGGCGCCGTCCTGCCAGGCGAGGCCGGCGGGCAGCTCCGCGATCGGCTTGAAGACGTAGAAGTCCGGCTCGGCGGCGAGGGTGCGCTTGAGGTCGGCCTCCATCTCGGCTGCGCCGGCGGTCGCCGCGGTCGCGGGGGCGGCCCCCTCCTTGGGGGTGGAGGGGCCGCAGCCGGCGGTGAGCAGGAGGGCGGCGGTGAGGAGCGGGATAGACCGGAGGGACGGGCGCATCGGGTTCACTGGTAGAGGGTGAATTTCTTCGGGTCGAAGGCCTCGCGGATCGCCTCGCCGATGAACGTCACGAGGACGAGCACCAGCACGAGCGCGGAGAAGGCGGAGGCGACGATCCAGGGGGATTGCAGGTTGGAGGTGCCCTGGCGCAGCAGTTCCCCCCAGCTCGGGGTGGGCGGCGGCAGGCCGAAGCCGAGGAAGTCGAGCGCGGTCAGGGCGCTGATGGAGCTGGCGATGGTGAAGGGGATGAAGGTGACGATCGTCGAGAGGACGTTCGGCAGGATGTGGCGGAAGAGGATCCGGGGCGTGGAGGCCCCGAGCACCTGCGCGGCGTGCACGTAGTCGCGCGCCTTCTCCCGGTAGGTCGCCGAGCGCATATAGTAGGTCATCCCTGTCCACGAGAACAGCACCACGATGGCCAGCAGCACCCCGAGGTTCATCCCGATCCCGGCGGGCACGATCGAGGCGACGATGATGACGACGAAGAGGAAGGGGATGTTGGACCAGATCTCGATCAGGCGCTGGACCAGCAGGTCGAACCAGCCGCCGAAGTACCCCATCAGGCAGCCGAGGCTGATGCCGACCGCGTAGGTGAGCACGATGAAGGCGGCGGCGAACGCGAGCGCGTTGCGGAACCCGTAGACGAGCCGCGCGAGGATGTCCCGGTTGATCTGGTCGGTGCCGAGGAAGTTCTGGCGCGCCCAGTCGGGCGGCCGCGGGCGGAAGGTCTCGCCCGGGTGGCAGTTCTCGAGCGGGTTGTAGGGGACGGGCGGCAGCAGCACCCAGTTCTTCCCGGAGGGGTCGGCGGCGAACTTCCGCCGCAGCTCGCGGTAATTCACCTCGTAGGCGTAATCGAGGCCGAACTCCTTCCCGGTGTGGATGCGCCCGTAGGTCGGGAAGTGCCACCGGCCCTCGTGCCGCACCACCAGCGCCCGGCTGTTCACCAGCAGCTCCGCCGCCAGCGACAGCACCACCGCCGTGGCCAAAATCAGGAACGCCACGTAGCCCCGCCGGATCGAGCGGAAGCGCTGCAGCTTCTTGCGCGTGAGGGGATCGAGGCGGGGGCGGGGCAGGTTCATCGGGCGCGCCTCACTTGAACCGGATCCGGGGGTCGATCAGCGCCACCAGCACGTCCGCCAGAATGTGCCCGAGCAAAATCAGCACCGACGACAGCAGCAGCACGCCCATCACCGTCGGGTAGTCGCGGTCCACCACCGAGGTGTATCCGAGCAGCCCCATGCCATTGATGTCGAAGATGAACTCGATCAGGAACGAGCCCGTCACCAGCACGCTCAGGTGCTGGCCGAAGTGGGTCGCGATCGGGATGAGCGAGTTGGGCAGCGCGTGCCCCAGCACGGCGCGGCGGAACGTCACGCCTTTGGCCATCGCGGTGCGCACGAAGTCCGCCGCGAGGTTGTCCATCAGGTGGTTCTTCATCAGCAGGGTGACGAAGGCGAAGCTGCCCACGGTGTAGCAAACCAGCGGCAGGACGGCGTGGTGGCACAGGTCCGCCACTTTGCCGGCGAGGCTGAGGTCGGCGAAGCCGCGGCTGACGAAGCCGCCCATCGGGAACCAGCCGAGGCGCGCCGAGAGGTAAACGACGAGCAGGGCGCCGAGGGCGTAGC
Source organism: Verrucomicrobiota bacterium (assembly GCA_016871595.1). GTDB lineage: Bacteria > Verrucomicrobiota > Verrucomicrobiia > Opitutales > Opitutaceae > ER46. The sequence goes on from VHCY01000037.1 coordinate 2,272, forward strand.
CCGGGATCGCGTAGCCGGTGAACACGACCGCCGAGGACACGTTGTCGATCCACGTGCGGTGCCGCACCGCCTTGACGATGCCCAGCGGGATGCAGACGCCGTAGACGAGGAGGGTGGTGACCAGCCCGTAGAGCAGGGAGACGGGCAGGCGGTCGGTGATGATGTGGAGGACGGGTTCGTTGTAGCGGTAGGAGTTGCCGAGGTCGCCGCGGACGACCTTGCCCAGCCAGAGCAGGTAGGCCTCGAGGGGCGGCTTATCGAAGCCGTAGTAGGCCTTGAGCTGGGCCATCTGCTCCTCGGAGATCGCGCCGCTGCCGATCTGGTTGGTCTGGGCCCCGCCCGCGTCGCCCATCCGCGCCTCCATCAGGGCCCGCTCGATCGGCCCGCCCGGCACCACCCGCGTGATCAGGAAGACGATCAGGGTGATGCCCAGCAGGGTCGGGGGGATCAGCAGGAAGCGGCGGAGAAAGTAGTCCCGCATCGGGGGGCGGTTGAGCCCGCGGATCAGGACGCAACCGCGGCCGGGCCGCAAGCGTTACCGGCGCGCGCGGCCGGGGTTGAATCCGCGCCGCGAACCCGCAGGGTGGCGGGGTGCTCGCGCGCTCGCTCCTCCTGTTGCTCCTCGCCGCCCCCGGCTTCGCCGCCGCCGTCCCCGCGGGACCGCGGTCCGGCCGTTGGGCCCACGAGGAGGTCAGGGGCGCCACGCCCGACCCGCAGGTCACCTGGGGCCGCCTCGGCAACGGGTTCCGCTACGCGCTGCGGCCGCACGCCGGGACGCCGGGGCGGGTGACGCTGCAGTGGGTGGTGCTGGCGGGCTCGCTGGACGAGGGGCCGGACGAGCGCGGGCTGGCCCACTTCACCGAGCACCTCGCCTTCGGCGGCACGCGGCGATTCCCGCCCGGCGCGATGCTCCGCCTCTTCCAGCGCCTCGGCCTCGAGTACGGCAGCGACATCAACGCGGAGACGGCCTTCGGCCACACCGCCTACCGGCTGGAGTTCCGCCGCGCCGACCCCGCGCTGCTCCACGAGGGGCTCCGGCTGTTCCGCGACTTCGCGGACGGGATCACCTTCGCCCCCGAGGTCATCGAGCGCGAGCGCCGCATCGTGCGCGCCGAGCTCCGCGGCCGCGCCAGCCTCGCCGGCCTGCGCCAGGAGGCGTCGCTCCCGCTGGTCTTCCGCGGGCTGGCCTTCCCGGAGCGCTCCCCGGGCGGCGGCGAGGACCAGGTGGCGCGCCTGCGTCGCGAGCAGTTCCTCGGTTTCCACGCCCGCCAATACCGGCCCGACCTGATGGTACTCGTGGCGGCCGGCGATTTTGATCCCGCGGCCTTGGCGGCGCTGCTGCGGGAGGAATTCGGCGATCTGCCGGCGCCCGCCCGTCCCGTGCCGCCCCGGCCCGAGGGACGCCTCGACGCCCGCGCCCTCCGCGCCGGCCTGTTCCCCGTGCCCGGCCTCGGCTCCGTGCAGATCGAGGCCGCCTGCGTCGCGCCCCCGGCCTCCGCCGACCCTCGCGCCGCCGCGGTCGAGCGCCAGCGCCGCGCCTTCGTGCTGGAACTGCTTGGCGCCCGGCTCCGCCGCGAGGCGCCGGGCGGCGATGCCGGCTACGACGAGATCCTCGGCCACGGCGTCGCCTCCGCGTCGGTCTCCGTCCCGGCCGAGACGTGGGCGGACGGGCTGGCCTCCCTCGACCGCCTCCTTCGTCTGACGCTGGAGCGCGGCTTTGACGCCGCCGAGGTCGAGGCCCTGCGGCGCCGCCACCTGCGCGCCGCGAGCCTCGCCGCGGAGCAGTTGGCCGCGGCCGATCCCGCGCTGTTTGCCGGGGGTCTAGTCGAGTCGATCGCCGAGCACCGGGTCTTCCTCGGCGTGGCGGAGGAGGAGCGCCTGCGGCGCGAGTGGCTGGAGAAGTTCACCGCGGCCGAGGCCCTGCGCGTCCTCCGCAGCCTGTGGCGGCCCGACGAGCTCGCGGTCCAGCTGGCGGGCGGCGTGCCGCTGGAACTCACGCCCGACAAGGTGCTGCAGGAGCTGCGGCGCGCGCGCCGCGGCGGGACCGGCCAGGTGCTGGCGGCCGCCGTGCGGGAGACGCCGTTCGCGCTGCCCCGCTGGGGCGCGGGCGCCGGCCCGGTCGAGGAGCGCGAGTTGCCCGGCCTCGGCGCGCGCCTGATTCGCCTCGGTAACGAGGTCCGCCTCAACGTCCTGCCCGGCCGGAGCGAGCCCGGGCTGGTGCACGCGGTCGTGCGGGTCGGCACCGGCCTGCTCGAGCTGCCGGGCCAGAAACCTGCGCTGAAGGAGTTTGGGCTGAACACGGTGCTCGCCGGCGGCGGCGTGCAGTTCCGCCCCGAGGTCCTCCGCGCCCTCGTCGAGGAACGGCTGCTGGAGTTCAGCTTCGACGTCGCCGACCGCGACGCCTTCACGTTCCGCGGCGTAATGCCTGCGGACCAGCTCGAAGTGTTCCTCGCGCTGGTGACCGACATCCTGCGCGCCCCACGATTCAACAGCTTCGCGCACCGCGACCAGCGCCTGCAGGCCGCCCTCGGGCGCGCCGCCGCCGGTTCCGGGGTGGGCGAGGGCCTCCGCGAGCTGCACGACCACCTCTTCAAGGGCGACGCGCGCTTCACCGGCGGCTCCCCGCTCGACTACGTGTCGCTCAGCGTCCTTGACGTCCGCCGCTGGATGGAGCCCTCCCTCACGCGGGGCTACGTCGAGGCGACCGTGGTGGGCGACGCGGAGGTGGCGGCCGTGGTCGCGACGGCGGGGCGGACCCTCGGCACGCTGGCGCCGCGGGCGGCCCGCAAGGAGACGGCAGCCGCGCCCCGCCTGGTCCGACTCGGCGCGGGTCCGGGGCAGCACCGTATCGAGTTTGTCGGCGAGCAGCACTCGGCGCTGGTGGTCGGCACCTGGCCGGTCGAGGGCGCCGCGGGCCCGCGCGACCGGCTGGCGCTCGAGGTGCTCGCCAAGGTGCTCGAGATGCGCGTCCGCGCGGAGGTGCGCGAGCGCCTCGGGTTCGCGTATTCGCCGGCGGCCGAGCTGGAGCCCTTCACCGGGCTGCCCGGTTTCGCGCTGCTGCGCGCCCAGATCGACTGCGCGCCGGCCGACGCCGCGCGCGTCACGCCGCGGGTCGTTGCCGTCGCCGCCGAGCTCGCACGCGGCGGGGCGGACGAGGGGGAATTCGAGGGCGCCCGGGGCATCGTGCAGGCCCGCGTGGGCGACGCGTTCCGCCGCCCGGCCTTTTTGGTGTCGCTGCTGATGCGGGCCCAGGAGCGCCCCGAGGAAGCCGCGGCCGCCACCGCGCTGCACGCGGGCCTCGCTGCGCAGATCACCCGTGAGGAGGTCAACCGCTGGGCCACCCAGGTGTTACCCGCCGCCCGGTGCCGGGCCGCGGAGGTTGTGCCCAAGGCGTTCGTCGGCGTGCTGACGCCGGGCCGCTGAACGGCCCGTCCCCGCCCTCGCTGGCCTCAGGCGGCGCCGAAGAACTTCAGCACGCGGCGCAGGGAGGCGACCATCCGCTCCACCTCCTCCTCGGTGTTGTAGAGGTAGAAGCTTGCCCGCGTCGTGCTCGCGAGGCCCAGCTTCCGCATCAGCGGCTGGTTGCAGTGGTGGCCGCCGCGCAGCGCGATGCCGTCCTCGTCCGCGAGGGTCACGACGTCGTGCGCGTGGACGTCCGCGAAAGCGAAGCTGACCAACCCGCCCCGCGGGCCGCGGGGGCCGAGCAGGCGGATGCCGGGCAGTTCCGCCAGCCGGTCGTAGGCCAGGCGGGTGAGCGCCGCGTCGTGCGCCGCGATCGCCTCGAGGCCGGCGGCCTCAAGGTAGTCGCACGCCGCCGCGAGGCCGATCGCCCCCGCGACGTGCGGCGTGCCCGCCTCGTGTCGCTCGGGCGCCGGTTTCCAGCGCGATTCCGTGAACCCCGCCTGCGCCACCATCCCGCCGCCGGTCTCGTCGGGCTCCAGCCGGTCCAGCAGCTCCCGCCGGCCGTGCAGGACGCCGATGCCGGTCGGGCCGCACATCTTGTGGCCCGAGAAGGCGGTGAAGTCCGCCCCCAGTTCCCGCACGTCGAACGCGCCGTGGCCCACCGTCTGGGCCGCGTCCAGCACCGTCACCGCCCCGACTGCCCGGGCGCGCGCGCACAGCTCGGCCGCAGGGTTCACGGTGCCGAGCGTGTTGGAACCGTGGGTGAAGGCGAAGACCTTGACCGCCGGCGTCAGCAGCGCGTCGAGCGCTGCGCGGTCCAGCCCGCCCTCGGCGTCAGCCCCAGTCACGGGCACTAGCCGTAGCTCGGCGCCGCTGCGGCGAGCGGCCTGCTGCCAGGGCAGCAGGTTCGAGTGGTGCTCCATTTCGGTCGCGAGGATCACGTCGCCGGGCTGCAGCGCCGCGCCGAGGCCCCGGGCGACCAGGTTGATGGACTCCGTGGTGCCCCGGGTGAACACGACTTCGGCCGGGTCCGCCGCGCCGAGGAAGCGGGCGACGCGCTCGCGGGCCCCCTCGTAGGCGCGGGTGGCGCGCATCGACAGCGCGTGCAGGCCCCGGTGGACGTTGCTGTTGTCCCGCTCGTAGAAGCCCACGATCGCGTCGATGACGGCGCGCGGCTTCTGCGTGGTCGCGGCGTTGTCGAGGTAGGCGAGCGGCCGGCCGTTCACCTGCTGGTGCAGCGCGGGAAAGTCGCGGCGGAGGTCCGGGACGGAAGGCATCGGGTTAGGCAACGCGGGGAAACGCCGGGAGTCACCCCCGGATTTTCCGCGCCGCGCGGGGTCAGTCGGCGCGGGTCTCGGTGGTGGCGGGGACCGCGTCGCCGGAGAGGGCGTTCAGGACGGCGTGCCAGCCGAGGGTGGCGCACTTGATGCGGGCGGGGAAGGTGTGTACGCCCGCGAAGGCGGCAAGGTCGCTGATCTCCGCGGGCGCCTCGCCCGTGGTCACGATGTGGTGGAAGGCATCGTAAAGTCCCTTTACCTCGGCGGCGCTCTTGCCCTTCACCTGGGTGGTCATCAGCGAGGCGCTCGCCTGCGAGATGGCGCAGCCCGCGCCGTCGAAGCTGATCTCCGCGATGCGGTCTCCGTCGAGCCGCACGTAGACGCTGCACTGGTCGCCGCACGTGGGGTTGTCCCCGTGGGCCACGCGGGTGGCGGTCGGCAGGCGGCCCCGGTTTCGGGGGCGCTTGTTGTGGTCGAGGATGACCTGCTGGTAGAGTTCGGTGAGATCGCCGGACATCAGGCTAGGTTGGGGGAAAGGCGGGCCCGCGCAAATCCCGCTTTTGTCCGGCGCGGCGGCGGTCAGCGCAGGGTCTGCAGGTAGGCCTCGAGGTCCGAGATCTCCTGCGGGCTGAAGATCGTCCCCATCGGCGGCATCGGGGACACGACGTAGTGCTCGAAGCCGCGGGCCATCGCCTTGCTCGGCTCGAGCAGGCTCTCACGGATCTGCGCGGAAGTGGCGCGGGCCGCCAGCCCGTCGAGCGCCGGCCCCACCGTGCTGCCCTTGCCGCCTAGCGTGTGACAGAGCACGCAGGCCGCCGGGTGCCGGTGGAATAGCTCTGCGCCGCGCGCGGCATCCCCCGGGCCGGCGACGGCCGTCTCCTCGACCGGCGTGAGCTCCACGAGGCGCAGCTCGTCGAAGGCGGCCTCGCCGCGGGCCACGTGCAGCACGTTCACGCTCGCGGTGGTGCGTTCGCCGCGGTCGAACTCCAGCTCGACCCCCGTCCAGCCGGTCTCGCGGGGAGTCCGGGTTATCGCTGCTGCCCCAGTTGCCGGAGCTCGCGCCGGCGGCCGAGACGCTGGTGCTGACCACCTTTGAGGATCCCGGCACCATCGCCGTGGCCGTGGAGCACGGCGCGAGCGGCTTCGTGCTGAAGCGCGGCGGTCTGGTCGAGATCGTCGCCGCGGTGCGGAAGGTGGCCACCGGTGGGGTGGCGCTCAGCGACTCCGTGGCGCGGGAGCTGTTGCAGCAGTTCCGCAAGCGCCGCCAGACCGCCTCCCTGCTGCCGAACCTGAGCCCGCAGGAGAATCGCCTGCGGATGCTCCTCAGCGAGGGCCAGAGCCTCAAGCAGGCCGCGGCGGCCGCGGGGGAGTCCGCTCAGCGGACCTCGAACACCTCCACCAATCCGATGCCCGAGGCGCCGCGGACGCCGGTCACGTGCACGGTGTAGACGCCGGGGGCGAGGGTCAGGAGCAGCGCCGAGTCACTCGTGCCGCGGGGCAGGCGCCACGCGCCCGAGCGGTCGCTGGCCTCCTCGATGTCCGAGCTCTTGTCGTCGTCGTCCTGGTCGTCGTCGTGATCGTTGTCGTCCTGGTCGTCGTTCCGGGTCCACACGCTGTTGCCGGCGATGCGGGGGCCGCGGGAATCATAGACGGTGACCTGGGTGGCGGGGGGGGTGGTGATGGTGGCGGCGCCGTTCACGGTGAGCGCGGCGGCGGTTTGGGCGAAGGCGGCCGGGGCGAGGCAGAGCAGGAGGGCGAGGCGAGGGGGCAGACGGCGGAGTCGCAAAAAGCGGGCGGGTGTGGGATGGAGGCTAGGGCCGCAGGGAGGACTGGCGAACTCCACGCGGGGTCCAAACCGGTGGCAACGAACCGGGAGCATTCGCGGTTTTTTTGCCGTCGGCGGAGCGCCGGGCCAGGAGCGGGCTTGCCTCGGCGCGGGCGCCGGCCACGTTGGCGTTGGCTTTGGGGCCTGGTCGTCGCTCCGAGTTCTTTGATCCCAAGGCGCGGGTAATGCCGCGCCGGCCAGAAGTTCGGAGAGGAAAGTCCGGACACCGCAGGGCAGGATGCTGCGCCAGCCGCAAGGCGAGCGCAGGCGGCGCGCGTCAAGGCGCGTCGACGGACAGTGTCACAGAAAATAGGTAGCCGGGCGGCGCGCCCTCGGGCGCGACGCCGGGTGATAGTGAAAAGGTGGGGTAAGAGCCCACCGCGCCTCCGCGCGAGCGGGGCGGCACGAAAAACCCCTTCCGGTGCAAGGCAAAATAGGTGGCTGGGCGGCCCGTCCAATAGCCACGGGTATGCCGCATCCGCGCCGCGTCCGCCTCGGCGGCCGCGGCGGGGACGGGCCGGCCGCAAGGCCGGTCCGAGAGAAATGACGACCGAAGCGCCGTCAGGCGTGGAACAGAATCCGGCTTACCGGCCCCAAAGCCTCCATTTCCATCAACCCCATCCCCCGCGTATGCCGCCCGCCTCCTTTCGCCTTGGGCTTGTCCTCGCCGCCGCGCCGGCGTTCCTCGTGGCCGCGGCGCCCGACGAGACCCGCTTCCAGCGCTTCCAACGCCAGTCCCGCGAGGCCGAGCAGCGGGGCCTCGCGGAGCCCTTCCGGGGCATCACTGCCGCCGGCCGGCCCGAGGCGGGGCTGTTTCCCCGGCGTTCCACCGGCGTCTCGACCGAACCCGTGCGCCGCGCCGCGGCGGAGTTCCTCGCCGCCCTCACCCCCGCGCAGCGGGACCGCACGCGGTTTCCGGTCGATGACCCGGAATGGCGCAAGTGGATGAACCAGCATTTTTATGTCCGGCAGGGCGTTGCCTTCGCCGAGATGGACGAGGGTCAGCGCGCGGCCGCCTTCGCGCTCCTGCGGGCTGCGCTCAGCGCCGAGGGCCTGCAGTTGTCGCGCGACATTATGCGGCTCAACCACACCCTCGGGGAGCTCAACGGCGGCAATTTCACCGAGTACGGCGAGTGGCTCTACTGGATCACCGTGATGGGCGAGCCGTCCGCGGACCGGCCCTGGGGCTGGCAGCTCGATGGCCATCACCTGATCATCAATTACTTCGTCCTGGGCGACCAGGTCGTGATGACCCCCGTCTTCGTGGGCTCGGAGCCGGTGGTCGCCGCGGGTGGCCTCCACCGCGGGGTGGCCATTTTGCAGGCGGAGCAGGACGACGGGCTCGCCTTCCTGCGGTCCCTCTCCCCCGCGCAGCGGGCGCGGGCGGTGCTGCGGCCGGACAAGACGGGCAACGACAATCTGACCGAGGCGTTTAAGGACAACGTCGTGATCCCCTACGCGGGCCTGCCCGGGACCGAGCTCACCGGGGCGCAGCGGGGGGCGCTGCTCGCGCTGATCGGCCGTTACGTCGGCCAGCAGGCGCCGGGGCACGCCCGGGTGCGACTGGCCGAGGTCGAGGCGCAGATGGACCGGACGCACTTCGCGTGGATCGGCGGGGCGGAGGACGGCGGGGTCTTTTACTACCGTATTCACAGTCCGGTGATTTTGATCGAGTTCGATCACCAGCGCCCGGCGAACCTCCGCCACCTCGCGGCGGATCCGCAGCGACCGAACCGTCAGCACATCCACGTCGTGGTCCGCACCCCCAACGGGAACGACTACGGCCAGGACCTGCTCCGGCAGCACCTGGCGGCGCACCCGCACTGAGCCGCCCGGCGCAGGGGGCGGAGCCTCAGATGTCGTCCAGATCGTCCTGGTAGGGCTCGCGTTCGCTCACCGTGGTGAGCTCATTCCAGGAGGTGAGGCGGTAGGGGGCGGTGGTGGTGAGCTTGGCCAGCGACTCGTCCTGGTGGAACCGGATGTTGCCGCTGAAGGTGATGTCGTTGGCGACGATGGAGCCGAGGATGTCGCGGTCGCCTGAACCGCCGCCGGTGATGGTCACGCTGGCGTTGGGCGCGTAGAGGGCGCCGGAGAGGGCGGCGTTGCCGGCGATGGAAATCTGCTGCTTCGTCGCGGTGGCGGTGCTCTGGCCGTAGAGCTGGAAATTGGCGGGGTTGCCGGCGGTGGTCCCGGTGGTGCCCGCGTTGATGATGCCGTTGCCGGCGATGTTTACGTTGCCGACCGTGTAGAGCGTGAGTTTGGCTCCCGGCGCCACGTTGATGCCCGCGTTGCCGGTGATGCTGAGCGTGGTCACGCCGGCGAGCCCGTCGAGGTACAGCTCCACGTTGCCGTTGATGTTCAGGACGGTGGAGCCGCTCAGGTTGAGCGTGGTCAGCCGGTACTTGCCCGTGTTGCCGAGGCTCGCGATGGGCTGGCCCGCCAGCGAGGTGTAGCGCTGGACGATCTTCTGCGAGAACCCGGCCTCGAAGTTGGCGAAGAAGTGGGTCGAGACGCGGTTCATATCGATGAAGCCGTTGGCGCTGCCGAAGGGTCCGATGGACCCCTGCGGGCCCACCTGCGGCAGGGCGCCGCCGGTGGAGGCGTAGCCCCAGATCCGGGCGGTCTGCACCGCGACGGAATTCACGGCGACGGAGACGCTGCCGATCGAGGCCTGGTCCCGGGCGCGCGTCGTGTCGTAGGTCAGGATGCCGCCGGAGTCGGGCTGCGAGATCCAGCTGTCGACGGAGGCGTTCGTGCCGTTGAACCGGATGAACTCCCGGGCGACGAGGCCGTTCGCGAACTTGGTGGCGCGGCGGGTGCGGATCAGCACCCATTTCTCGGCTTCCGGGGCGCCGCTGCCGGCCGGCGGACGGACGATCCCCTGGGCCACGATGACGGGTGAACTCTCGCCGGTGTAATTGTAGACGTAAACGCGGGTCTCGCCGCCGGCGGCGCCGTCCACCGGGATATTGGTCCACTTCCGCCACGCTTCGTTGTCACCCGTGCCCCAGCCCGCGCTGCCCCAGGCATAGGACGGGTCGGATACGCGGCGGTTAAGCGCGTACATCGCCTCCTCGAGGCCGTTCTCCGCGAGGTTCATCGCCGCGTTCGCCCAGAGCGCCCGCTGGGAGAGCTGAAGGCTGGTGCGCGAAAGGTTGATGTAGCTCGCCAGCGAGACGGCGAGGATCGAAGCCAGCATCATCCCGACCAGCAGCACGGAGCCGCGGCGGGCGGGGAAGGGGGGGGAAGGGCGGGCCGGCGGGCGCACGGTCGGGGAGCTCAGGCGGTGACCCGCTTGTTGCGGAGGATGTAGCGGGCGGAAAGCACCTTGTGGGTTGCCGTCGCGGTGTCGCCAGGGGAGCGCGAGGACTGGAGCGAGATCTGCAGCTGCTTGGTCCAGGCGGCGGCGTTGGCCAGCGAGGTGGTGTTGCCGATCGAGGGCAGCTCGTTGCCGGTGATATTGTAGCCCTTGAAGGCGAACTGGGTGATGCCGGTGATCAGGACCTTGGCGCCCGCTTGGTCGGTGCGGGTGAAGGAACCGTCGGCGTGGGTGTAGGTGATCGCGCGGGAGTCCACGACGAGCGTCACGGATTGCGCGCTGTGCCAAGTGATCGCGCTGGCCTCGCGGGTGTCGCGGGCGAAGAGCTCTAGGGCGGAGCGCGCCTGGCGCTCCATATCGTTGTAGAGCTCCACGCGCAGGCCGGTGCGGGTGAGGAAGATGAACGAGGTGAAGATGGCGCCCAGCACGAGCCCGGAGAGCCCGAGGGCGACCAGGATCTCGGCGAGCGTGAAGCCGCCGCGGCGGCGCTCACGAGCGGGCCAGCGTGTAGAAGTAGTCATACATTCCTTCCCGGGCGTAGGTGGCGCGGAAGCTGCGCGTGTGCGGCTTGCCGTCGGTGGTGGTCCACTGGACGGTGACGGTGATGACGCGGATATCGTCGGGCCGGGCGTCGTCGCGGGCCACGGCCCGGGTAAGGCGGAAGCGCTCGGCGAGGGCGGAGTCGGTGGCAAACGCGTTGCTTAGGGGCACCGCGGTCTCGGCCGGGAGCGCGATGATGCTGCTCCAGCCCATCATCCGGAGGCGCTCGATCTCGCTCTGGAGGATCTGGGCGGCGAGCGTGGTGCCGCGGGCGAGGTCGAGGTGCCGCAGGCCCCATTGAATCACCCCGATCGACGTCGTGAGGGCCGCGGCGAGGATCGCGGTGGCGAGGGTGACCTCCGCAAGGGTGAAACCACCCCGCCGCCGTCGCGCGAGGGGGCGGCGGGCAGGAGGGCAGGAGGGTTGGCGGGCAGGTGCGTGCAAGTCGAACGGGGAGGCATACGGGCGGTCGCGGGCCCGGCCAGTCTCGGGGCGTGGCCGCCGGTTTTTTCAGGGAATTTTAGCAGCCCGCCCGCGATCCGCGCCCGACAATACCCTTGACTCTCCCTTCCGAGTTTGGGTTCGTGCTCCGCTTAACCCGCTAAGTCCGACCATGGCCAATACCAAGTCCGCCATCAAAGCCGCCCGCAAAACCATCCGCCTCACCGACCGTAACCGGGGCGTGAAGACCCGGCTCAAGACCCTCCGCAAGCAGCTCGACGAGCTGTTGGCGAAGAAGGACGCCGCCGCGGGCAAGACGGCCGCCGCGGCCTACGTCTCCGCGATGGACAAGGCGGTGAAGTCGGGCGTCGTGCACAAGAACGCCGCGGCCCGCGGCAAGGCCCACGCCGCGAAGGCCCTTGCCTTGAAGTAAGCGACCGCGTCCGCCCCCGGGTTCGACCCTTGCCGGTCGCCCCGTCGGGAGAAAGGGCTTTACAGCCCCGCGGGCGCGCCGCACGGTCCAAAAAAAACCAGTCCCCCCTCCTTTTCACAATGGGCAACCTGAAGAAGAAGCGCCGCCTCAAGATGAACAAGCACAAGCGCCGCAAGCGCTTGAAGGCGAACCGCCACAAGAAGCGCACGTGGCAGAAGTGAGCGCGCGGTTTCGCGCCTGACTTTCCCCCCGCCGTCCCTCCGGGCGGCGGGGTTTTTTTGGCTGGTCAAGGATTTGTAAATCCCTGCGGCTGAAGGCCTGCGGAGCGGGTTTACCCTTGTCCGCGCGGTTTGGGCCCGTGAGTTTGCCCGGCCCCGGTGGCCGGCTGACGTTCATCGGGGTCGCCTCCCTAGCCGCGGCCCGGCCCGGCCCCGCGCCGGGACTCTACGTCGGCAGCCTCACCGGCCGCGCGGGCAGCCAGGTCGTCGCCATCGTGGCGGCCGACGCCTCCCTCACGTGGCTCGTCCAGGACGGCGCGTTCCGCGACGCCGGGGTGGGCACTCTCGCCGTTTCGGGCGCCTTCAACTCCGCGGGCGCCGCCGGCGCCCGGCTCTCCGGCACCATTGACCCCGTGTCGGGCTTCCTCAGCGGCACCCTTTCCGGCGGACCCGGTGGCGCCTTCACCGGTGCGCCGGCCACCGGTCCTGCGCTGGGCGATGGCGCGCTGCGCAACCTCTCGACCCGCGGGCAGGTGGGTGCCGGGGGCAACATCCTGATCGCCGGGTTTGTCGTCACGGGCCCCGAGCCGAAGCAGGTGCTGGTGCGCGCGGTGGGCCCGTCGCTCGCGGACTTCGGCGTGGCGGGCACGCTGACCGACCCCGTGCTGGAGGTTTACCGCGGGGACACCCGGCTGGCCTCGAACGACAACTGGGGCGGCCTGGAGTCGGTGCAACGTCTCGCCGGGCAAGTGGGCGCCTTCCCGCTGCTGCCCTCGAGCCTCGACGCGGCGCTCGTGCTCACGCTCGCGCCGGGCGCCTACACCGCGCAGGTCAGCGGGGTGGCCGGCCGCACGGGCGTCGCGCTGGTGGAACTCTATGACGCTGACGCGGCCGTGCCTTTCCCGGCCCGCAAACTGGTGAACGTCGCGACGCGCGGGCTCGTCGGTGGCGCCCAGGGCCAGCTGATCGCGGGCTTCGTGGTCGGTGGCACCGTGCCCAAGCGCTTCCTGATCCGGGGCGTCGGCCCCACGCTCGCCGCGCTGTCCCCGGGGCTTGGCGCCCTGCCGGACCCGTGGCTGCAGGTCGTGCGCTCGGAATCCCGGCCCGCCGGCCTGGTCGACGTGCTCGTGCGCGAGAATGATTCGTGGGACGTCGGCAACCCGCCGGGCCTCGTGGTGACGGCGACCGCGGCGGTGGGCGCGTTCCCGCTGGCGCCGGGCGGGCGCGACGCGGCCCTGCTGCTCACCCTGCCGCCGGGGACCTACAGCGCCCAGGTGGGCGGCCCCGCGGGCGCCACGGGCGTCGCCCTCGTCGAGGTCTACGAGCTGCCCTGATCCGGGTGCCGTCCGGGGCGGCACTCCGCGTTTGGCAAGCCGGCCGCTTCCTGCGTGGCTGGCGGGGATGCCGGAATCGCTCAGCGACCTGACCCTCGACGACCTCGCGCGCCGCCTCGCCGCCGCCGGGTTCGCGGCCGCGCACGCCGGTCCGGTCCTGCGGGGCCATTACGGGCAGGTCCCCTCGGCGCCGCGGCCCGGGCACCTGCCACCGGCCGGGCTCGCGGACTGGTTGGCCGCCACCTTCACCCCCGCCGCCGAGGAGGTGCGGCGCGCGGCGTCCGCCGACGGCACGGTCAAGCTGCTGCTCCGCTGCCGCGACGGGGCCACGATCGAGGCGGTGCTGATGCCGGGTGACCGGCCGGACCGCGCCGCGGGCTGCCTGTCGTCCCAGGTCGGTTGCGCGATGGGCTGCGATTTCTGCGCCACGGCGCGCACCGGGTTCCTGCGCCACCTCACCGCCGGTGAGATCGTGGCGCAGTTCCGCGCGCTGCGGCGCGAGGCGGCCGCCCAGGGCCGGTCGCTGAAGACGGTCGTCTTTATGGGGATGGGCGAGCCGATGCTCAACCTGCCCGCGGTCCTCGCCGCGGCGGAGCGACTCGCCGACAACCGCGTCGGCGGCCTCGGTTGGCGGCAAATCACGGTGTCCACCGTGGGCGTCATCCCCGGCATCGACGCGCTGACCGCCGCCGGGCACAGCCTCAATCTGGCCGTCTCGCTGCACGCCCCGGATGACGCCACCCGCGCCCGGCTGCTGCCGCCCGGCCGGCGCTTCGCGGTGGCGGAGGTGCTCGCGGCGGCGGACCGGTTCCAGGCCGCGCGGGGCCGGCCCGTCACGCTGCAGTACTGCCTGCTCCGCGGCGTGAACGACGCGCCGGAGCAGGCCGAGCAGCTGGCCGCCCTCGTCGGCGCGCGCCGGATGCACGTGAACCTGCTCCACTACAACGCGACCGGACCCGGGCTCGGGGGGGCGCATTACGAGGCCGTGCCCGTGGCCGGGGCGGAGGCCTTCGCCGCGATCCTGCGCCGCCGTGGCGTGGTGGCGCACTTCCGCCGGCCGCGGGGGCCCGACATCGACGCCGCCTGCGGGCAACTGCGGCGCCGCGCGCTCGCGGAGTCCGCGGGTGACGTTTCGCGGCGCGATGCGTCTGCCTGAGGCGAAGCCCGATGTCCCGCCGCCGGCCCCTCCGGATCCTCGCCTGCTGCGCCGGCCTGCTCGGCGTGCGCCTCGCGGGGGCCGAGTTCCACGTCGCGCCGCACGGTTCCGATGCCGCGCCGGGGACCGCGGCGGCCCCGTTCGCCACCGTGCAGCGCGCGCAGGCGGCGGCGGCGCGGGCGGGCTTGGCTGCCTTGGGCCCGGGCGTGATCACGACGGGGCAGGGCGCGCGCAGGAGCACCCCGTGCGTGGTGCTGCCGACCAGCAGGTCGTAGAGCGCGGTGTGGCCGTGGGAACCCATCACGACGTAATCGGCCGACCCGCGCGCGGCCTGGTCGAGGATCGTGCGCACGGGCGGCCCGTTGAGCTGCACCGACTCGACCGGGACCTGCGCGGCGCGCACCCGCGTCTCCAGCTCCGCGAGGCGCCGGGCGGCGTTGCGCTCCCCAGCGGCCATCACCTCCGCGAGGTTCTCCATCAGCCCGGCGTATTCGCTGGTGATCACCGGGGGCTGAATCACCGTGAGCAGCACCACGCGGCCCGACAGGGCGCGGGCCAGCTCGATGGCCTGAGTGAGGACCGCCTCCGAAGCGGCGGAGAAATCGACCGGGGCGAGGATGGTCTTCATCCCCCCAACGTACTCCCCCCGGGTGCGCCCGCCGCGCGCCCCTTGCTAGACCTTGCGCACCGTTTGCCGCGAAGCGCCGCGCGCGGCGGTTTTCCGCTGGCCTGCGCCGGGAAGGCCCGGCAGAAGTTCGCCGGTCTCCAATCCTTGCCCCCGGGAAACCCTCCACCCCGAAGATGTCACGTCTCCGCCGGTTCCGCGTCCTGGCCGCCCTCGCCCTCACCCTGTTGCCGGCCGCCGCCAGCACCATCACGGGCGCGGTCAGCAACGCCGCCACCCGCAACCTCCTCGAGGGCGCCCGCGTCGCCGCGCCCGCGGCGGGCCGCTCGACCCTCACCGACGCCACCGGCCGTTACGTGCTCGATGGCCTCCCGGCCGGCCCCGTCGAGCTGGTGGTCTCCTACCTCGGGCTCGATGACCAGCGGCGCGTCGTGACCGTCACCGCCGCCGGCCGCCGCGCCGAGGACTTCGACCTCTCCGCCCCCGTCTACCGGCTCGGCGAGTTCCGCGTCACCGGCGAGCGCGAGGGCAACGCGCTGGCGCTCACGGCCCAGCGCAACGCGGACAACCTCAAGAACGTTGCGGCCCTCGACGCCTACGGCAACCTGCCCAATATGAGCGCCGGCGAGCTCGCGGTCCGGCTCCCCGGCGTGGCCTCGCAGTTCGACGACGAGGGCAACGTCACGGGCGTCTTCATCCGCGGCGCCGCCTCGACGCTCAACCGCGTCAACGTCGACGGGAACCTGATGTCCAACGTCGGCGGCTTCAACCGCCAGTTCCAGACCCACAGCCTGACGGGGGCGATGTTCGAGCAGCTGGAGGTGATCAAGGGCCACACCCCGGACCAGACCGCGGATTCGCTGGGCGGCACGGTCAACCTGAAGACCCGCTCGACGCTGGGGATGAAGGAGCGGCGCCGGCTCTCGTACAGCTTCGGCGCGCGCTGGGCGGCCCCGTTCTTCGACCACATCCAGCCCCGCCGCGACCACCCGATCCACCCGCTCACCAATGTGGCCTACCAGGAGGTCTTCTCCGTGGCCGGCGGCGAGCGCAACCTGGGCGTGGCGCTGAACCTCTTCTACAGTGAGAACGCCAACGGCCCCACCTCGCGCCAGTTCGACTACCAGAACAGCGCCGCCGGGCCCGTCTACCTCTGGGACTTCCGCACCCAGAACCAGTACAACAACCGAACGCAGCAGAGCCTCAACGCGAAGGTGGAGTACCGCCTCTCGGAGCGCACCCGCCTCACGCTGAACACGATCTACAACGACGCCTTCGAGAAGACGGACCGCCTCTACACCACGCGCGCCTTCGCCAACCAGACGGTCGCCACCCTCGCCAACGGCGTGCCCACCGGCACCGGCGCGATCGTCCCGGGCTACACCGACACCCGCACCGAGGTGCGCCCCGTCGCCGGTTCCAACTTCGAGCTCAACACCTTCCTCCGCCGCTTCATCAACCGCACGCGCCTCGTCAGCGGCGCCGCCGAGCACACGCTCGACCGCCTCACGCTCGACTACGACGCCAGCTACAGCCGGACGCACAACAACCTCGCCCACGAGCCCGGCGGCAACCTCGTGATGCGCGCCGCCAACGTCGGCTGGGTCGTCGACACCGCCGACCGCGCCAACCCCGTCCTCACCCAGACCGCCGGCCCCAGCCTCTTCGACATCGCCAGCTACCGCACGGCCGTGGCGCTCACCACCCGCAACGACGACCGGGACGTCGACGTCCTCAACGCGCGCCTCAACGCCGCCTACCGCCTGCCCGCCGCCGTCCCCGCCACGGTCAAGACGGGCGCCTTCTTCCGCCACCAGAAGATGGGCGAGGTCGGCCGGCGCCGCCAGTGGGCCTACCTCGCCACCGCCCCCGCGATGACCGCCACGTTCCCCGACGTCTATGCGTTCCGCTCCGCCGACGGCCGCCGCCTGCCGTTCGTCGATCCCCACGCCGCCTACGAGAACATCGGCAACCCCGCGCTCTGGGCCGAGGACCTTTACTTCCGCACCAGCGACGCCTTCAGCACCACCCGCCGCGCCACCGAGGAGATCGCCGCCGGCTACGTCCAGGGCCAGGCCCGCTTCGGCGCCCTCGGCGTCCTCGGCGGCGTGCGCACCGAGCGGACCGACGTCTCCGGCTTCGGCCACGTGCGGGTCCGCCCCGCCACCGCCGCGCAGATCCCGGATCCGGTCGCCCGCGCCCGCGCCGACTGGGACCATCCCGTCACCAACTCCGGCGCCTACACCCGCTCGTTCCCCAGCGTGCACCTCACCTACGCGTTCACGCCCAACCTCCGCGCGCAGGCCAGCTGGTCCACCTCCTTCGGCCGCCCGCCCGTCACCAGCCTCGTCCCCTCGGCCTCGATCACGGACAACGCCACGGCGCAGACGGTCACCATCTCCAACCCCGCGCTCGGCCCGCAGTACGCGCGCAACGTCGACCTCTCGCTCCAGTACTACTTCCCGCCCGCCGGCGTGCTCTCGGTCGGCTACTTCCGCAAGGACATCCGCGACTACATCGTCACCGCCGCCATCGGCACGGTGGGGGCGGGGCCGGACAACGGCTTTGACGGCAGCTACGCGGGCTTCCAGCTGCTGAGCTCCACCAACGCGGGCACGGCCGAGGTCTCCGGCTGGGAGCTGGATTACCGCCAGCAGCTCACCTTCCTGCCCGGCTGGCTGCGCGGCTTCGCCGTGTCCGCCAACCTCACCCTGCTCGAGACCGCCGGGAATTTCGGCGGCGCCGCGCAGCGGTCCAACAAGGAGGTCCAGAACTTCATCCCGCGCACCGGCAACGCGGGGCTCACCTACACGCTGGGACGCTTCCGCGCCAACCTTCTCCTGAACCACACCGGCGACTACCTCGTCACCCCGAGCGCCCTCGCGCACCGCAACATCTACCGCCGGGCGCGCACGCTCCTCAACGCGGGCGTCTCCTACCAGCTCCGGCCCGACGCGACCCTGTTCTGCGACGTGGCCAACCTCACGAACGCCCTCCAGGAGACCTACCTCGGCTCGCCCGACCGGGTCCAGCGCCGCATCGTCAACGCCCCGACCCTCACCTTCGGCCTCAGCGGCCGCTTCTGATCCCAATGCACCTCGCCCGCCCCGCCGCCGTCCTCGCCGCGCTCCTCGCACTCGCCCCCGCCACCCGGGGCGCTTCCGCTCCGGCCGCCGCCACTCCCGCCGCCGCCGCGATGCCGCGTCTGGCCCATCACAATCCTGGGCTCCTGGCCGACCTCGGCGTGGGCCTCTGGGCGTGGCCGCTGCCGATCGACTACAACCGCGACGGCCGGATGGACCTCGTGGTCGTCTGCACCGACAAGCCCTTCAACGGGACCTGGTACTTCGAGAACAGCGGCGACGTCGACCCGCAGCTCCAGTTGCCGATCTTCCGTCCCGCCCGGCTCCTCGGGAAGTCCGCGCCCTCGGCCGGCATCTCGTACGTCACCGGCCAGCCCGTGATCACCGCCACCGCGTCGGTGAAGCAGGGGGACATCTTCGCCTACCGCGGCCACGCGTACCCGGATTTCCTGAACTCCCACTTCGACCGGCCCACGAAGCTGGGCGCGCCGGAGCGGATCCTCACGGAGCCGGGCAACATCCGGCAGAACCAGTGGAAGCTCGTCGACTACGACGGGGACGGCGCGCTCGACCTCACCGTCGGCATCGACTTCTGGGGCGACTACGGCTGGGACGCGGCCTTCAACCGCTTCGGCGACTGGACCCGCGGCCCGCTCCACGGGTACGTCTACCTGATGCGCAACACCGGCTCCACCGCGAGCCCGGTCTACGCCGAGCCCGTGCGCGTGCAGGCGGGCGGCCGGCCGGTGGACCCGTTCGGGATGCCCTCGCCGATGTGGGGTGACTTCGACGGGGACGGCGACCTCGACCTGCTCTGCGGCGAGTTCCGCGACGGCTTCACTTATTACGAGAACACCGGCACCCGCACGCGGCCCGAGTACGCCGCCGGCCGCCCCCTCGCCCTCGGGGGCGTGCCCCTCGTGATGGACCTCTGCATGATCACGCCGACCGCGGTCGACTTCGACGGGGACGGCGACCTCGACCTCGTGGTGGGGGACGAGGACGGCCGGGTCGCGTTCCTCGAGCACACCGGGCGGGTCAGCGGCGGGATGCCCCAGTTCCTCCCCCCGCGCTACTTCCGGCAGTTCGCCGCCGACGTGAAGTTCGGGGCCCTCGCCACGCCCTACGCCTTCGACTGGGACGGCGACGGCGACGAGGACCTCATCAGCGGCAACACCGCCGGCCACA
>VHCY01000038.1 GCA_016871595.1 Verrucomicrobiota bacterium
GGCGGGGCGGCAGAGCTCGAGGAGGCGGGTCATATCGAGCGAGCGGTCGATGCCGTGGTCCTGCTTCTGCTGGCAGAAGCGGCCGACCTCGGGGCCGGCGTCGGGCTGGTAGAGGATGTTGGAGAAGTCGAGGCCGCGGGCCTTCCAGTGGTCGAGGGCCTTGCGGGGCTCGAGGCGGTCGGTGCGGCCGACCATCTCCTCGATCGTGCGGAAGCCGAGGCGGGCCATGATGGCGCGGAGGTCCTCGGCGATGAAGCGCATGAAGTTCACCACGTGCTCCGGCTTGCCGGTGAAGCGGGCGCGGAGCTGGGGGTCCTGCGTGGCGACGCCGGCCGGGCAGGTGTTGAGGTGGCAGACCCGCATCATGATGCAGCCCGTGGCGACGAGGGGGGCGGTGGCGAAGCCGAACTCCTCGGCGCCGAGCAGGGCGGCGATGGCGACGTCGCGGCCCGTCTTCAGCTGGCCGTCGGTCTCGACGGCGATGCGGGAGCGCAGGTTGTTCAGCACGAGCGTCTGGTGGGCCTCGGCGAGGCCGAGTTCCCAGGGCAGGCCCGCGTGCTGGAGGGAGGTCTGGGGCGAGGCGCCCGTGCCGCCGTCGTAACCGGAGATCAGCACCACGTCGGCGTGGGCCTTGGCGACGCCGGCCGCGACCGTGCCGACGCCGATCTCGGAGACGAGCTTCACGCTGATGCGGGCCTCCTTGTTGGCGTTCTTCAGGTCGTGGATCAGCTCGGCGAGGTCCTCGATCGAGTAGATGTCGTGGTGGGGCGGGGGCGAGATGAGGCCGACGCCCGCGGTGGTGCCGCGGGTCTTCGCGACCCACGGGTAGACCTTGGTGCCGGGCAGCTGGCCGCCCTCGCCGGGCTTCGCGCCCTGGGCCATCTTGATCTGGATCTCGCGCGCGTTGACGAGGTACTCGCTGGTCACGCCGAAGCGGCCGGAGGCGACCTGCTTGATGGCGGAGTTCTTCGAGTCGCCCTGCTCGTTGGTCCAGGTGAAGCGGGCGGGATCCTCGCCGCCCTCGCCGGTGTTCGACTTGCCGCCGATCCGGTTCATCGCGATCGCGAGCGTCTCGTGGGCCTCCTGCGAGATGGAGCCGTAGGACATCGCGCCGGTCTTGAAGCGGCGCATCATGCTCTCGGCGGACTCGACCTCCTCGAGCGGGATCGCGGCGGGCGCGTCCTTGAACTCGAGCAGGCTGCGCAGGGTGCAATGGGCGCGACCCTGGTCGTTGATCAGCCGGGCGTAGGCCTGGTAGGCCGGCAGGTTGTTCGTGCGCACCGCCTTCTGCAGGGCGTGGACGGACTCCGGGGTGAACAGGTGGGCCTCGCCGGTGGCGCGCCACTGGTAGAGCCCGCCGGTGGAGAGCGCGCGGACGTCGACGGCCCGCTCGGGGTACGCCGCGCGGTGGCGCAGGAGCACCTCCTGGGCGATCACGTCGAGCCCGATCCCGCCCACGCGGGAGGGCGTCCAGGTGAAGTAGTGGTCGATGACGTCCTGGCGGAGGCCCAGCGCCTCGAACACCTGGGCGCCGCGGTAGCTCTGGATCGCGGAGATGCCCATCTTGGACATCACCTTCACCACGCCCTTGGAGGCGGCCTTGACGAAGTTCGCGCAGGCCTTGGCGTGGTCGATGCCGGAGAGGTGACCCTCGCGGATCATATCGTCGATCGTCTCGAAGGCGATGTACGGGTTCACCGCGCTGCAGCCGTAGCCGATGAGCAGGGCGAAGTGGTGCACCTCGCGCGCCTCGCCGGTCTCGAGCACCAGCGACACGCGGGTGCGCAGGCCCTCTCGGATGAGGTAGTGGTGGAGCCCGGCCACCGCGAGCAGCGCGGGGATGGGCGCGAAGTCCTTCGTCACGCCCCGGTCGCTGAGGATGAGGACGTTGACCTCCTCCTCCTCGATCATCCGGCGAGCCATGATGGAGAGCTCCTCCATCGACTTGGCGAGGCCCTTCTCCCCGCGGGTGACGCGGAAGAGGATCGGCAGGACGCCGGTCTTGAGGCCGGGGAGGTGGGTGCGGCGGATCTTGCCGAACTCCTCGTTGGTGAGCACGGGCCACTTCAGCTCGACGCGGCGGCAGGCGCTCGGCTCGGGCTGGAGCAGGTTGCCCTCGGAACCGAGGCGGGTCTCGGCGGAGGTGACGATCTCCTCGCGGATCGAGTCGATCGGCGGGTTGGTGACCTGGGCGAACAGCTGCTTGAAGTAATCGTAGAGCAGCCGCGGCTTGTTGGAGAGCACCGCGAGGGCGGCGTCGTTGCCCATCGAGCCGATCGCCTCCACGCCGTCCTTGGCCATCGGCAGGAGGAGGATGCGCTCGTCCTCGAAGGTGTACCCGAAGGCGATCTGGCGCTGCAGCAGCGTGTCGTGGTCCGGCGGCTCGATCCTGGGGGCGGCGGGCAGGTCGCCGAGGTGGACGAGGTGCTGGTTGAGCCACTCCCGGTAGGGATGGGCGCGGCAGATCTCCCGCTTGATCTCCTCGTCCTCGATGATGCGGCCCTCGGCGGTGTCGACGAGGAACATCCGGCCGGGCTGGAGGCGGCCCTTGCGGACGACCTGGTCGGCCGGGATGTCGAGGACGCCGGCCTCGGAGGCCATAATGACGAGGCCGTCCTTCGTGACGTAGAAGCGGGAGGGGCGGAGGCCGTTGCGGTCGAGGATGGCGCCGATCTGGCGGCCATCGGTGAAGGCGACCGAGGCGGGGCCGTCCCACGGCTCCATCAGGCAGGAGTGGAACTGGTAGAAGGCGCGGCGCTCGTCGTCCATCGACTCGTGGTAGGACCACGGCTCGGGGATCATCATCATCATCGCGTGGGCGAGGGGGCGGCCGGCGAGGACGAGCAGCTCGAGCGTGTTGTCGAACATCGCCGAGTCGGACCCGTTCGGGTTGATGATGGGGAGGATCTTCCGGATGTCCTCGCCGAAGAGCTCGCTGGCGAAGAGCGCCTGGCGGGCGTGCATCCAGTTCATATTGCCGCGCAGCGTGTTGATCTCGCCGTTGTGGGCGAGGTACCGGTACGGGTGCGCGCGTTCCCAGCTGGGGAACGTGTTGGTGGAGAAGCGGGAATGGACGAGCGCGAGGGCGGACTCCATCCGCGTGTCCTTCAGCTCCGGGAAGTACTGGTCGACCTGGTCGGTCGTGAGCATCCCCTTGTAGACAAGGGTCTTGTGGGAGAGGCTGGCGACGTACCAGTACTCGGCGCCGGGGAGCGTGGAGGTGCGGATCTCGGCGTAGCCTCGCTTGCGGACCACGTAGAGCTTGCGCTCGAAGTGGGCCTCGTCGCGGGTCTCGGGGCCGCGGCCGATGAAGGCTTGGCGCATGAAGGGTTCGACGGATTTGGCGGTGTCGCCGAGCATCGAGTTGTCGGTCTTGACCGTGCGCCAGCCGAGGAACTCAAGGCCCTCGGCGCGGACGACCTGCTCGAAGCGCTCCTCGATCTTGCGGCGCATCGCGGCGTTGCGGGGGAGAAAGAAGAGGCCGGTGCCGTAGTGGCCGGGGGCGGGGAGCGTGATGCGCGCGGCCTCGCAGGCCTCCACGAGGAAGCGGTGCGGCATCTGGATGAGGATGCCGGCGCCGTCGCCGGTGTTGATCTCGGCGCCGCTGGCGCCGCGGTGGTCGAGGTTACGGAGGATCTGGAGGCCGTCCGCCACCATCTGGTGGGACTTGCGGCCGTGGAGGTCGGCGATGAAGCCCACGCCGCAGGCGTCGTGCTCGAAGGCGGGGTCGTAGAGGCCCTGTTTCGCCGGCAGGCCGGGGGCGGGGCGCGGGGTGGCGCTGGCGCTGGCGGGCGGGGGCGTGGCGGGAGCGGGATTCATCGCGGCGGAAAGGGAGGTGGAAGCGGGTGTCGGGGGCGTCTGAAGCAAAAAAAGGGCCGGTCTCGGCGTTGGCGAGAGCGGCCCGGGGAAGTATTAATTGCGCAGAGCTCTCGCGGAAGAATTAGAAGAAGCGGATCGTTTTGGTGGCCATTTTGGCGTGCTCCGCGTCGGAGCAACCCGCGTTCGTCGGGACGTTCGTGGGGACGTCCGTCGGTTTCACGAGATCGTTGCTGAGCAGGTAGTTCTCGACCTCCTCGCCGGAGACGTCCGCGAGCATCACGCCGTCGACCTCCACGCAGGGGGAGAGCGGCTGGCCGGACTTGCGCACCATCTCGGCGTAGTTCTCGCGGTGGTTGATGATGTCGATGTCCTCGAAGGGCAGGCCGTGCTTCCGCAGGATGGCGCGGACCCCGTTGGACCAGCCGCAGTGAGGCTTCAGGTAGGCTTTGATCTTCATGCGGTGAACGGTTGGGAAAGCAAAATCGCACTGGAGTAAACGCCCGCGCCCCCGGCGATCAAGCGCCCTTTTCGAAAACTTTCCCAATCGCGCCGCGCCGGCGGCCGCCGCCAAAACCCGGCTGGCGTTTTGCGCGGCGGAGCCTATCACCCGCGCGATGAAGGTCCTCGTCACCGGCGCCGCCGGATTCATCGGCCACCACGTCGCCCGCCGCCTGGCGGGAACGGGCCGGTGCGAGGTGCTCGGGGTCGACTCGCTCGACGCCTACTACGATCCGGCGCTGAAGCGGGCGCGGCTGGACCAGCTCGCCGGCCTGGAGGACTTCCGGTTCGTGCAGGCGGACTGCGCGGACGGGGAGAAATTCCCCGCGCTGGTCGCGCATTGGCGGCCGGACTACGTGGTGCACCTCGCGGCGCAACCCGGGGTGCGGCACAGTATGACGCACGCGCCGGCCTACACGCGGAGCAACCTCGAGGGGTTTGCCACCGTGCTCGAGGCCTGCCGCCGCACGCCGCCGCGCCACCTCGTGTTCGCCTCCAGCAGCAGCGTCTACGGCGCCGGCGCGGTGGCGCCATTCCGCGAGGAGGCCGTCACCGACCAGCCCGTCTCGTACTACGGCGCCACCAAGAAGGCCAACGAGCTGATGGCGCACAGCTACGCGCTGAATCACGGGCTGAACATCACGGGGCTGCGGTTCTTCTCGGTCTACGGGCCCTGGGGCCGGCCGGATATGGCGCCCACGCTTTTCGCGCACGCCATCCGCGCGGGCCGCCCACTCCCGCTCTACAACGCCGGGCGCAACCGCCGGGACTTCACCTACGTGGACGATATCGTCGACGGGGTGGTGAAGGTGCTGCTCTACCCGCCGGCGGTCCCGCCCCGGCCCCCGCTGCGCCTGTACAACCTCGGCCACAACCGGCCGGTCGAGACGCTCCTGTTCGTCCGGATGCTCGAGGAGCTGCTGGGGCGGAAGGCGGAGGTGGAGCTGCTCCCGCCGCAGCCGGGCGAGATGCTGGAGACCGGCGCGGACCTCACGCGCATCCAGGCGGAGGTGGGCTTCACCCCGCGCGTGCCGCTCGAGGAG
Organism: Verrucomicrobiota bacterium; assembly: GCA_016871595.1. Classification (GTDB taxonomy): domain Bacteria; phylum Verrucomicrobiota; class Verrucomicrobiia; order Opitutales; family Opitutaceae; genus ER46. The sequence goes on from VHCY01000038.1 coordinate 5,361, forward strand.
GGCCTGCGCCGCTTCGTGGACTGGTTCCGGAGCTACTACCCGCCCGACGCCGGCTGACGCCCCCCGATGAAGACCTTCCTGCTGCTGCTCGCCTCGAACATCTTCATGGCTGCCGCCGCGGCCGCCCCGCGAACTCTCCGGCCGCACCCCGTTCGGGCTCGATGACGCCGCGCTGGCGTGGCTCGTGACCGCGGGCGAGGCAAACCTCTTCCTTGTGCCCGCCGGGGAGGAGGCGGGCGGACGACGGCCGTGCCTGACGGTCGGGCCCGGGGAACTCGCGTTCGGCTTCGCCCCGGGGCCCCACGGGTTGGCCGTGCTCGCCCGCGGCCTCGAGGGCACGCGCCTGCAACCCGTGCCCGGCGCCGCGCTCTGGGCGGCCGCGGAGGAGGACGCGCCGCTCGCGGGGATCGCGGCCCGACTTGAACGCTGGACCACGGGCCTGACGCAGGCGCTGGCGGAAGCGCTGCCCGGCGTGCCACCGGCCGATGTGCTGCTGGGCACGAAGGGAGACCAGGAGGTCTCGGCCGGCCGCCGCGCCGCTGGCGGAACGCCTCGAGGTCATCCTGCAGGCCCCGCCGGAGGTGGCGGGCGAGGCGGGCGACCCGGGCGAGCTGACGGGGGCGATCGAGCTCGCGCACGTTTCCTTCCGGTACGAGGGCCAAGCCTCGCCGGTGCTGCACGACGTGTCGCTGCGCGTGGCGCCCGGGGAATTCGTGGCCTTTGTCGGGCCTTCGGGCTCGGGCAAGTCGACCCTGCTGCGCCTGCTGCTGGGCTTCGAGCGGCCGGAACGGGGCGCCGTGCACTACGACGGGCGGAACCTCGCGGCCCTGGACGTCACCGCGGTCCTCCGGCAGCTCGGCGTGGTGCTGCAGGCGGGCCGGCTGATTCCCGGCAGCCTGCTGGAGAACATCCGGGGCGGCGGCCTGCTGACGCTCGACGAGGCGTGGGCGGCAGCCCGGCACGCCGGGCTGGAGGAGGACATCCGCGCCCTGCCGATGGGGATGCACACCGTGATCGGCGAAGGCTCCAGCACCCTGTCCGGCGGCCAGCGGCAGCGGCTGCTCATCGCCCGCGCGCTCGCCCGGCAGCCGCGGATCCTGTTCCTCGACGAGGCGACCAGCGCGCTCGACAACCGTACCCAGGCGGTGGTCAGCCGCAGCCTCGAGCAGTTCCAGTGCACGCGCGTGGTGATCGCGCACCGGCTCAGCACGGTGGTGAACGCCGACCGCATCCACGTCCTGGCGGAGGGCCGGATCGTCCAGACCGGCACCTACGAGGAACTGGCGGCGCAGGAGGGCCTCTTCCGGGACCTCGTGCGGCGCCAGCTCGCCTGAGCCCGGTGGGGCGCGCCGCGGGGCCGGGCGCGGGTCAGCGGCCGAGGGCGAACAGCCGCGTGCCGGTGCGGACGAACAGGTTGCCGTGGGCGATCGCGACGCTCGAGCGGTGGCGGGTGTCGTCGCCCTCGTCGCGGAAGTTCGCCGTGTGCAGCAGGCGGAACGCGTCGCCGCCCGCCTGGATCACGAACACGTCGGCATCGAAGTTCATCACGTAGATCCGGCCATCCGCGGCCGTGGGCGAGGCCTGGAGGACGGACCGACCGCCGAGGTCGCCGCTCCAGATCACCGCGCCATCGGCCGGGTTCACGCAGTAGAGTTTCCGCTTCACGCCGTTGAGGATGTAGAAGCGGCCGCCGTAATAGAGGGGCGAAGGCACGTCGGACGTGAGGTCCCGCTCGTTGCGGGAGGGGGCGACGTCGGCCGCGACCTCCGTCTGCTGCACGTGGCTCTGCCAAGCCAGGTCGCGGAACGAGAGCGTGCCCTGGCCGCCGGCCTTCACCGCGTAGACGGGCGCGTTCTTGGGCGCGCAGGCGAGCAGGACCCCGCCGCCGGCCGTGGGCGAGGGCACGAGGCGCCAATGGCCGATGCGGGTCGTGTTCCAGGTCCCCCAGCGCCACAGCTCCCGGCCGGTCGCCGGGTCGTGACCCGTGAGGCTGTCGCCGCCGATCACCACCAGCTCGCGGCGGCCCTCGTGCTCGAACGGCAGGGGCGTGCTGAAGGCCTCGCGCGACTCGGCCACGGCTTCCGAGGGCCGGAGGACGCGCCAGAGCTCGCGGCCGGTCGCGGGCTCGAGGGCGAGCAGGTAAGACTCGTTGCCCGTGGGCTTGCCGCGGCCGCGCACGGCGACGTCGCGCTGCAGGACCTGGATCACGAGGCGCCCGTCGTGGAGCAGCGGGCTGGTGGCGAAGGTCCACTGGAAGGCGAAGGGGCCGAGGTTGCGCTCCCAGAGCTTCCGGCCCTCGACGGTGAAGGCGACGAGTTCCCCGGTGCCGAAGAAGAACACCACCGTGCGGCCGTCGGTGACCGGCGAGGGGGAGCAGGAGTTGCTGTACTGGCCGTCGGTCGAGAACGCGGAAATGTCGGCGCGCCAGAGGACGGCGCCGGTGCGGCGGTCGAGGCAGAGCGCGGCCTGCTGGCCCGAGGCGGCGTCGGCGGCGGTGACGAACACGCGGTCGCCGTGGATCACGGGCGTGGCGGCCGAGGGGCCGGGCAGCGCGACGGACCACTTCACGCTCTCGGTGCGGCTGAACGTGGCGGGCAGCCCGGTCTCCGGGCTGGAGCCGTTGTGGGCGGGGCCGCGCCAGTTATCCCATTCGCCGGCGGTGAGCGGGAGCGGGAGCAGCGCGAGGAGGAGGGGCAGGAGGCGGAGGGGCATCGAGGGAAACGGCAGACCTAGCGGAAATCCGGAAACCGCGCCCGGTCAAGCGACGCGGGCGGAAGGGCGGAGCGCGGGGTCAGAAGGTGCCCTTGAGGCCGAAGGTCCAGAGCGAGCCGGCGAACTCCGCGCTGCGGAAGGTGGCGTGCTGCGGGACGCCGGGGCCGTCGACCTCCTGCTGCTCGGGCATATCGAGGACGTTGCGGAGGGTGAAATAGAGCGAGACGCGGGGGCTCAGGTTGTACTCGCCGAGCAGGTCGAGGAAGACGCGGCGCACCGTGTAGTTGTAGGTCCCGGCGGGGATGCTGGCGCCGGTGACGGGGCCGTTGCGGCTACGGCCCTGGTAGCTCCAGTTGGAGCGGAGGCTGAACTTCTCCCGCTCGAGGGAGACGCCCCAGCTGGCCTTGCGCGGGATGAAACCCTGGAAATTGGCCGTGGCGTCGCCGACCGGACGCTGGCTGGACACGTTCGCGAAGGCGTGGAGCCCGCGGGCCCAGCGCGGCAGGAAGGTGAGCGCCTGCTTGTAGCTGAAGTCGACGCCCGTCATACGGACGGTGTCGCGGATGTTGTGCTGGGTGGCGACCTCGTAGGCGCCGAAGGTCGCGGGATCGAGGGCGTAGAGGGCGAGGAATTCCGGCGTGGCCGCGAAGGTGGTGTTGCCGAAGAAGTTCTCGAACTCGCGGTGGAACCCGCCGACCGAGACCAGCCCGACGCCCGCGAAATAGTACTCGAGGCGGGCGCTGACCGAGCGGGCGGTCCACGGCTTGATGGCCGCGTTGTTGACCGTGATCCGGTTCGTCGGGCCGGGGGCGACGGTCTCGTCGGGGAGATTGAGGCCGCCGGCGTACTGCTCGAAGCTGGGCCGGCCGATGGAGTGGTAGTAGGCCGCGCGGGCGATGAGGTTCTCCCGCAGGTTGAAGCTGGCATTGAGGCTCGGGAACCAACGGAGGTACTCCTTCTCCGCGCGCGCCCCGCGGTCGAGGTACGTCAGTTTCGAGTACTCCAGGGAGTTGGTGTTGGCGATGATCGGCGTGGGGCGGCCGTTGGTGAGGATGACGTTGCCGGCGGCGTCCCGGCGGTAGTTCAGGCTAGGGTCATTGAGCGGGCCGAAGGCCTCGGTGTTGGTCTGCTCCGCGCGCAGGCCGGCGACGACGCGCAGGCGCTGGTCGAGCAGGCGAAGGTCCCCCCGGAGGAACGCGGCGGAGACGAGCTCGGAGGTGGCGCGGGAGCGGAGGACATCGGAGCGGAAGGCCGCGTTCTCGTTGAAGGTGAGGTGCGAGGGGTTGGCCCGGTAGTGGGTCCAGAGCTTCTCGTTCGCGAGCCACTGGACCCGCGGGAAGCCGAAGGGCATCTCGCGCCGGGAATAACCGGGGGCGAAGAAGGGGGTCGCCACGTCGTCGCCGCCCGCGGGCGCCGTGCTGCCGCGCCCATCCGCCCCGACGAAGGCCCAGGAGTAGTCGCCGCGCCGGGCCTCCCGGTCGTTCCGTCGGAAGTCCAGGCCCGCCTTCAGCGTCACCGGCAGGGACCCGCCCAGGTCGCGGGCGGCGTGGGTGTAGAATCCGCGCTGCGTGTCGTAATTGGTCACCGGGTTGGAGGACGCGCCGGTCACCGCGTAATTGGAAATCAGGTACGGATCGACGGGCGCGCCGGCGGCATCGGTGACGGTGATCGTGTTGGGCCGGAGATAGAAGATGTCCGCGAAGCCGATGGTGACGCCCGAGCGGACCGCGGTGGACCCGCTGAAGTAGCCCTTGTCCACGGCGCGGAAGGTGTTGCGGGCAAAAGAGAACCCCGCGCCGGACTCCACGCGCCAGACGGGGCCGTCGTGCCGCCACACGAGGGAGGGGGAGAGGGTGGAGTTGGTGCGGTCGCGGTAGGTGTTCGCCAGCTGGAGCTGCCCCTGCCCGGGGGCGCCGCGGACCTGGAACGGGGTGAAATCACCCGGGTTCACCCGCAGGATGTTGTACTGGATAGTCCGGTTGAGGACTAGGAAATCGATGAAGTAGTGCTGGTAGGAGAACGAGAGCCGGTCGCGCGGGGACAGGCGCCAGTCGAGGGTGGCGCCGAAGGACGTGCGCGCGGCGCGCTTGGTGCCGTCACGCACCTGGGTCTGCGTGAGGTAGGGCCGATCGGCAGTGGTGTGGGGGTAGGCGCCGCCGTTGGTGGCGGCGTTCAGGCCGTGCCAGCGATGCTGGATGAACTCCTCCTTGGTGCCATTCTCCGAGAAGCCGCCGGAGAGGGTGAAGCCGAAGTTGCGCGAGACCGGATTCACGTAGGAGAAATCAAAGCCGGGCCGGATCTTCCACGTGTCGCGCTCGAAGTAACCCGGCGTCCGGCGGAGCTCCCGGGCGTTGTCGCGCATCATCAGGAAGGTGTTCCACTTGAGCTGGGGCCGGGCCCGCTCGAAGGCGCTCCGCGGCACCATATTGACCAGCCCCGCGAGCGCCGACCCCGGCGTGTCCGGCGTCGGCGAATACACCACCTCGATGCGGGATGTGGCCGTGATCGAGGTCATATCCATCTGCGTGCCCCGGGCGGTGACGCTGTTGCCGCCGGCGCTCGCCATACTGAAGCCGTTGACCTGCACCGGGACGTTGTCCGAAGGCACGCCGTTGATCGAGATGCCGCGGGCCAGCGCGCCCGCCTCGTAGTCCATCGTGATCCCGGGCAGGAACTTCAGGAACTCGCCTACACTGCCCTCGGCCACGGCGCCAAACTCCTCGGTCGAGACGACGCTCTTGATTCCCGCCGCGAAGCGCTGCTCGTTGATCGCGATCGCCGCCGCCTCCATCTCGCGGGCCGTCGCGACCACGAACTCCGCCAAACGCACCGTCTCGCCCGGGCGCGCCGTCGCGGACACCAGCTGGAAATCCTGCACCACCACGCCGCCCGCCGGCACCACGACGGCCAGCTCCTGCGGCGCGAAGCCGGTGTGGAACACCCGGACCCGCGCGGAACCCGCGGGCACACCCGTCAGCCGGTAGAACCCGGACGGATCCGTGAAGACCTCGCGCGCGTCACCCGCAAGCGTGACCCGCACGCGCTCGAGGAATAGCCCGGACACCGGGTTGGAGACGCGGCCCTCGACGGTGCCGGTCGCAGCACGCGCCGCCGCGGCGGAGCCAAACGCGATCGACAGGAAAATGAGGGCACGCAGCAGCGGGGGGAAGTAACGGAGGGGCATAAGGAACCGGGGTAGGCCCTATGCAGCCCAGCCGCGTTTGCCAGTCAAGCCGGAGGCCGCAAAAGGCGGCCTCGATCGGACTCCGCGTCAGTCGTCCTTGGCCTTGCCCAGCTGGCGGGTCTCGGCGCCGACCTCGGCCACAAAGGCCTCGGCGAGGCGCAGCAGGGCCGCGGTCTCGGCCGGGCGCTCGGCGGCGAGGTTGCGCTCCTCGCCCAAGTCGCGCGCGAGGTCGAAGAGTTCCACCTGGCCGCTGGTCCAATGCTTGATGAGCTTCAGGTCACCCTGCCGCAGCGCGGTCTGGGCGCGGCGATCGATCGCCTGATGGAAGATCAGGTGCGGCCGGGGACGGCGGACCTCCCCCACCCCGCCGCCCAACCACAGCTGGCGCAAGCTCCCCCCATCCACCTCGGGCGGAAGGGTTCCGCGGTAGCCCGCGAAATCCGCGAAGGTCGGGAGGAGGTCGAGGCCGGTCACGGGCACGCGGCTGACGCTCCCCGGCTGCACCCCGGGACCCGCCACGATGAAAGGCACCCGGATGCCGCCCTCGTACAGCGTGCCCTTGCCGCCGCGCAGGGGGTGATTGAGGCCAGGACCGGCCGTGCTCGCGCCGGGGAGGGTCGGTCGTCCGCCATTGTCCGACATAAAGATGACGTAAGTCCGCTCGCGCAGGCCAAGGCGGCCGAGCTCCTCGAGGAGCCGGCCCACGCCGGCGTCGAGGTCGTGGGTCATCGCGGCAAAGGAGACGAGCTGGTGTTTGCGGCCGGGCGGCCACGTCTGCGCCCGCGCGTGGGAGGCGGGCGAATATTGGATCTCCAAGTGCACCGCGTAGTGCGAGACCTGCAGGAAGAACGGCGTCCCGGCCCGGGCCTGTTCCGCCAGAAAGGCGGCCGCGCGGTCCGTGAGGGAGTGGATCCGCTTGGGATCATCCCGCTCGGGCTGGCCCCCGGCGTCCCGGCCGCCGCCCGTGGCGTTGCTGGTCACGCCGTCGCTGACATCGAATCCCTGGTCGGCGGGGCTGATGCCATCGTAACGGTGGTCCCACTTGCCGAGGTGGGCCGTGCGATAGCGGGGATCGGCGGCCTTGAGCAGGCGGGGGACGTTGAGCTGACGCCGATAGACCGCGGGCCAGCCCGTGCGGTCGCGCTGGTACTCGTGGCGGGCGGGCGATTGGCCGATCTGCAGGCTGCGGCGGGTCGGGCAGCAGTAGGGGGCGGGTGCGTAACCGTCGGTGAAACGCATCCCCTGCGCGGCGAGCCGCTCGAGGTTGGGGGTACGGTGGTGGTCGCTGGCGGTGTCCGGCCGGCCCGGGATCATCGCCAGGGAGGTGCCGACCCAGCTCTGGTCATCGGAGAGGATGAGCAGGAAACTGGGCGGGACCGGGCGCTCGGCCGCGGCCACGAACGGGACGAGGGAAAGCAAAAGCCCGAGCCAGCGGGCGGGGAGGGAGGAGGGGCGCGCCTGCACCGCCCCACCCTGCGCGCCCAGCGCGGGGAGCCAAGCCTCGAACCGGCACGCGCGCCGGTGGGGGACTTAGCCGGTCACCTCACTCGGCGGCCTCGCCGGTGACGGTGCTGCCCCCGACGACGCTCACCTTGGCGAGGACGGCCTGCTGGATCTTCTCGGCCAGTTCGGGCTTCTCGCGGAGCGCCTGCTTGGCGGCGTCACGGCCTTGGCCCACGAGGTTGCCCTCGTACGCGATCCAGGCGCCCTTCTTCTCGAGGATCTTATGCTCGAGGCCGAGATCGAGCAGCGAACCGATCTTCGAGATGCCCTCGTCGTACATAATGTCGAACTCGCACTCCGTGAACGGGGGCGAGACCTTGTTCTTCACCACCTTGATCTTGGTCCGGTTGCCCACGACCTTGCCCTCGGGCGTCTTAATCTGGTCCTTGCGGCGGATGTCGATGCGGATGGAGGCGAAGAACTTGAGCGCCCGGCCACCCGAGGTCGTCTCCGGGTTGCCGAACATCACGCCGATCTTCTCGCGGATCTGATTGGTGAAGATGCAGATGCAGTTGGTCTTGCTCACCACCGCGGTCAGGCGGCGCATCGCCTGGCTCATCAGGCGGGCCTGGGCGCCCACGGTGGCATCGCCCATCTGGCCGTCCAGTTCCGCCTTGGTGGTGAGGGCCGCCACCGAGTCCAACACGATGACATCGATGGAGTTGGAGCGGATGAGCGTCTCCATAATGTTCAGCGCGTCCTCGCCGGAGTCCGGCTGGGAGACGAGCAGGTCGTCCAAATTCACGCCCACCACCCGGGCGTACTTCGGGTCGAGGGCGTGCTCGACGTCGATGAAGGCGGCGAGGCCGCCCCGCTTCTGGGCTTCGGCGATGACGCTCAAGCAGAAGGTGGTCTTGCCGGAGGACTCCGGCCCGTAGATCTCGATGATGCGGCCCTTGGGCAGGCCGCCGACGCCGAGGGCGAGGTCCACCGCGAGGGAGCCGGTGGTGAGCGTCTCGACCTTCATCTTCTGGGCGTCGCCCAGCCGCATAATGGAGCCCTCGCCGAACTGCTTGGTGATCGAGGAGACGGCGAGCTCGATGTTCTTTTCCTTCGCGGCGTTGGCGGTGGCGAGGGCGGCGGCGGCCGGGGCGGCGGTTTTGGCGGGGGCGGGAGCGGCTTTGGACATAGGGAAAAATGGGCGGGCGGCGAAGAGGTGAGCGGTTGCCCGTGGCGGTTCAAGCCCGCCTTCACCCGGAAACGGGGTGGACGGTGAACCGGCGGACGCGGCGGACACTGCACGTGTTCATTTGAACACGTCAAGCCCCGAAGCGGGCCCCGCTCCGCCCGCCACCGTCTTTGGCGGCGCCGCCCCCGCCCGCGGGATTGCCTCGCGCCGCTTTGTCCCGCAGCCTCCGGCCAACCCCTGCCGCTTATGTTGACCAACCCCCTGCACCGCCTCCCGCTCCGCGCGTCCATCCGCCGCACCCTGCTCCTGCTGCTCCCGATCCTGCTCCCCGCCCTGCTCCCGGCCCAGAGCGCCGGCACCGGAGCGATCGAGGGGCGGGTGTTCGACGCCGGCCGCGGGGAGTACCTCGAGAAGGCGCTGATCTCCGTCGAGGGCACCCGGTTGGAGGTCCTCTCCGGCGAGACCGGCCAGTACCGGCTCGCCAACGTCCCCGCGGGCACCGTGCGGGTGAAGGCGTTCTTCACCGGCCTGCCGCTCCAGACGGTCACCGCCACCGTCACCGCGGGGCAGACCACCACGCTCGAACTCACCTTCCCCGCCGCCGGGGCGCGCCGGCCGGGGAGCGACGTCGTCCGCCTGGACCAGTTCGTGGTCGCCTCCTCGAAGGAGATGGAGGGCGCCGCGATCGCGATCAACGAGCAGCGCTTCGCCCGGAACATCGTCAACGTCGTGTCCGCCGATGAGTTCGGCACGATCGCGGACGGGAGCATCGGCGAGTTTATGAAGTTCCTGCCGGGCATCACCAGCGACTACACCGGGGGTGACGCCCGCCGCTTCTCGATCAACGGGGTGCCCGCGGACAACGTGCCCATCTCGTTGGGCGGCTTTGACCTCGCCAGCGCCGCGGGGGCCGGGACGCGCCGCGCGGTCGAGCTCGACCAGGTCTCGATCAACAACATCTCGCGGATCGAGATCAACCGCTCCCCCACCCCGGACACCCCCGGCTCGGCCCTCGCGGGCGCGGTGAACTTCGTGCCCCGCAGCGCCTTCGAGCGCAACAAGCCGGCCTACAGTTACAGCTTTTCCTGGCTGATGAAGGACGCCGAACGCGCCTTCGGCCGCCGCACCCCCGGGCCCGGCTGGGGCCAGATGTCCTACAAGATCCACCCCGGCGTCGACGTGTCCGCGATCGTGCCCGTCTCGAAGACGTTCGGCTACACCGTCTCCGCCGGCTACTCCCTGCAGTACACGCCCCAGTCCAACGTCGCGATGCAATGGCGCGGCGCCGCCACGGCCACGAACGTCGCCGCCAACGTCACCACCGGGCTGCCCGCCACCACGCCGGACAACCCCTACCTCGGCACCTTCTCCTGGCGCGACAGCGGCAAGAACACCTCCCGGGAGAACTTCTCCACCACGATCGACTGGAAGCCCGCCCCGCACGACCGCCTCACCTTCGGGTTCTCCTACGGGATGCTCCGCGAGCACTTCGCCACCCGCACCCAGACGTTCACCATCAACCGCATCCTGCCCGGCAACTGGAGCCCCACCCACAGCTGGGGCCAGGTCAGCCTCTTCCCCACCACCGGCACCGCCGTGAACGCCGGCCAGATGACGATCGCCAACAACGGCCGCATCCGCCCCGGCCGCACCGTCACCCCGTCCCTCCGCTGGCTCCACGACGGCCCCGTCTGGAAGTCGGACGCCGGCGTCGCCTACGGCAACTCGCGCATCGATTACCAGGACATCGACCAGGGGTTCTTCAACGGGATGACCATCCAGCGGAACAACGTCCAAATCCTCTTCGACGACATCTTCTACCTCCGCCCCGGCCGCATCACCGTCCTCGATCCCAACGGCCGCCCGGTAAATCCCTCGAGCCTCGACTCCTACTCGCTGGTCTCCGCCAACAGCAACCGCCAGCGCACCTACGACACCACCCGCCAGGCCTACGCGAACGTGCGGCGCGACTTCGACCTCCGCGGGGCCCTCCTCACCGTGAAGCTCGGTGCCGATGTGCGCAGCAAGATCCGCGACCTCCGCGGACCCGGCGGCAACCTCGAGACCTACACCTACGTCGGTGCCGACGGCCGCGCCAGCAATACCCCGTTCACCCAGGCCGGCCTCGCCAACGACGACAGCCCCCTGCGCTTCCTCGACGAGGTCTACTCGGAGCGCATCCCCGACTTCGGCCTCCCCAAGCAGCAGCACGTCGACAACGGCAAGCTCTGGCAGGACTGGCTGCGTAACCCGACCCACTGGACGCGCAACGCCAACAACGACTTCATCGCCGTCACCAACTTCTCCCGCCGCGCCAAGGAGGTCATTTCCTCGCTCTTCGGCCGCGCCGACCTCGGCCTCCTCGGCAACCGCCTCCGCCTCACCGGCGGCCTCCGCGCCGAGCAGACCAACATCGACGCCGAGGGTCCCCTCCAGGACCCGACCCTCGCCTTCCAGCGCGACGGCGCCGGCAACGTCCTCCGCGGCCCTAACGGCGCCCCGCTCCTGCAAGTGCCGACCAACGCCGGCCTCCCCTATTCCCAGCTTACCCGCATCGAGCGCGGCACCCGCGCCCGCAAGGAGTACCTGCGCCTGTTCCCGAGCGTGAACGCCAGCTACAATATCACCGAGTCCCTCATCGGCCGTCTCGCCTACTCCCAATCGGTCGGCCGGCCCGATTTCAACCAGTACGCCGGCGGCGTCACCCTGCCCGACCTCGAGAACCTCAACCCGAACTCCCGCATCACGGTCAACAACGCCTCCATCAAGGCCTGGCAGGCCGAGACCTATATGGCGCGGATCGAGTATTATTTCGGCAACGTCGGTAGCTTCTCGGTCGCGGCCTACATCCGCGATTACGACAACTTTTTCCGCAACGTGACCGAGTACGTCAGCGACTCGTTCCTCGAGACCTACGGCCTCGATGCCGAGGAGTATGGCAACATCCTCACCGTCACCCAGTTCAACGAGCAGCGGCGCATCCGGCAGCACGGCTTCGAGATCGACTACAAGCAGTCGCTGACCTTCCTGCCCCACTGGGCGCGCGGCTTCCAGTTCTTCGCCAACATCAGCTCCCAGCGGGCCAGGAACACCGACAACCTGCAGGATATGAACCCGTTCACCGCGAACTGGGGCCTCAGCTTCACCCGGCCGAAGTTCAACCTCCGCATCAACGAGAACTACCGCGGCATCCAGCGCCGGGCCCTCGTGGCCAGCACCGCGACCAACAGCATCGAGCCCGGCACCTACAATTACCGGCCGAAGCGCCTGTATATCGACGTGACCGGCGAATATTACTTCCGCCGCGGCACCGCGTTCTTCTTCGCGATGCGCAACCTCCGCGGGGCGACCGAGGACACCAAGATCTACGGGCCCAGCACCCCCCTCCACGCCCGCTTCCGTCAACGCGACGACTACGGCGGCTCGCTCTGGACGGCCGGCATCAAGGGGTCGTTCTAAGCCGGCGGTCACGCCGGCCCGGGGCGGCACGCCCCGGCTTCAACGGGACCGCCGGGATTATTGGCCATAGGTGTGGGTGGCTATCGGCTTGGTGTGGCTGGGGCGCGCCGCCCCGGTCAGCGCAGCTCGACACGAGCTCACATCAGGCCCTTACAACCTCGCTCGCCCGCGGACGACCCTGCGCCTGTTGGGACGGTCCAGCTCACGGGCCAACGAGCGGCCCGCGCGGCTCCTCACGGCGGCGGCAAGGGCGCCAAAAAAAAGCCCGGGACTCGCGTCCCGGGCCCGAAAACCGGCCGGCCAGCGCCTTACGGCAACTCGTAGACCTCGACGAGGGCGATGCCCGTCGCGGCCCCCGGACCCGTCACCTGGGCCGTGTAGTTGCCCGGGGCCAGGGTCAGGATCACCGCGGAATCATTGGCCGCCAGGCCGAACGCCCCCACCGAGGCCGAAGACGTCGCGATGGCGTCGCGGTCGGCGGAGGTCGTCCAGTTGGTGTTCTGCGCCACCGTGGTCGACCCGCTCAGGAGCTGCAGGGTCGGCTGGGCCAGGACGCCCGCCACGCCGAACTGGGCCAGGCCCGGGCCGACGCCGCGGACGAGGACCCGCTTGGCGGCACCCGGCGGCACCACGAAGCCGGCGATCAGGGTGTTGTCCCCCGCGCCCGCCGTCGCGCGCGTGGCGATGTTCAGGAGCTTCTGGCCGGGGCTGACCCCGGAGAGGTCGTACACCTCGATCAGGGCGATGCCGGCGGCATTGTTGGTGCCGCTCACGACGGCGGTGTAGGCGCCGGGAGCCAGGGTGGTGAGCAGGGCCGCATCCGCCCCGGAGGCGCCGAGGGCGAAGGCCCCGGCCCGAGCACCCGCCGCGTCGATCGCCGCCCGGTCCGCCGCGATGCCGGCGTTGACGCCGAGCGAGGCCTGGTCGGAGCTGCGCACCAGCTCCAGACGCGGGGAGGCCAGCGAGCCCGGCAGCCCGAAGACGGAGCCGAGCGTCGGGCCCACGGCGCGGATCAGCACCGGCTTGGCGGAATCACCCGAGATCACGAAGCCGGCGATCGCGACGCCCTCGCCAGAGGAAACCCGGGCGCGGGACGAAATGTTGACCAGCCGCTGCGCCGCCACCGCGGCCTCGCTGCCGCCGGCGTAGGACGCGGCGATGACGCCCGTCGAAGTGCCCGTGACCAGACCGGTCGCGGCGTTGATCGTCGCAGCAATGCCCGAGCGGGTCGTGAGCACGCTGACCTGACCGACGCCCGTCACCGTCCCGGCGCCGCCATCGCTGACGGACCCGGATTGGATCACCGCGAAGGCCTGACCGGCCGGACCCGCGATGACGTGGGCGACCGCCGCGCCGGCCGTGGCCCCGGACCGGTAGTAACCGGCCACACCCTGGGTGGCCCCGACGTCCGCGGCGCGGTTGCCGGCGAACGTGCCGGTGAAGCCGCCCGAGGCCGCGCCGGTGACCGATCCGTCGGTGCCGATCGAGCCGGAGACCGCGACCACCGCCTGCAGCAGGCCGAAGGAACTCTGGCTGAAGGCGAACGCGCCGGAATCGGTGACGTTGAAATTCAGGTTCATCAGCGGCGCGGTGCCCGGGTAACCGAGGAAGACCGCGGTGTTGTCGGGCCGCACCAGGAGGGCGAAGCTGCGCGCGCCACCGCCGAAGGCGCCGAAGTAGGCGCCAGCGTAGCTGCGGGTCAGGACGCGGACCGCGGCCGTCCGCGAGGTGACGGACCCCTCGCTGTTGGTGATCACGACGTCGTAGGAACCGGACTCACCCGCGACGTAGGCCGCGGCGGTCGCACCCGCGATGGCCGCGCCGTTGCGCCGCCACTGGAAGGTCGGGGTCGGGGCGGCGGAGACACCCACCGTCAGGGTCGCGGAACCACCCGCGGGCACCACCTGCGCGGCGGGCTGGGCCGAGATCACCGGGGCCTGCGGGGCGCTGACCAACGTGAGGGTCGCGACGGAGCTCGTCACCGTGCCGCGGACGTTGGCCACGAGGACATCGTAGAAGCCGGCGTCACCCGCGGAGACATTGCTGAGCGTGAGGACGGGGCCGGTGGCACCGCCGATGTTCAGCCCGTTGCGGCGCCACTGGTAGTTGAAGGAGGAACCCCCCGTCGCGGAAACCGCGAACGTCGCCGAGGCGCCCACGAAGGCGACCTGCGGCCGCGGCTGCTGGGTCAGTTCCGGCAAGGTGGTGACGACCACGTTGGCCGGGACCGAGGTGACGGAGCCAACCGAGTTGGTCACCTGCACCGTGTAGGTGCCGGCCGCAGAGGCCTGGACGCCGCTCAGGGTAAGGGTCGCACCGACCGCGCCGCTCAGGGCCGCGCCGTTGCGGCTCCACTGGTAGGCCAACGGCTCGGTGCCGGTGGCGCTGACGCTCAACGCGAGCGTGCCCCCCAGGTCCACCACCGCCGCCTGCGGCTGGGTGGCGATCGCCGGGGCGGAGACCGCCGGGAGGATCGTGAGGGTGAAGGTCTGGGTCGTGACCGCCGGGTTGGTCGCGGTGACGGTCAGGGCGAGCGGCGAGCCGGTCGTGTCCGGGGGAGTGCCGGAGAGCACCCCGGTCGTGGCGTTGAGCGAGGCCCACGCCGGCAGGCCGGCGATGGCGAAGGTCGGCACCGGGTCGCCGGTGGCGGTGAAGGTGAACGACCCGGCCGTCCCGGCGCGGAACGTGGCCGTTGCCGCGCTCGTGATGGTGGGCGCGGTGCCGACCGTGAGGGTGACGGGGTTCGAGGTGGCGTTCGGGCTGATCAGATTGCTGACGACTACCTGGAACTGATCCCCGGTCATCGTGGCCGCGGCATTGGTGATGCGCAGCGTGGCGGTGCGGACGCCGGAGTAGGTCGCGTCATCGGTGAGCAGCGGTACGAAACCGGTGCTGCCGACGGGCAGGCGGTACCAAGTGAAGACCGAGGGGACCGGCGTGCCGGTCGCGGCCACGGTGAAGGTCGCGGAGCCGCCCACCGGGGTGACCGCCGCCACCGGCTGGGTCGTGATCGTGGGCGCGCCGACGTTGCCCGTGCGCTTGATCACGTGGTTGCGGGTGTCGGTGATGTAGATCGTGCCCTGCGCGTCCACGGCCACGCCGGACGGCTGGTTGAACCGGGCCTCGCTGCCGAGCCCGTCCGCGGAGCCGGCGGAACCGGCGGTACCCGCGAGGGTCGTCACGACTCCCGTCGAGCTGACGCGACGCAGGGTGTGATTGTTGGTGTCCGCCACCAGCAGGCTGCCGCCCGGTTCAAGCGCCAAGGCGGAAGGCTGATTGAAGCGGGCCGCCGCGCCGGTTCCATCGGCGGTGCCGGAAGTCCCGGGCGTGCCCGCCAGGGTCGTCACGTTCTTCAGGGCATCGATCTTGCGGATCGCGTGATTGAACGCATCCGCCACGTAGACGTTCCCGG
>VHCY01000039.1 GCA_016871595.1 Verrucomicrobiota bacterium
GGTACGTCCGACACGCCGCCTCGTCGCTGAAACGCTTTTCCAACTCGAGTAGCGTCCTCGGGTAGTCCTCCGCCATGCCGAGGAACCCTACAGATTGGGGATGGTTGAGTCACGTAAATACCCCTATTACGTTTTGACCGGGGAGTTCCCGTTTGTGCCGCGGCTGTGGCGGGGCACGCCCGATTCGTCCTTCCTGCGGCGCGGGCCGCCGCCGGGCGGGGGCAAGAAGAAGGGCAAGGGCCCGAAAGGCCCCGGTTTCGGGCCGCCTTGAGCCCTTTCCGGGCCCGGGCTGCGTAACTTCACCGATGCCCGCGGCGGGCACTACGGATGCGGCGTGCCGGGGTCGTTTGCTAAATTCACGGGGTTTTTACGAACGATGCCCAACCCCGATCTTGACGTTTTTTCTGCCGCCGCCCTCCGCCTGCCGCTGCCGGCGCCGCAGTTGCCGAGCCGCTGGCCTTGTCTCCCGATTTTCACTCTGGCGCGGCTCGACGGGAGCCGGCCCCGGCCGCACGTGCCGAGCTGGCAGCCGCCGCCCGTGAGCGGCAGCACCTCGCCGTGGTCCGCGGCCGCGCGGTAGGCAAGTGCCGCCCCGGACGGCCGATTCCGGCGTTGCACCGTCGGAGGCTGCCATGGTTAGATCGGGATCTGTCAGACCGGTCAGCTTGCCCTGTATTCACGCCGTGATTTCGCCCGTTCGGATTCGTCCTTTTTGGTCCGGCTTTCGCCGGGAGTGGCTTCTGCTGGCCTTGGTTGCCGCGGCGCCGGCGGGGGCGACGCCGTGGGGCGGCGAGCGGTTCGTGGTGACGCCGGATGTGTCCGCGCGTTGGGTGCGGAATCAGACCGGTAGCCGCCAGGGGGCGCAGTACGATCTGGCCCTGGATGCCTACGCCAAGCTGGGCACGCCGCAGCGGGATGTCGCGACCGTGGTCGCGCAGGTTTACCTTTCGCGGGCGCAGCGGCATCCGGCCCCGCCGCCGTTCTTCGATGGGCCTTCCGACACGGAGGTCCTGCCGATGATCAACACCATCAACCTGCACCTGACGGAGGATTGTCGCCTCAACCTGAAGGTGGGGCATCTCGAGTTGCCGTACGGGCTGGAGGCCACGATCAGCAATGCGGGGGAGCTGCGCCAGTTCACGCTCGGCCCCAACACGGCGCTGATGGTGGACTGGGGTGCGACCCTCAACGGCACGCTCGAGCGCTTCCAGTATGAGGTGGGCGTGGGCCGGGGTTCAGGGATGTTCTATGCGGATAACTTTGATCCCTACTCCCTGTTCGGGCGCATCGGTTCGCCGGTCGACACGGAGACCTATGGGGGCGTGACCGGCTGGGGATTCAGCGTCTTCCGGGCCAAGGTCCTGAATCCGGCGCGGACGGGGGTGCACCTGCGGCAGCGCGTCGCGTTGGACGGGCAGATTTACTTCGGGCCGCTGGGGTTGCTGGGCGAACTCTCCACCGGTTCCAACGGCGAGGGGGCGGGCCGGGCCCGGGTGCTGAACGGGTTGGCCGAGGCGAACCTGACCTCGCGGCGGGAGATCGTTTCCGGGTATGTGCAGCTGGTGGGCGAGCGGACTTCGGCGGGAGGCCGGGGCGTGCGGACTTGGACGCAGGTGGTGGGCGTCCGCTGGACGCCCGCGCCGGGGTGGATCCTGAGCGCCCAGCGGGACGAGCGGATCTGGCGCCAGCCGGGCACGCCGCCGCAAGTGTTCCTGAACCTCCAGGTCCGCCGTCGCCTGTGAACGCAGCCTCCTTTCGCCGATGAACCTTTTCCCTTTCCTCCTGCGGGTGTGGCGCTGGTCGCTGCTGGGCTTGGTCCTGGCGGGGGCGGGTGAGGTGGGGGCGCAGACCTTTTGTTCCGTGCGGGAGCCGAACCGGCTGATCCGGGAGATGTTCCCACGGCACACCGGGTTCCGCACCGAGATGCTGGAGATCACGGCGGAGATCGCGGCCAAATTCCCGGCGGACCTGCCGTTCGGCTTCGACCGCCGCGAGGTGACCCGCCATCCGCTGTTCATCGTGATGGAGGGGGAGCGCATCGTGGGGTACGTGCAGGCGCGGACCCAGCCGACGCGGTGGGGGTTGACCGAGTACGTCTGGGCGCTGGATGCCCAGCTCGCGCTGCTCGATTTCCGCGTGCAGCGGTCGCGGGAGCCGGGCGCGGACCGGCTGGGGCAATCCCGGCTGGCGTCGGTTTTGCGTGGGCTCACGTTGGACCAGGTCCGGCGGCGTTGGTCGGCCGAGTGGTTGCAGGAGTTGCAGTCCCGGCAGGGCCAAGCGGACGTGTGCCCCACGCTGATCGAGGGGGCGGTGGCGGCGGGCCTCAAGACCATCTGGCTCACGCAGGAGATCTGGCAGGTCAACCGGCGGTCCGGGGCGCCCGCGGGCTTGTGAAGCGCGGGCTGGCGGTGGCCGCGGTCGGGGGACCGAGCCTGCGCGGGGTCGTGGGCATCTTGCTGGTGGCGGTGGGCGCGCTGGTCGTGGCGACCTTCTCCTATGTGACCGTGCGGACGGAGGAGGCGGGGTACGCGGCGCAGCGGGAGGGGGAGGTCAGGCTGGTGGCGGGGCAGTTTGAGCAGGTGGAGGTGAGCGTGCGGGCGATGCTGCACCAGGCGGATGCCTACCTGCAGATCAAGGATCCCCTGCAGGCGCAGAACGCGCTGCGGCTGGTGGGCGTGGCGCGGGACAATATGGCGGCGCTGCAGCGCGGGGGGCGGGCGCCGTCGACGCGGGAGCTGGCGGCGCGGGCTTTGGCGCATCTGGAGCTGGTGTCGGCGGCGCTGCAGCCGGTGCAAACCGAGCAGGAGCTGCGGGGGCTGGAGGGGCGGCTGGCGCAGTTGGAGGGGGTGTTGGGGGCGTTGGTGCAGGGGGTGGCGCGATTGGAGGGTCAGCTGGCCACGGAGCGCCGGGCGGTGGGGGAATTTTACGCGGAGCGGATCGACGCCTCCAAGCGCACGGCGCTGGTGATGGTGCCGCTGGCCCTGGCGGCCGCGTTGCTGGGCGGGTACCTGTTTTACCGGCTGGTGGTGGCGCCGTTGCAGGAATTGGGGCGGGCGACGGCGCTGGCACTGCAGCCGGAGGGAACCTTCCGGCTCGATCCGGCGGCCCCGGGCTGCCGGGAGATCCGGCAGGCGCGGGCGGGCGCCTTCCAGTTGTTCCGGCAACTGGGGAGCCTGGTGCAGGAGCGGACGGCGCGGCTGGAGGAGGCCCTGCAGCAGAGCGCCGAGCGGCAGCGGCAGCTGGCGGCGGCGGAGCGCGAGGCGCGCAGCAACGAGTCGCGCTTCACCGAGGTGTTCCGCACCACGAGTTCGGGCCTGCTCCTCACCGATGGCACCGGGCTGGTGCTCCTCGCCAACCCGGCGGCGGAGCTGATCCTGCGTTCGGGGCAGCAGCAGGCGGTGGGTCGCCACCTGATCGATCTCCTCGTGGATGGCGGCTTCGCCTCGGACCGGCCGGCGCTGAGCCGTTTCCTGGCCGCGGCGGATCCCGAGGCGGTCTTCCGGCTCGAGCGGCGCGGGGACGGCGGGGAATTCTTCGGGGAGCTGCAGCTCCACGCGTTCGCGATGGGCGAGGTCCAGGGCCAGCTGGCGCAGATCACCGACATCACCCAGCGCGAGACGATGCTGCAGGCCGAGTTCCGGGCCCAGCGGATGGAGAGCATCGGCGCCCTCTCGAGCGGCATCGCCCACGACCTGAACAATTCCCTCGCCCCGATCACGATGGCGACGGAGATGCTCCGCCTGCGCTACCCGGACGAGAACGCGCTCCTCAGCGTCATCGAGCAGAGCTCGCACCGCAGTTCCGCGATGGTGAAGCAGCTCGTCTCCTTCGCCAAGGGCACCGCGGGCGAGCGGCGCACGGTGTCCTCCGGGCGGCTCATCTCGGAGCTGGCGGCGATGATCCGCAGCACCTTCCCGGGCAACATCGCCGTGGAGACCGAGGTGGCGGCGGACTTGCCAGACGTGATCGGCGAGCCGACGCAGCTCTTCCAGGTACTGTTGAACCTGAGCGTGAACGCGCGCGACGCGATGCCCCAGGGCGGCTGTCTGCGCATTACGGCACGCCCGCGCCAGATCGTGCCGGGGGAACAGGTTGGTACCGCGAGTCCCAAGCCAGGCTCGTATGTCGAATGGGCCGTGGCTGACACCGGGGTGGGAATGACCCGCGAGGTGATGGCGCGCATCTTCGATCCGTTCTTCACCACCAAAGGCCCCGACCGCGGCACGGGCCTCGGACTGGTGACCTCCCTCGGCATCATCCGTCGGGCGGGAGGGGTGATCGGCGTCGCCTCCGCCCCGGCGCAGGGGACCACGTTCCGCGTCCTGCTGCCCGTGGCCTCGCCGGCCGCGACGTCGCTGGCGTCCCCCGTGCCGGGCGAGATCGGGACCGGGGAGACCGTGCTGGTGGTCGACGACGAGGCAGCCCTGCGCGAGACGACCCAGCTGCTCCTCGCAGGGGCCAATTACCGCGTGGTCGTGGCCGCCGACGGGGCGGAGGCGCTGCGCCGGGTGGAGGAGCTGGGCGACCGGCTGGCCGTCATCATTACGGATCTAAATATGCCCGTCCTCGACGGCTTGGGCCTGGTGACAGAGCTGCGGCGCAGGGGCCGACGGACGCCGGTCATCGTGGCGGGGGGCTTGCTGGGTGAAGCGGAGACGCGGGCGCTGCAGGGGGTCGAGGTGAACCTGTTCCTCCACAAGCCCTTCTCGCGGTCGGAATTGTTTTCCGTCCTGCGCCGGGCCTTGGCCGGCGCGGGGCCCCGCGCCTGACGGTTCGGCTTCAGGCCGCGAAGAGTCGCTTCATCTCGGCGAGGAGCCGGGGCACGGCCGTGGCCGGGTCCTCCTTCGCCTCGTACTCGAGGGCCACCCAGCCCTGGTACCCACCGTCGCGCAGCAGCTTGGTCAAGCGCCCGAGGTCCGCTGCGACCCGCTGGCCGCCGATCTGGATCTCCGTCTTGAATTGGACGTTCACCGCGTGGGGGACGCAGGCCGCGAAGTCGCGGTAGGGGTCGGCGGATTTGAAGTTTCCGGAATCAAGGTTGATCCCCACCCACGGGTTACCGACGGCGCGGACCATTTCCAGCAGGGCGGCGGAGGTGCTGATCGAATCGTGGTTCTCCAGCCCGAGGAAGATGCCCTTGCGGCCCGCGTATTCCCCGCACTCCGCGAGCGCGCTGATCACGAGCTGGTCGGCCTCGGCGCGCGGGATCTCCTTGGTGACCCCGGCGAAGACCCGGATGTGGGGAGCGCCGAGGACGGCGGCGCGGTCGATCCATTGCTTGGTCAGCCGGATCTCCGCGTCGCGTTTCTCCCCGCGGGGATGGGAGAAGTTGTTGCCGATGGCGGTGCCGCTGATGGCGACCCCGCGGAGGAAGGCGTGGCGCCGCAGGCGGAGCAGGTAGGCGTCCGTTTCCTCGGCGAAGAAATAGGTCGTCGGTTCGGCATCGACCCCGTGGGCGGCGCAGAAGTCGAGGAAGCGGAACATATCCGTGGCCTTGCCGGCGGGGACCTTTGGGTTGGCCTTGCCGCGCATCACCGGGAAGGTGTCGCGGAACGAGTAGGCGGCGAGCGCGGGGCGGAGGACGGGGCGGCCGGTGCGTCCGAGGGGGGAGGCGGCGGCGCGGGCGGGGGCCGCGGTGGCGGCGAGGGCGAGGCTGGCGGCGGAGGCGCGGAGGAAGTCGCGGCGGGGCAGGGAGTTCATCGGGGGTGGGGGAAACGGATACGCGGGGAAGGGGGTGGGCAATGGTTTTCCGGGCGGGTTCAGCCGGTGAGCGCGAGATGGCCGGAGACGGCCTTGATCGCCACGACGCCGAGGTTTTTGGCCGCGTGGGCGGCGAAGCAGGGCAGGAGGGAGCGCTGGGGGTTCCAGGGGGCGAAGCGGGCGGTTTAGAACCAGAGCGAGGAGAGGAAGAGGACGGTGGTGCTGAACCAGCCCTTGAGCGTGAGGGTCAGCCGGAAGCCGGCGTCGTCCCAGGCCCAAAGGAACGGGTGCAGGAGGGCGAAGAGCACCGAGGCGGCGACGATCCCGGCCCAGCGGACCGCCGGGCCGTGGCGATCGAGCACCAGCCAGCCGCGGAAGATCACTTCCTCGATGATGGGCGCGGCGAGGACCGAGTAGGCGGCGAAGGCGAGGTTCATCCGCGTCTGCTCCGCGGCGATGCCCAGCGTAAGTTCCCCGACGGTTTCGAGCGCCAGCAGCACCAGCGCCCCGGCGATCGCTAAGCCGACGGCGCGGGGCGGGGCGGGCACCGCCCCGGGGAAGCCCCCGCGCACGGTGCGCCCGGCCTGGGCGGCACGCAGGTCGTCGCGCCAGAGCTTGGCGCAGTAGAGCCCGGCGAGGGTCAGCGCGAGGAGGACCAGGGGCGAGGGCATCTCGGTGGCGGAAGGGGAACCGGCGGTTTGATTGGTCATTTCCGAAAACCCGCCTAGGGTCCAGTCGCCAATGAGTTCCGCCGCTGTCCTTTCCGATGCCACGGTTTCAGTCGCCCCTGCGGCCGAGCCGGTGGTCGCCCCCTCCGGGGTGTTCGCGCGGCTGGCGGTCCATCAGGCGGCGTTGGACGCCTTCCTGCACGAGCAATTGGCGGAGTTTGAGCCGGAGATCCGGGACTTGGCCGCCTATGCGCTGGAAGCTTCCGGCAAGCGCCTGCGCCCCGCGCTGGTTTTCCTGTCGGGTTGGAAAGGGGCGGGTGCGCCTGCGGCTGAATTGGTGCGGGTGGCGGCGGTGGTCGAGATGGTGCACCTGGCCACGTTGGTGCACGATGACATTATGGACGGCGCCGAGGTGCGGCGGAACCGGCCGACGGTCGCGCGCCGGTATGGTTCGGCGGCGGCGGTGCTGTTGGGGGACGCCCTGTTCGCGCACGCCCTGCACCTGACGACCCAGTTCCCGACCACGGCGGTGTGCGCGGCGGTCTCGGTCGCGATGCGGCGGGTCTGCGCGGGGGAGATTGTGCAGACCCTGCGGCGGGGGTCGTTGCGGGTGGACCGGGCCGATTACACGCGGATCGTGGACCTCAAGACGGCGGAGCTTTTCCGGGTCTCGTGCCAGTTGGGCGCGGAGGTGGCGGGGCATCCCGCGGGGTTCGTGGCGGCGGCGGACCGCTTTGGCCGGCACCTGGGCATCGGGTATCAGATTTACGACGACCTCGTGGATTTCTTCGGGGAGGAGACCCGGATCGGCAAGACCCTCGGCACCGACCTGACCAGCGGCAAGTTGACCTTGCCCCTGCTGGTGTTGCGCGAGCGCCTCGAGCCGGCCGAACAGGAGCGCCTCGCCGAGGAACTGGCCGGGCGCCGGACGCCTGACCTCGCCGCGCGGCTGGAGCAGATGCGGCGGCTGGGCGTCTTCGCCCGCGTGGCCGGGGAAGTGGCGGTGGAGCTGGCGGACGCCCGCGCCGCCCTCGCGCCCTGGCCGGGCCTCGCGCCCGCGCCGCGGCTGGGCGAACTCGCGGACCTGCTCGAGACTCAGGTGCGGGCCCTGGCGCCGGCGAACTGAGTCGGCGGGGCGGTGGTTTTTCGGTTTGCAGCGCGCGGCGCCGCGGCCTTCGCTTCGGCCGTGATCCCGGCGGCCAAAGTTCTCCCCCAGGCGCTGATCGCCTCGCCGGAACGCCGGCAGGAGGCGGACGCGGACCGCGAGATCGTGCTCCGCGTGCAGGCCGGGGAGGTCGCGGCGTTCGACGCCCTGGTGCTCCGCTACCGGGAGCGGGTTTACGGGGTCGTCTACAATCTGATCGGCAACCGCGAGGACGCGGCGGACCTCACCCAGGATTGCTTCATCAAGGCGTTCCGCTCGATCCATCGCTTCCAGGCGCAGGCGGCCTTCTTCACCTGGCTGTACCGCATCGCGGTCAACTCCACCCTGAGCCAGCTCCGGCGGCAGCGGCTGCGGTCCTTCCTCAGCCTCGACCAGCTCGATACCGAGGCCCCGGTGGCGAAGGAAGTGATTGACGCCCTTACGGATAAGTCGGGTGCGGACCGGGCGACCTTCGCGCAGGAGCTCCAGGAAAAATTGAACGACGCGCTGCAAAGATTGTCTATCAAGCATCGCACCGTGGTCACCTTGTTCGAAATCGACGGCCTGAATCATCAGGAAATTGCCGAGGTGATGGAGTGCTCGGAGGGGACGGTGCGTTCCCGCCTGCACTACGCGAAGCAGCAACTGCAGGCCGAGCTGGCCCCCTATCTGCGCCGATGAAGCGTCCGTCCCAGCGCCCCGTTTCCCTGGAGGATCTCCTGCGCCTGAAGCGCGCGGAGCGTCCGCCGGAGGCCTTCTGGGCGGACTTTGACCGCGGGCTGCGCGAGAAGCAACTGGCGGCGCTGCTGCGGAGCCGCCCGTGGTGGCAGCGTTGGGCGGACGGCGGGTTCTGGCCCGCCTTGGGTCGCTTGGCCCTGCCCGTGGGCGCCATCGGCCTGATCGCCGGACTTTTCCTCGTGCCGCGCCCGAATGGCGAAGAGGCTGCTGGCCCGGCGCTCGCCTTGTCGTCCACGGAGAATGTCCCGGTGGCCGTGGTGGCGGCGGAAATGGTCGCGGTGGCGGCGGAAGGGGTCGCGGTGGCGGCCGTGCCCGCGCCCGCGCTCGAGGCGGCCGCGGCGGTCGAGGAACGCGCTTCGGTGGAACCCGTGGCGCTGGCGGCCGCGGAGGCGGTGAGCCCGGCGGTCACGGTCGGCGAACCCGCGGCGGCGCCCGCGCGGGTGGCGAAGGATGCCTTGCCGGCGGCGTGGGCGGCCGGGGGGCAGACGGAGACTTTGGTGGCGGCTTCACTGTTGGGCGGGACCAAGCGCTTCGAGCCGCGGGCGTCCAATGCGCGTTCCGTGGTGGAGCCGCTGCAGCAGATGGTTCCGCCGGGGGAGCGCCGCGGGACGCGCATTCTCACCGCGATGGTGGCCGCCGGGGCCGGGGAAAACGGCCCGCGCGCGTCTGAGCGCTTCGCGAGCCGGCTCTCCGAGGAGCGGCTCTACGACCAGATCGAGCGTTTTGGCGCTCGGGGCGCGGGCGTGAACGTCCGGTTCTGAACCGGGCAGGCTGGGGGGGCGACGCGCGGGACGCGTGCGCCGCCCCGCCGGGTCAATGCTTGGCCGGGAGGCAGGCGCCGCAGCCGCTGGCGAAGAAATCGTTGCCCTTGTTGTCGACGAGGATGAACGCCGGGAAGTCCTCCACCTCGATGCGCCAGATGGCCTCCATCCCGAGTTCGGGGTATTCGAGGACCTCGACGCGGCGGATGTTCTCCTTGGCGAGGATCGCGGCGGGTCCGCCGATGCTTCCGAGGTAGAAACCGCCGTGCTGGCGGCAGGCGGCCGTCACCGCCGCGCTGCGGTTGCCCTTGGCCAGCATCACCATCGAGCCGCCGAGCGACTGGAACAGGTCGACGTAGCTGTCCATCCGGCCGGCCGTGGTGGGGCCGAAGGAGCCGGAGGCGAGGCCGGTGGGGGTCTTGGCGGGGCCGGCGTAATAAACGGGATGGTCCTTGAAGTATTGGGGCAGGCCCTGGCCGGCATCGACGCGCTCCTTGAGCTTGGCGTGGGCGCTGTCGCGGGCGACGATGAGCGGGCCGGAGAGGGAGACGCGGGTGGTGACCGGGTGTTGGGAGAGTTGGGCGAGGATCTCGGGCATCGGGCGCCGGAGGTCGACCCGGACAATCGATTCGTCCTTCCAGAGGCGGCTGGCGGCGGGGATGTAGCGGCCCGGGTTGGTCTCCATCTTCTCCAAGAAGATTCCCTCGGCGGTGATCTTGCCCCGGATGTTGCGGTCGGCGCTGCAGGAGACGCCCATCGCGACGGGGCAACTGGCGCCGTGGCGGGGGAGGCGGATGACGCGGACGTCGAGGGCAAAGTACTTGCCCCCGAACTGGGCGCCGATGCCGGTGGCGCGGGAGAGCTGGAGGACTTTCTCCTCCATCGCGAGGTCGCGGAAAGCTCGGCCGTGCTCGTTGCCGGTCGTGGGGAGGGCGTCGAGGTACTTGGCGGAGGCGAGCTTCAGCGTCTTCATGCAGGCCTCGGCGCTGGTGCCGCCGATGACGAACACGAGGTGGTACGGCGGGCAGGCGGAGGTGCCGAGGAGGGGGAGCTTGTCGGTGACCCACTTCTCAAAGCTCTTCGGGTTCAGGAGCGCCTTGGTCTCCTGGAAGAGGTACATTTTGTTGGCGGAGCCGCCGCCCTTGGCGATGAAGAGGAACTCGTACTTCGCGCCCTCGGTGGCCGCGAGGTCGATCTGGGCGGGCAGGTTGGTCCCCGTGTTGACCTCGCGCCAGAGGTCGAGCGGGGCGGTCTGGGAATAACGGAGGTTCTCGGTGGTGTAGCACTCGTAAACGCCGCGCGAGAGCCACTCCGCGTCGTTGGCGCCGGTCCAGACCTGCTGGCCTTTCTTGCCGGTGATGGCGGCGGTGCCAGTGTCTTGGCACATCGGGAGAATGCCCTCGGCGGCGATCTCGGTGTTCTTGAGCAGCGTGAGCGCGACGTAGCGGTCGTTGGGCGAGGCCTCCGGGTCTTCGAGGATCGCGGCCACCTGACGCAGGTGGGCGGGGCGGAGCAGAAACGAGGTGTCGTGGAAGGCCTGGCGCGTCAGGAAGGCGAGCGCCTCCGGGGCGACCTTGAGGATCTCGCGGCCCTCGAACGTCGTCGTGCTTACGCCCTCGCGGGAGAGCAGGCGGTACTCGGTCTCGTCGGGGCCGAGCGGGAGCGGGTCCTGGTAAACGAAGGGCGGCGTGGGCATAACGCCCGGATCCTCGCCGTTAGCCGGGTTCCTGTAAAGGGCGCGCCAAACTCAGACCAGCTTCAGCTTGGGCAGGTCCTGGCTGTCGACCAGCCCAACGGGTCGGCCGCGGCGGTCGACCACGATGAGGTCATCGATCCGGTCCTCCTCAAAGCGCCGCAGGGCCTCGGCGCCGAGGGCCTCGGGCGCGATGACCTTGGGCTGGCGGGTCATAAAGGTCGCGACGGGCTGGCGGAGGAAGTCCGGGCCGGTGAGGGCGGCGCGCCGGAAATCCCCGTCGGTGAGGATGCCGCGGAGGCGTCCGGTGCGCGGCTGGATGAGGGCGATGCTGCCGCTGCGGGCGCGCGTCATCGCGAGGATGGCGTCCTGGGTGGAGACCGTTTCCGGGGCGACGGGGAACCGTTCCCCGGTGCGCATGATGTCGCGGACGCGGAGGAGCAGAATGCGCCCGAGGTTTCCCGCAGGGTGGAAGCGGGCGAACTCCTCGCGGGTGAAGCCGCGTTCGGCGAGGAGCACCATCGCGAGAGCGTCACCGAGGGCGAGGGCGGCGGTGGTGCTGGCGGTAGGGGCGAGGCGCAGGGGGCAAGCTTCGCGGGGCGCGTGGTAAAGGAGCTGCAAATCGGCGGCGCGGGCGAGGTCGGAGCCGGGGTGGCCGGTGAAGGCGACCACCCGGACGCCCTCGCGCTTGAGCAGCGGGACGAGGCGGAGGATTTCCTCCGATTGGCCGCTGTTGCTGAGGAGGAAAGCGACGTCGCCGGCGGTGGCGAGGCCGAGGTCGCCGTGGAGGGCTTGGGTGGCGTCGAGGCCGCAGGCGGGGAGGCCGGTACTGTTGAAGGTGGCGGCGAGCTTGGCCGCGATGGGGGCATTTTTGCCCACGCCGGTGAACAGCAGCTTGCGTCCCGCTCGGGCGGAGGCGGCGACGGCCCGGGCGGTGGCGACGAACTCGGGCCCGAGCCGGCGCGAGGTGGCGGTAAGCGCCTCGCGCTCGAGGCGGAGGCAGGCGCGGGCGCGCCGGAGGAGGGTTTGCGGGGCCAACGCCATTTCTGGTTTGAGTCGCGGGTGAGTCGGCGGAACGTAGGTCGCCGGCGTCGCGCCGCAATCCCTTTTGCCCTCCTTGCCGAGAGTCTACCGTTTCCTTTCCGCCCTTACCGGGCTGCTGCTGGCCCTGCTGGCCGGCGGCTGCGGGGAGCGGGAACGGTTGCCCCTGCCGCCGGAGATCGAGGATCCCTTCTACGTGCAGGGGAAGCAGCTGCAGAAGCAGGGTCGGCCTTCGGAGGCCCTGAACGCCTTCCTGAAGGTCATCGACCGGCGCGGCGAGAGCCCCTCGCCGGAGTCGCATCTCGAGGCGGGGCTGATCTGCCTCTACCACACGAAGGATTTCCCTGCCGCCTATTACCACC
This sequence comes from Verrucomicrobiota bacterium, assembly GCA_016871595.1. Taxonomy (GTDB): domain Bacteria; phylum Verrucomicrobiota; class Verrucomicrobiia; order Opitutales; family Opitutaceae; genus ER46. Next base: position 12,108 of record VHCY01000039.1, read on the forward strand.
TGCGGCGCTATCACAAGGCGCAGCCCAATTCGAAGGAGGCCCCGCTCGTGCTGGGCAAGATCGAGGAGGCCAAACGCGAGTTCGCCCGCACCCTGCCGGGTCGCCCGCTCGATGACCAATCCCTGCGGCTGGCGATGGAAGACGAGGTCCACAAGCTGCGCCGTGAAAACGAAGAGCTGCGGGCCGAGCTATCCGTGATCCGCGGTGGGGGCGTCACCCCGACGGCCCGCGGTCCGCGGATGATCGCCTTGCCCGACGAGGTGCGGGTCGGCCCGGTCCGTCCACCCGCGGTGGCGGTTGCCCCGGAGGAAGAGGAGCGGCCGCCGCTCGTCACGCCCGCGCCCGCGCTGGTGTCGCCCGCCCCCGCGGTGACCGCGGCCCCGCCGCGTCCGGCGCCCGAGGCCGCCCGTCCCGCGGCCCGCGCCGCGGGGCGCACCCACACCGTGGCGCCCAAGGACACCCTCTACAGCATCTCCCGCCGCTATCAGGTCCGCGTCGAGGACATCGTGGCCGCGAATCCGGCCCTGTTGCCCCGGGCCAGCACCCCGTTGCGCGTCGGCACGACCCTGCGCATTCCCTGAGCCGCCCGATGCCCCGCACGTCCCTCCGCACGGCCCGTTTCTCCGAGTCCGTCATCCGCGAGATGTCGCGCGTCGCCGCCCGGCACGGGGCGATCAACCTCGCGCAGGGTTTCCCCGACTGGGATCCGCCCGCGGAGTTGGTCGCGGCGGGGCGGGCGGCGATGGACGCGGGCCGGCACCAGTATGCGGTGACTTGGGGTGCCCCGGAGCTGCGGGAGGCGCTGGCGGCGAAGGTGGGGCGCTGCACGGGGCGGCCGGTGGATCCGGCGACGGAGCTGGTCGTCACCTGCGGGGCGACGGAGGCGATGATGGTGGCGATGATGACCGTGTGCGATCCGGGCGACCGGGTGGGCCTGTTCTCACCGTTTTACGAGAACTATGGGGCGGACGCGCTGCTGGCCGGGGCGGAGCCGGTGCACGTGCCGCTGCATCCCCCCGAGTACCGCTTTGACCCCGCGGAGCTGCGGCGGGCGTTCGCGGGCGGCCTGAAGGCCTTCGTGCTCTGCAATCCCTCGAACCCTTGCGGCCGCGTCTTCACCCGCGAGGAACTGGGGCAGTTGGCGGCGCTGGCGGAGGAGTTCGATGTGTGGGTCCTGACGGACGAGGTGTACGAGCACATCGTCTTCCCGCCGCACCGGCACACCTACTGCTCGACCCTACCGGGGATGGCGGAGCGGACCCTGATGTGCTCCTCGCTCTCGAAGACCTTCGCCATTACGGGCTGGCGCCTGGGCTACGTGCAGGCGGCGCCGGCCGTCATCGCGCAGGCGCGGAAGGTGCACGATTTCCTGACCGTCGGGGCGGCCGCGCCGCTGCAGCACGCGGTGGTGACGGCCCTGCGGTTCCCCGAATCGTACTATGCGGGCCTCGCGGCGGAGTACGCGGTGGGGCGGGATATCCTGCTCGGTTACCTGGAGCGCACGGGCCTCGCGTATTCGCGGCCCGAGGGGGCGTATTTCGTGATGGTGGACATCTCCCCCTTTGGGCACGCGAGCGACGTCGAGTTCGCCCATTGGATGACGCGGGAGATCGGCGTGGCGCCGGTGCCGGGGTCGAGCTTCTTCGCGACCCCGGAGCACCGCTACGTGCGCCTCAACTTCGCCAAGCGCCCCGCGACCCTGCACGCGGCGGGCGAGCGCCTGCTGCGCCTGCGGCGCTGAGCCGCGGCGGCGGGCTCAATGCGTGGCGGGGCCGCCCTTGGCCTCGCCGCCGGCGTGCGCGAGGTTCCCGGTCATCATCATCAGCCGGTCCGTGTACGCCAGGGCGATGGCCGAGAGGACGAACACGCAGTGGATCACGATCTGCCACATCACGTCGTCGTTCTTGTACGTGGTGGTCGGCAGCCGGACCTCGATGAACGTCTTCAGCAGGTGGATCGAGGAGATGCTGATCAGGGCGGTGGCGAGCTTCACCTTCAGGGCGCCCGCGTTGACGTGGCTCAGCCACTCGGGCTGGTCGTCGTGGCCCTCGAGGTTGAGCTTCGAGACGAAGGTCTCGTAGCCCCCGATGATCACCATAATGAGCAGGTTCGCGATCATCACCACGTCGATCAGCCCCAGCACGTAGAGCATAATCGTGGTCGAGGTGTCCGGGCCGCCCTTGGGCGCGCCGTGGATCGCCACGCCCACGAGGTGCCAGAGTTCGACGAAGAACTGGTACACGTAGACCCCCTGCGCCACGATCAAGCCCACGTAAAGGGGAGCCTGCAGCCAGCGGCTGGCGAAGATCGTGCGTTCGAGGACCGATTCCGAAAAGCCGTTGCCCTTGGACATAAGGGGGACAGCAAAGCGCGGCGGGGGGCGCGGCCGCAAGCCCAAGGTGGCTGCCGGGCCTACTCGCCGCGGCGGACGGGCCGGCCGGGCCGGGCGGCGGTGAGCGTGCCCCCGCGGATCACCGGCGTGCCGTTGACGAGCACCTCGCTGAAACCGACCGCGTAGTGGTGCGGATCGGAGAAGGTGGACGGATCGGAGACCTTTGCCGGATCGAACACCACGAGGTCAGCCACGGCGCCGGGCCGCAGTTCCCCGCGGTCCCGCAGGTTGAAGGCGCGGGCGGGCAGCTGCGTCATCCGGCGCACGGCCTCCTCGAGGGGGATCAGGCCGAGTTCGCGAACATAGCGGCCGAGCACGCGGGCGTTGTTCCCGTAGCCGCGGGGATGCGGCACCGCCTGACCGAGGCGGCGGGGACCCGCGTCGGAGGCGAACATCGTTTCCGGCTGCACGAGGAAGCGGCGGAGGTCGCCCTCGTGCATCCCGTGGAAGATGCCGGAGGCGGTGCCGCTGGCGGAGATCTCCAGCACGGTCTCGATCTGGTCCTCCAGGGAGCGGGTCCGGCCGAGAAGTTCGGCCGCCTCGGGGATGGTCTTGCCGTTGAGGGCCGGGTTGCGAGGGTAACTGGCGATCACCGCGTAGGTGTAGTCCCCGCGTTTGCCGTTCTCGAGCGTGCGGCGCATCTCGGCGATGATCGCCGCCTTGCGCGCGGGGTCCGCTAGGCGTTGCCGGAAGGCCTCCGTGCCGCCCTCGCGGGCCTCGTTGGGGACCAGGGTGGCGATGGAGGTCGACGACGCGGTGTAGACGTACTGGTCCTGGCCGATGTCGAGGCCGGAGGCCCGGGCGGCGGCGAGCTTGGCCAGCACCTCGTCGGTGCGGCCCCACGCGGCGGGTCCGGAGAGCTTCAGGTGCGAGACCTGCGCACGGATGCCGGCCTCGCGGGCGATGCGGATCAGCTCATCGAGGGCATCGAAGATCTTCACCGTCTCGGCGCGCATATGGCTCACGTAGAGCCCGCCGTGGCGGGCGGCCACGCGCGCGAGGTCGATCAGTTCCTCCGTCTTGGTGAAGGTACCCGGCAGGTAGATCAGCCCGGTGCTCAGGCCGAGGGCGCCGTCCTTCATCCCCTGGTCGACGAGGTCCTTCATCCGGCCCAGTTCCTCCGCGGTGGGCGGGCGCAGGAAGCTGCCGCCCATCACCTGGCCGCGGAGCGAGCCCTGGCCAAGCAGCGTCGCGACGTTCACGCCGGTGCGGGCCTGGGCCACCGAGTCGAGGAACGTGGCCACGTCCACCCGCGAGGTGCCGCAGTTGCCGGTGACAATCGTAGTCACGCCCATCCGCAGGAAGTTCTCCGCCACCGGGATGCTGGTGATGTCCTCCGAGTGGGTGTGCACGTCGATGAACCCGGGCGCGATGACCTGCCCGCCGACGTCAATCTCCTCCCGCCCGCGGCCGGTCACCGCGCCCACCGCGACGATGCGGTCCCCGCGCAGCGCGACGTCCCCCGTCCGCGCGGGGGCGCCGCTGCCATCGACGAGGCGGCCACCGCGCAGCACGAGGTCGAATTCCTGGGCGGGCAACGGCAGGGCGATTGCGGCCGCAAGGAGGAGTAACCGAAGCGCGGGGCGCGGACGGCGGAGGAGCGTGGGGCGGAGCATGGCGGGAGCGTGGGGGTTGGGGGGCCGGCTGTCGACGTCGGGCCGCGCGCGCGGGCAGGTTTGCATTTGCACCCGCCGGGTTGCCGGTCTACGAGATCAGGTGGGCGGGCGCCCTTCACCCAATGATCAAGGCCATCCTCAAAACCGTCGCGTTCCTCGCGCTCCTCTTCGTGATGCTGTACGTGGGGATGAACAACCCGCAGTCGATCGACTTCCATTTCCCCGTCGCGGGGACCACCGCGAAGGCCCCGTTGCGCGCCTCGGCGGCCCTGATCTACTTCGGCATCTTCGCCGTCGGCGTGCTGGGCGGGACGATCCTTGCCGCGGGCTCCGGCGGCAAGCGCGCCTCGGCGCCAGCCAAGGCGAAGTAAGGCGGGATGCCGGTCACGGATCTGGCGGGTGAGGCGGGCCCGGGAGGCCCGGTGGCGGGCCGGGGGCGGCCGGGTTGGTTCCGGCTGGAACGCGGGGCGGGCGGGCGCTGGCGCTTGCTCGATCCCGCGGGCGAGCGGGTTTTCCTGCGCGCGGTCCACCACGTGGAGCCGAGTCCGCCGCCGGGCGATGGCCCCTTGCCGCCGGATGCGGCCGCGCGGCTGCGGGGGTGGGGCTTCAACGCCCTTGGCCTCGGGGCGGAACCGGTCCGCGCGGACGGTTTTCCCCATCTCGCGGCGGTGGAGTTCGGCCGCGCGGGACCCGTGCTCACCGGGCCTGGCCTGCGCCTGCCCGACGTCTTCGACCGGGCGTGGCCAGAGCGGGCGGCCGCGTGGGCGGCGGAGGTGTGCGGACCGGCGGCCGACCAGACTGAATTGGTGGGGTGGGTAACGGACGCTGGCCTCGCGTGGTGCCAACTGCCCAGGGCCGGCCGGCCCACGCTGTTGCAACTCTGCCTGGCGCAGGAGCCTTCCGCGGCGGCCTACCACGCGGCGTGGGAATTTGTCCTCGCGCTGCACGGCGGGCGCCTCGAGGCGGTAGCCCGGGCGTGGGGGCAGGATTGGGCCCACCGGGAGCGCGTGCGCGAACTCACCCGCGCCGAGCAGGGGATTACCACGCGGGGTTACCTGCGGGATGCCGAGCGCTGGGCGCGGGAGTTCGCGCGGCGCTACTTCACCGCCGCGGCCGCCGCGATCCGCGCGGCGGATCCCAATCACTTGATCCTGGGCTGCCCGTTGGGCGAAGGCGCGGGTCCGGAGGTGGCCGCGGAGTGCGCTTATCCCGCGGTGGATCTGCCGCTCCAGGGCTGGCGCGCGGCCCCGCCGCTGGACTCAGCGCATCCCTTTCTGGCGGATGGCGTGGGCTGGTCGGCGCCGGAGTTCCGCGCGGCCGGCCTGGGCGGGGGACGGGACCGCGCGACCGGGGTGGAACGGATGCTGCGCCGGGCGCGCACGGCGTTGGACCGGCTGGCGGCCCATCCGGCGGCGGTGGGCTATTGCTGGGGACGTTGGCGGGATGAGCCCGCGGAGCGGCCGCCCTTCGGCTCCGGTCTCCTGCACCACGACGGGTCGGAGGCGCCGGAGCATCTGGAGTTGATCGCCGCATTCAACGCGCGGCTGGCCCGGGCGGAACGCGAGCGCTGAAACGGTCCGCGCAGAGCGAGGGGCGCTGGGCTCAGCGGGCGATGCTCACGCGTGCCGTCTCGGTGGGGTCTAAGGCGGGGTTGACGTCGAGCTTCGCCGTCTCCGCGGGCGCGGCGGGTGCCGGGCGGGCGCGGCCGAGGACCTGATCGCAGACCTGCACCAGCAGCGCGGCCGGGGTCAGGAAGATGATCCTGAGGTCGAGCCAGAGGCTGCGGCGGCTTCCGTACTCGCAGTCGAAGGCGATCATCTGCTCGAAGGTGGTGCGGTTCTTCCCGGAAACCTGCCAGAGGCCGGTGAGGCCCGGGACGCTCGCGCAGCGGCGGCGCTGGTCGGGGGTGAACTGCTCGTACTCGTAGGGGATGCAGGGGCGGGGTCCGACGACGCTCATTTCCCCGCGGAGCACGTTGATGATCTGCGGGAGCTCATCCATACCGGTGGCGCGAATCAGCCAGGCGCCCGGGATCAGCCGGGAGTCGCCCTTCGCGTCGAGCTTCTGCATCGGGGCGTTGCTGGTCATCAGGGCGGTGAAGTGCTGCTGGTGGCCGCGGGTGTCCGCGGCGACGTGCATGGTGCGGAACTTGTAGATCCTGAACCGCCGGCCGCCGAGACCGACGCGCTCCTGCTTGAAGAGCACCGGGCCCGGGGAGCTCAGCCGCACCATCGCGGCCATGAACAGCGTCACCAGCGTGAAGACCGGGAAGACCGCGGCGCAGAACAGCAGGTCGAGCGACCGCTTCCAGGCGGGCAGGGGCAGGTTCGGGTGGCGCATATCAATTTCTCGTTAAAGAAGGGCGATGGCGTTTGTCCGGGAGCAGGAGGCGGGGTTCGCGAGGGAGCGGGCCCCGGTGATTTACAAACATTTCACTTTTACGGTCCGGGGGGCGCGAGCGGACCGTGCTTCGGCTTTCACGTAGCGCGATTGCGTAGCTCCGCCTATGGACCAACGGGGCCGAACCCATCCCGGTGGTCCGGTCTGCCTCGAAAACGCGAAAAATGCCCGCCCCGCCGCGCTAGGAGGGCGCGCGGAGTCAGGAGCGGGCGGCTCCGGGGCCCGGGCGCACAGAGCCCTCGCCGGGCCTCAGGAGAGGCCGCGGAGGGGTGGCGGGGGCAGCGTGCGGGCAGCGGGGGCGGGAGGGGACCCGGACGGGTCAGCCTTCCGCGCCCTCATCGACTTGGGGGCGGAAACCGCGGCTATCCTGTTGGCCTTCCGGGGCCCGGTGGCACAGCCAGTAGGCCAGCCCGGCTCCGGCTAGGAAGATAAAGGCGGCAATTTTGAGGACGAGAATCATGACGGGTGACGGCGTGTCGGTTGGGCGGACACTACGTAGTGTAGATGCGTACCGGTACGCAGTTCGCGTGCCGACCAGGTACCTTTGGGGCCTAGTTATTTTCTAATCATTGAAGATTAGGTATTTAAATGTATTAAAATTTTGCCCGGGAGGCCGTTGCCAACGGAAAATTAACGGGAAACTGTAAATCTCCCCGACGCTTTGTCGCCGGTTTGACGAGGTGGGCCGGGATTTTGCCGCTCAGTTTTTAGCCTAGCGGACCGGGCTGCGCGGGCGGGCCCGGGTGGGGAAGGGGCGGAGCGGGGCGGGCGGATTCGCGGCGGCGAGTTCGTCGCGGGCAACCTGTTGCAAGGCGATGGCTTGCGTCTTGGAGAGGCCCAGGTCGAAGGCGCACTGCTCATCCGAGCCGAGCGCAACGGGGTCGAGGCCGGTCACGTCCCCGAAGATCACCAGCGCCTGCAGGTAGTATCCGGCGGTGCTGGCGTGGTAGTGATCGTGGGTCCAGAGGCTGAGCTGGCCGGCGGCGATGCCGTCGTAGGGGTTGGGATCGGCGACGCCGGCGTCGATGGCGCGCAGCCAGGCCTCGCCGACCGGGAGCACGCGGGTGAAGCGGGGGGACGTGGCGGCAGCCTGGTCGTAGGCGCGGCGCAGGTCGCGGGTCATTGCGGCGAGGCCTTGGCCGTGCCAGGCGCCGCCGGCGGGGTAGACCTGGTCGGCCCGGGCCCAGGTGGCGATGAGGCGCAGGTCGACCCGCGGGTTCTGGCCTTCCAGCAGCGCGGCGATCCCTCGGGCCGAGGCGAGGAGCAGGGTGGGGTCACCCGGGCGTTCGCGGTCGAGCAGGCTGTGGGTTTGCAGGATCACGAGGTCCCAGGGGCGTCCGATCAGGGCCGCTTTCTCGCGCAGGTGGTAATCGAGCCCCATTCCCGAGGCCGTCTCGAGGCTGACGTCGTAATCCAACCCGGCTTGTTCCGCGAAGGCCCGGAAGAGGGCGGGGACGCCGCCGAGGCCGGCCTGGTTGAGGTCGTTGACCGTGTGCGCGCGGTAGCCGCGGACGGGAGATCCCGAGCCGAAGAGGAAACTGTTCCCGATGAAGAGCACGCGGGGCCGCGCGGAGGTGGCGGGCGCCGCGGCCGGGGGCGCGGCGGGAGACGAGGCCGGCGTGGCGGCGGGCAGGGCCGGGACCAGGGTCAGGAATACGAGGCTGGCGCGAAGGGGGATCACGGGAGGAGTCCGGGTTTGCCAGCGCGTGGCGGCGACCGCAGCGTGCCGGGGCTTTCCCGATGTCCGCTCCCCTCGTCGCCGTCGAGACCTTCCTCGTGCGTTATCCGGTTACCGGGGCGTTCAAGTACCTGCCGTCCCGGGGTGGCCGGGGGCCGACGCGCGACACCGTGGTGTTGCGGCTCACGACGGAGGAAGGCCTTTGCGGCTGGGGGCAGGCGGTGCCTTCGCCGACCTGGAGTTACGAGACCGTGGAGACCGTGCGCACCACGCTCGACCGGCATCTTGGCCCGGCGCTGGTGGGCCGGGATCCGGAGGATCTCGCGGGGATCGAGGCCCTGTTGCGGCGGGTGATCGCGCCGGGGTTCTCGACCGGGCAACCGATCGCGAAGGCGGCGATCGATCTGGCGTTGCTGGACCTAGCG
>VHCY01000040.1 GCA_016871595.1 Verrucomicrobiota bacterium
CGCAGGTCGGGTTGCCAGTTGTCCTCGCCCGGCGCGGGGAAGTGCTTCCAGCCCCGGCGCTCGGGCGCCAGCTCGGGCCGGCGGCGGAAGTCCTCGGGCCGGAAGATCGTCGTGAGGTTGTGCCCGTGCTCGAACCGCGCCTCCAGGCGGTTGGCCGCGCGCCACGCCAGTTCCGCGGGCGTGGGTTCGACCCCCAGATCCCGGTGGACGAATTCCGGCCGGAAGGTGCGCACCCCGGGGGTCAGGCTGAGCCTGGCCCGCCGCGGCACCTCGCGCCCGAGGGGCCCGGGATGGAACCAACGGGCGCCGGTCTCCCGCTCGAGGAACCACGAGGCGGCGGCGACCATGATCTCCGGGCGTTCGGCGCCCAGCCGGAGGCCGCGCGCGTCCACCGCGTACCCGACCCCGTTGTCGCGGGGCGGGGCCGGCGCGGGTTCGGTGGCCCCAGGAACCGGTCCCCCGATCCGCAAGGCCACGGCCGGGGCCAGCCAACCCTCGGGCAACAGGGGAAACCGCGTCGCGGGCAGGCCGGAGGCGGCCACTAGCGTCTCCCGCAGCAGATCCGCCGCCGCCCGCTCCGCGGCCGTGGCGCGCAGCGGAAGCACCAGGGGCAACCCCACCCCTTCCCCAACGTCGAAAACTCGGCCAATCGCCGCCAGGGGCGCGCGCGGGGCCATTCCACCTACGGCCACTAGCAGGGCGCAGGCCCCGGCCGTGAGGACGGCGGCGAGGACGCGGGGCAAACGGGCGGGCACGGCCCCGGTTCTGGCGCCCGGCCAGCCGTGCTCAAGGCCCGATTGCCGGCCCGGCGTTTTCAGGCTGGCCCCGCCGGAGCGGAGCCGCACCGTGCCCGGATGGCCCCCCTCCCCCTCCGGCCCGCCTTCGCCTTCCTCGCGCTCGTTGCAGTACTGGCACCCGGCCGCGCGGATGACGCGCCGACTTTCCGGCGCCCCTCCGCTGCCCTCGCCGCCCTCGTTGATGCGCCCCTGGCCCCCACGGTCGTCCTGAGCCCCGACCGCACCCGGCTGCTGCTGCTCGACCGTCCGGGCGCGCCCGACCTCGCTGAACTCGCCGCGCCGGAGCTGAAGCTGGCCGGCCTCCGCCTCGACCCCGCCACCAACGGCCGCAGCCGCGAGGCGGTTCACACCGGCCTCGCCTTCCAGCCGATCACCGGTGGGCCCGCGGCGCGCGTGACCGGCCTCCCCGCCAACCCGCGGATCAGCGGCTATGAATGGTCGCGGGACGGCCGCCACCTCGCCCTCGCCTTGCTCCGGGACCAGGGCATCGAGCTGTGGCTGGTCGACGTCGCGTCGGCCGCCGCCCGGCGCCTCACCGAAACGCTCCTCAACGCCACCTTCGGGGAACCGATGGTCTGGCTCGACGACACCACGCTCCTCCTCCGCCGGATTCCCGCCACCCGCGGCGCCGCCCCCGCCCCCAGCCAGGTCCCCGCGGGCCCCGTCGTGCAGGAGAATCGCGGCCGCAAGGCCGGCGCCCGCACCTTCGACGGCCTCCTCGGCAACCCGCACGACGAGGCGCTGTTCGCCCATTACGGGGACACCGAGCTCGCCCGCGTCACCCTCGACGGCCAGCTGACCGTGCTGCCCGTCCGCGGCCTCATTACCTCCGTCCAACCTTCCCCCGACGGCACCCACCTCCTGGTCGAGACCCTCCGGCGGCCCTTCTCGTACCTCGTCCCTTACTCGCGCTTCCCCGTGGACATCACGGTCCACGACCGCGCCGGCCGCAAGGTGCACTCCGTGGCGTCGCTGCCGCTGAACGAGGGAATGGCGACCAACGCGGTCCGCCCGGGCCCCCGCGGCGTCGCGTGGCGCGCGGACGCCCCGGCCACCCTCAGTTGGGTGCGCGACCTCGGGCGCGGGGCCAAGCTCGCGGATGGCAGCACCCAAGCACGGGACGCCTGGTTCACCCTCGCCGCGCCCTTCAGCGGTCCGCCGGTGGAGCAGCAGCGCTTCGAGTACCGGGTCACGGGCGTTCAATGGGGCGGCGACGACCTCGCGCTGGTGACCGAAAGCTGGACCACCACGCGGCGCCTGCGGACCTGGCGGGTGGCGCCGGGAAAGCCCGGCGGCGAACGGACGCTCCTCTTCGACCGCACCAGCGAGGACCGCTACCGCGACCCGGGCCGGGGCGCCACGGTGCGCAACGCCTTCGGCCGCCTCGTCCTCGCGCGGCGCCCCGCCGACGGCCGGATCTTCCTGACCGGCGCCGGCGCCTCGCCGGAGGGCGACCGGCCATTCCTCGACGAGTACGACCCGGCCACGCGCGCGAGCCGCCGGCTGTGGCGCTCAGCGCCGCCGCATTACGAGGAATTCGTGGCCTTCCTCGACGCCGACTTCACCCGGGCGCTGGTGATGCGGGAGTCGGCCGACCGCCCCGCGGACTTCCTCGTGCGCGACTACGCGAAGGGCGAACTGCGCCCGCTGACCAGCTTCTCACACCCGCATCCGCAGCTGACCGGGCTCACCCCCGAGGTGATCCGCTACCAGCGGGCGGACGGGCTGGAGCTGTCGGGCACCCTCTACCTGCCACCCGGCCACCGAGCCGGGGATCCGCCGCGCCCAGCCCTGCTCTGGGCGTATCCCCGCGAGTTCCTCGACCCCGAGAACGCAGGCCAAATGAAGGCGACCCCGGAGCGCTTCACCCGGATCAGCGTCTCCGGTCCCCTGCCCTTCCTGCTGGCCGGCTACGTCGTGCTGAACGATCCGGCGATGCCGATCGTGGCGGAGAAGGGCAAGAAGCCGAACGACACCTACCTGCCCCAGTTGGTGGCGAACGCCCGCGCGGCGATCGACGAGCTGGTGCGTCGAGGCGTGGCGGACCCGAAGCGCATCGCGATCGGCGGCCACAGCTACGGGGCCTTCATGACCGCGAACCTGCTGGCGCACTCCGACCTGTTCCGCGCCGGCATCGCCCGCAGTGGCGCCTACAACCGGACCCTCACGCCCTTCGGCTTCCAGAGCGAGCAGCGCACGTTCTGGCAGGCCCCGGGGGTGTACAATGAGATGTCGCCCTTCAACCACGCGGACAAGGTCAAGGCCCCGCTGCTCCTGATCCACGGGGCCGCGGACAACAATTCCGGCACCTTCCCGATCCAGACCGAACGGTTCTACGCCGCCCTCAAGGGCCACGGCGCGACCGCGCGCTACGTCGTCCTCCCGCACGAGAGCCACGGCTACCGCGCCCGCGAGAGCCTGCTGCACGTGCTCTGGGAGACGGAGGCCTGGCTGGCCGAGCACCTCCAGGCGCCGGCGAAGCCGGCCGCCGCCCCCGCGCGATGAAATCCCGGCTGCTCTGGCTCGCGGTGCTCGCCGCCGCCCTCGCCGGGTTCTACGAGGGCACCCTCGGAACCGCCCGCCGCGGCGCCCCCGCCGTGGTCGACCGCCAGCGCATCAACCGCGAATTCGCGGACTTCAAGCTCCCGCCCTTGCCGGTGCCGGTGCTGCCACGCCCGGAGATCAACCTCCCATTGCCCGAACCCGCCGCGATCGCTCCCCCCGCGCTCCCCGGCTGCTGAACCGTCCGGCTCAACGGCGGCCGGCCAGCATATCCTCCATTAGGGCCAGCGCCGTCGCCTCGGTGATGTCCTGCAGCGAGAAGTCCCGCACGATCCGGCCCGCCCGCGCCCCGCGACCGAGCACGTCCCCCGCCGACGCCTGCCCGACGATCGCCGCATCCTTCAGCCGGATCGCCGTCGCCTGGATATCGGGGACGGTGTAGGTGACGTCGCCCCCGACCTCCGGCACGGTGAGCGCCCGGGACGAGATCAGCACCTCGATCGCGAGGTCCGCGATGTCCGCCAGGGCGCGGCGTTCGCGCCCCGCCTTGTCCTCCGCCAGCTGGGTTCCGGGGTTGGCCGGGAGCAGCGCCTCGGCCACGGCCTGATCCGCCAACTGCGCCCCGGCGTGCCGGAAGGCGCGGCCGAACAGGCGCTCGACCTCCCGCACGGTCTGCCGGTCCGCCAGCCGCGGGGAGGGGGCCGCGGGGGCATCGGCGGTGGCCGCGGCCGACCGGCGGGGCTCGAGCAGGGCCCGGTTCACGTAAACGACGATCCGCGGCGCCCCGTCGCGGGCATAGCTTTGGCGGAACCCCTCGATCACCCCGTCCGCAGCCACCTTGGCCACGAGGGTGTCCGGGGCGGGCGCGTAGACGCGCGGCGCCTCCGCGGCGAGGACCGGCTGGGGCGCCGGGGGACGCACGACGTGGGTGACCGGCGGCGGCGGGGAGGCGGCCAGCCGGGGCGCGACCGCGGCGGCGGCCACCCAGGCCAGGCCGGAAACGAGGACGAAGGCTTTCACGGCGGGAAGGGAATCAGCGCGCCTGCCGGACGCGCACGGTGTACTTGCGGGCCTGGCCGTTCATCGCGGTGAAGCGCACGGCCTCGGTCGCGTACTCGGAAAGGATCAGCGTCTGCCACGGGGTCTCGTCACCGGTGGAGAACCCGGAGGCGTCCTTGAACACGCAAGTGACCTGGACCTCGAGCCGGCGGTTCTCGCGGTTCTTGACGTTCGCGACCACCTCCAGCCGCCCGTCCGGCAAGGTAACCTCCTGCAGGCCGGTGCAGGTCACCGACACCTGGGTCGGCTGGTCGAGCAGCACGAAGCGCTCGGAGTTCTCGAGCGTGTACTTGGTGGTGTCGAGCGGAGGGAAGGGCCCGGTCGGGGTGGTGCAGCCGGTCAGCACGCCCGCGGCGAGGACGGCGGCGAGGAGGGGAGCGGAGGTCAGGTGCATAGGACGGAGCGGGGCGCGCGGAGTGAGGAAATGGACCGCGGGTCAGCGCGGAAGTTCGCTGAAAAACAGGACGGTGTCGCGGTCCCCGGGGGCGACGCGCAGGAACACCGGGCGGGTGCGCGCCGCGAGGACGCGGCCTTCGCGGTCGAGGAACTCGAGGCGGCCCGCGTGCTCGCCGGGCGGCAGACGCACCGCGGCGAAACTCAGGCGCTGGGGCAGGTTGTCCCATTGGCGGATGTCCGCCTCCGGCCGGGTGGCGGACGAGACGACCTTGCCCAGCACCCCCAGCACGCCAAGGCCCACGGCCGCCGCCTCCGAGCCACCGCCATCCTTGCCGCGCTGCTCCCGGCGATGCGCCTGGTCGGCCGCGATGACGCTCCCGGCGAGGGCCACGTCGGCCGCCGCGTCGGTCGCGGCCTTGAAGACCGCCTTGCGGCCGAGGATGTGGTCCATCACCCGGCCCCCGCGCGTGGTGGCCTGGAACCCGAGGTCGTCGTAGGCCGGTAGCGGCACGACGGTGCGGCCCTCGTGCAGCACCAGCCGGGCGGAGCGCGAGGGGGAATCCTGAACTTGGAAGCGCAACTGCTCCCCGTAGCGGCCGGCGGCGACTTTGCGGGGGCCGTACCCGTATTCGGCGAAGATGAGCACATTGGCCCCGGGCGAATAGTCCGGCAGCCGGAAGCGCTCCCCGGCCAACGCCCGCGCCCGCGCCAAGGCGTCGGTGCCATCCCCCTGGAGCTTAGCGGTCGCGAGGCCCTCCAGGTATTCCAGCAGGACATAATCGGAGGAGAAGCGTTCGTCCTGCGCGCCCGCATCGTTGAACTGGCCCGAACGGAAACACGCGCGGGCATTGTCCGGCTCGCCGTCCCGCCAGTACAGGATCCCGCGGTAATAGTAGGCCATCACCCGCTCGTAGGGTTCGCCGAGGAAGACCTTCGTGTCCTCGGCCGCGAAGAGGCTGCGGGCCCGCGCGGCGGCGGCGTCATCCAAGATCAACCCGCCCAGCCGGGCGAGGGCGTCATCCAGCCGCGCCTTCGCGCCGGGATAATCCCCCGTCCGCAGGGCCGTGGCGGCCGCGCGGCAGGCGTGGAGCACCCGGTCGCGCTCCGGCACGCCGGCTTCCCCGCGGACGGCGGCGCGCGGCTCGTCCGGGGCGGTGGCGCAGCCCGGCAAGCCCGCCGCGGCCGTCAGCAGGGCGAACAGGGGCAGGGAGAGGCCGGCGACGCCGCGGGCGGCGCGGGGCCTAACGGTAGGCCGCATCCTCAAGGCCCTGCTTCTTGATCTCGGCGGAGTCCTCCCAGACGATCCGGCTGGTGCGCGCGTCGGTGAGACGAAAGCTGTAGAGGACGTAGTCACTGGTGCCGGCCGCGGTACGCGTGCTCATCCCGTCGAGCTTCCCGGTCAGGAAATAATCCGCGCCCCCGAACTCGACCACGTTCGGATCAGCGCTGGCCGTGACTTGGCCCGAGCGCTTGAGCTCCCGCTCGCGCTGGAGGGTCCTCATCAGGTCGCGGTCGAGAAAGCTGACCTGGCCCGCGGCCTTGCTGTTCAGCTGCGTCCGCAGGCGCGTGAGGAAGATGTCCTTGTTGACCGGGAAGCGGGTGTTGTTGACCACCGGCTCGAGGACGACACTCGGGGGGGTCGCGGCGCGGGAGATCTGGGGGATGCCGAGGATGCTGCGCGCCATCCGGTCGGTGACCGCGACCATATCCTGGGCCTCGATGCCGGTGCCTGCCACGAAGCCGCGCTCATCGGGGCGCATTTCCGTGACCGGGACGCCGGAAGGGTTGCGCACCCCCTCGGAGGTGGCGCAACCGCCGAGCAGCGCGGCGGCAAGGAGGAGGGGCAGACCGGAGCGGAGGGGGAGCGGCATAAACGACGGGGAAAGGACGCGGCGCGGGGCGGGAAGTGACGGGGCGGTTCAGCGGCCGAAGAGGGCGTTGGCTTCAGCGAGGGGCGAGGTCTCTCCGAGGGGCCGCACCACCCGGACGGGCAGGTAGGCCGGCGCACGAACCACGGTCACCGGCGGGGCGGGCGGCGGGATCTCCCGATACGAGACCGGCGCGGGACGACTGGCCTCCACCACCGAGCCGAGCAACAGGCCGGCCCCGGCGCCGAGGGCGGCCCCGCGCCAGACATTATGCCCAAGGTCGCCGCTGTTGTGCCCGAGGATGCCACCAGCTAGGGCGCCGAGCCAAAAGCCGGTCGCCGCCGGACCCGTGGGAGCGGCCACCGGGGCCGAGTAAACCACCACGGGGGCCGGATAACAGATCCCGTAGTCAGCCCCGTACACCGGGTAATACGAGAAACGCCGATTCGCCCCGTGATCGCGCGGGTGGCCCCAGAGGAAACGCGGGGCCGGCGGGGGCGCGCGGTGGACGACCACCGGCGCGGGCACGCGGACCGTCACCCGTTCGGCGGGCCCGGGCGCGGGGCGGACGCGGCGGCTGAGGTCGGGGTGGTGAACCTGCGCGGAGGCGGAAGTGGCGGCGAGGCCGAGGGCGAGGAGCAGCGGCAGCGGGTTCATAGGGGTTACCGTCGTCCGACAGCGGCGACGGGGCAAGGTTTCACCCGGCGTGCGCGGGGGCCGGCGGCGCGGCGGGACCGATCGCCCGGGCATCGGCCAGCAGGGCATCGACCGTCTCCTCCCGGGTGGCCCACGAGCACATCAAGCGGTAGCCGTGCTCGCCGACGAAGCGGTAAAAGCGCCACCCGCGGGCCTCGAGGCCCTGGGCCAGCCCGGGGCTGAGCTCCACGAACACCCCGTTGGCCTCCACCGGGGCGATCAGGTGCGCGCCGAGGGCCTCCAGCCCGGCGGCGAGGCGGCGGGCGAGGCGGTTGGCGTGCGCGGCGTGCCGGAGCCACGCGCTGTCGCGGAGGACGGCCACCCACTGGGCGGAGGCGAACCGCTGCTTGGAGGCGAGCTGGCCCGACTGCTTGACGCGGTAGGCGAACTCGCGGGCGAGGTCCCGGTTGAAGAAGACCACCGCCTCGGTCGAGAGCAGGCCGTTCTTGGTGCCGCCGAGGCAGAGGACGTCCACCCCGGCGCGCCAGGAGAGGTCGGCGGGCGACCAGCCCCGGGCCCGGCCGGTGGCGGCGGCGTTGGCGAAGCGGGCGCCGTCCAGGTGCACCGCCAGCCCGTGGGCACGCGCGAACTCCCCCAGCGCCCCCAGCTCCGCAGGCGTGTAGAGCGTGCCCAGTTCGGTGGCCTGGGTCAGCGAGAGGGCCCGCAGTTTCGGGAAGTGGATCCCGTGCCCGCGGCCCGGCAGCGGGGCCAGCGCGGTGGGCGTCACCTTGGCGTGTTCCCCGGCGACGGTCAGGAGCTTGGCCCCGCCAGTGAAGAACTCGGGCGCCCCGCACTCGTCGGTCTCAACGTGCGCCAGCGCGTGGCAGGCAACCGCGTGGTGCCGCTGGCAGAGCGCGGCGAGCACCAGGGCGTTGGCCGCGGTGCCGTTGAAGACGAAGGCCACCTCGCATTCCCGCTCGAAGGTTTCCGCCAGCAGCCGCCGGGCCTCGGCCGTCGCCGCATCGTCGCCGTAACTGGGCGCGCACCCGGTGTTGGCCGCGGCGAGGGCGGCCCAGGCCTCCGGGCAGACGCCCGCGGTGTTGTCGCTCGCTAGGGAGTATTCGGGGGCCGGGAGGGAGGAGGACATGGTTTCGCGGCTGGCAAACTAGCCGGACCCCGGCTCTCCTCAAGCGCCTGATGTCACCTGCAGACGTGAACCTTTATCTGGTCGGCTTTATGGGCACCGGCAAGACGACCGTCGGCCGCGTGGTCGCCCATCGGCTGGGCTTCGCCCTGCTCGACAGCGACCACGAGATCGAGCAGCAGCAGCAGCTGACGATTCCGGAGCTGTTCGCACAGCGGGGAGAACCCGCGTTCCGGGCCCTGGAGCGCGCCTTCATCGAGCAGGGGCACCCGGCCACCCGCACGGTCGTCGCCTGCGGGGGTGGCCTGGTGGTGCAGCCCGGGATGCTGGCGCTGCTGCAGGCGCGTGGGGTCGTGGTGTGCCTCCACGCCTCCCTCGAGACGATCCTCGCCCGCACGGCCCGGGCGCGGAACCGCCCGCTCCTTGAGGTGGAGAACCCGGAGGAGCGGATCCGCACCCTCTACGCCGCCCGCGAGGCCGTGTACCGCGCCGCGGGCACGATGGTCCTCACGGATTCCCGCCCACTCGCGGACATCGCCGCCCACGTCGCGCGCGTCTGGCAGCGGGACGCCCGGGATTTCGCCCGGCGGGCGCCGTGAGCCCCGCCGATCCCCGGCCGGAGGAACTGCGCCGGCGGCTCCTCGCCCGCGGCTTCGACGAGGCCCGCTTCGCGAGCATCCCGGGACCGCTTCCCGATCCCCTGCCCGCCTGGCTCGCGGCCGGGCACCACGCGGAGATGCACTGGATGGAGCGCACCGCGGCTAAGCGCCTCGATCCCGGACTCCTCCTCCCCGGCGCCCGCTCGATCGTGATGTTGGGGGTGAACTACTGGGCAGACGCCCTTCGGGCCCCGCCCGCCGGCGCCCCGCGCTGGGCCCGTTATGCGCTGCACGAGGATTACCACGACACGCTCCGGCCCGCCCTCGCCGCCGCCGCGCAGGACCTAGGGGAACTTTTCGGAGCCACCCCGGACGACACCCGGTACTACGTGGACACCGGACCCGTGCTCGAACGCAGCTGGGCGGTGCGCGCCGGCCTCGGCTTCACCGGCAAGAACGCGATGCTCATCTCGCGCCGCCACGGCAACTGGCTGTTCCTCGCCGCCCTGCTCACCCGCGTGCCCCTCCCCGCCGATCCGCCCGCGGCCCCGCCCGGCGACCAGCCCGCCATCGGCACCTGGTGCGGCAAGTGCACCCGCTGCCTCGACCAATGCCCCACGGCCGCCTTCACCGCGCCCGGCGTCCTCGATGCCCGCCGGTGTGTGTCCTACCAGACGATCGAGAACAAGGGCGTCATCCCCCGCGACCTGCGCCCCGGGATCGGCAACCGCGTCTACGGCTGCGACACCTGCCTGGAGGTCTGCCCTTGGAACCGCTTCGCCCAGGCCGGACGCGCCGTCCTGCTCGCGGCCCGGCACGACCTCGCCGGCCTGACCCTCCCCGACCTGCTCGACCTCACCCCCGAGACCTTTGCGGCCACGTTCCGCCGCACCGCCGTCAAACGCCTCAAGCTGACCGGCCTGCTCCGCAACGCCTGCGTCGTCGCGGGCAACTCCGGCGACCGCTCCCTCCTGCCGCGGCTGCTCCGGCTCGCCCGCACCCACACCTCGCCGCTCGTCCGCGCCCACGCCGTCTGGGCCGTCCGCCAGCTGGAGGCCACGGCCCTCCCCAGCCTCCCGCCCGCGGACGAAACCGACCCCGCGGTCCAGGCCGAATATACCGCCTAGCGGAAGGCGGCGGCAAAGAGCGCCGCCACCGCGGCCGGCGGACGCACCGGGCGGCCCTGCAGGTCGATGAAAGCGTGCACGCTGTGCCCGGTCGCCAGCAGTTCCTCCCCGCGCCGCACCTCGTACTCCAAGCGGATCCGCAGCAGGGGCCGCTCGGTCAGCCGCGTCACCACGGTCACGAGGTCATCATAACGCGCCGGACGGAGGTACTTCAGGCTGACCTCCAACACCGGGAGCCGGAAACCCGACTCCTCCAACTGGCGGTACGGCAGCCCCAACTCCTTCAAGAGCTGCGTGCGCCCCACCTCGAGCCACGGGACGTAACTGCCGTGGTACACCACCCCCATCATATCGGTCTCCGCGTAGCGGACGGTGAGCTGCGTGGTCGAAGTGATCATAAAGCCTGACCCCCGGCGGGTCCGAACAGGGCCTCCGCCGAGGCCGCCCAGGAAGTGCGCCCGGCCCAGCGTCGCCCCTCCGCTCCCAGGCGCTGCCGAAACGTCCCATCCGCCAGCAGCCGCTTAAAGGCCTCCGTCAGGTCCTCCGGCCGGTCCGGCGACACCAGCAGGCCGGTCCGGCCATCCGCCACCGCCTCGGCCACCCCACCCACCGCGTGCGCCACGACGGGTAGCCCCTGCGCCGAGGCCTCCAGGTACACGAGGCCGAAGCCCTCGACGCTGTGCCCGTGCTGAATGCTGGTGAGGGCGAAAACGTCCGCCCCCGCATAGACGGCCGGCAACTCCGCGTCGGGGACATCCCCCAAAAAGGTGACCCGGAGCCCGGAACGTGCCGCCTCCGCCCGCAAAGCTTGGGCGTAGGCCGAATCCGCCTCCGTTCCCGCCAGACGGTACTCCAATCCTGCCCGCAGCCCTTCCGGCAGGCGTTGCAGGGCCTGCAGGGTCCGCAACTGCCCCTTCCGCGGGTGCAGTCGGCCCACCGTCAGGACCACCCGTCCGGCCCCGTTCCGGGGCGCGCTCGGCGGCGCCACCCCAAAGTCCGACCGCAACGCCCCGGGGGTCAGGACCAATTTGCCCGCCGAATCCGGGAAATGCTGGCGCACGAGGTCCGCCGTGTAGGCCGTAAGGGTGCTGATCCGGTTCGCGCGCGCGAACAAGCGCGCCGCCAACCGCCGCCGCCACGGGTGGTGGGCAAACCGCAGCACCTCCGAGCCGTGGACCGTCAGCACCAGCCGCCGCGGGCGCAGGGCGCCAGCGAATTGCAGCAGCATCCACACCAGCATCGGTCCCGGCTCCGCTAGGTAGATCGACGCTTGCCGCAGCCGGCGCCGATCCCGCAGGAGCTCGCGCGCGAGGCGCACCTGACAACCCCAATTATGGGTGCCAGCCACGGACAGACGACGCACCTGAAAGGGCCAGTCAGGTTTGGTCGCTTCGGACCGGGGGGCCCAAACCTCCACCGAGTGGCCCGCGCGGGCGGCCGCCCGGGCCATTTCCTCGGCGAACGTCGCGATCCCTCCCCGTTGCGGGAAGAATTCGTGGGTGAGCAGGCAGAGGGGCGGGGAGCCGGTGGGCGGGGCGCGCATGCGCGGA
Organism: Verrucomicrobiota bacterium; assembly: GCA_016871595.1. Classification (GTDB taxonomy): domain Bacteria; phylum Verrucomicrobiota; class Verrucomicrobiia; order Opitutales; family Opitutaceae; genus ER46. Next base: position 11,679 of record VHCY01000040.1, read on the forward strand.
GGGAAAACCGGGGTCGCGCCGCGACCCCGAGGCGCAGGGCTACGGGACGCACCCGCCCGGCGCAAGCGTCCTTCCGCGACCCGGCGATCTGCGCCAATTCGGAGCCCAACGTGACGAATCCGTGAGAATAATGGGGTTTACTTTCGTGCCCCCCGCGACATACACCCCCGGACGATGTCAGAAGCCGCCGCCACGCCAACGCCGCCGAACAAGCCGGTCGCTCTCGCGCCCAAGCCGTTCGCGCCGGAGGACGAGGTGACGCTCCGCGAATCGCTGAAACGCTGCTCCCCGTCCACCTTCGAGGCGGCCATCCAGTTCCGCAAAACCGGTAATCCGGAACACGTCCCGGCGGTGGTCATCGGGGTCATCGAGCGCTTCGTCGAGCCGGACCTCCGGGTGAAGCTGAAGGACGCCGACGACGACCTCCGCCTCATCGAGGACCTCGGGATCGATTCGCTGACGATGATGGAGATCGTGATCCTCGTGGAGGACGTACTCCAGATGTCGATCAACAACGAGGAGTTGCGCAATCTCCGGACGGTCGGCGACGTGAAGACGTTCATCGACTGCAAGGTCCGTGGGCTGCCCCTGCCGAAACCGACCAAGTTCCTCCCCATCGAGCATATCGGCTCGGTGATGCCGATCCAACCCCCCTTCCTCTTCCTCAACGAGGCCTCGGTCAGCTCCACCTCGGCGAGCGGCAAGTACAAGATTACCGGTCAGGAGTTCTTCCTCCAGGGTCACTTCAAGGACAACCCGGTGATGCCCGCCTCGATCATGCTCGAGGCCCTAGGCCAGCTGGCGGTGCTGTACCTCCTGGAGGGCGCTCCGGCGGAGCCCGGCAAGCGGGTCAGTCCGCAGACCATCTTCTTCACCGGCTGCGAAGGCGTGCGCGCCCATCGCCTCTGCAAGCCCGGTGACATCCTGTCCCTTTCGGTGAAGCCGAAACGGATGAAGATGCCCCTCGCCACCTTCGAGGGATCCATCCGCGTGGGCGCCGACAAGGCCGTCATCGCCGAGGAGATCACCCTCACGTTCGGCTTCGTGGACATCGTTGAGGCCCCGGCCCCCGTCGCCGCGCTGCCCGCCGCGACCGCTCCTGAGCCCGCGCCCGCCGCCCCGCTGCGCGCGGCCGTCAACGCCTGAGTCCGGGCCATCCGGCCGGCCCCCGCCCAGGCCATATGCCCAGAGTCTTCATCACCGGCCTAGGGTTCGTCACGAGCATTGGCAACGACGCCGCCACGGTCGTCGATCACCTGCGCTCGCTTCGTCACGGGCTCGAGCTCTACCCGCCCTTCCAAGCCCCGGACATCCCCTGCAAGGTCGTCGGGACGATCAAGGGGTTCACCGCGGACTCGCCGGACCCCGAGGACTGGACGTTCCCCGCCGCCTATTCGATCAAGCGGGAGCTCCTGCGCTCGATGGCACCCAACGGGCTCTACGCCCATTGCGCGATGCTGCAGGCAATCGCGGACGCACGCCTGACGCCCCCGGAAATTTCCAACGCCGAGACGGGCCTTTACGCTGCCTCAGGCGGGTCACCGTACCTGACGCACCACCACCACGAGCGCCTGCAGAAGGTCGGGGTGATGCGCTGCTCCCCCCTCGGGATCGTCGCCTCGATCGTGGGCACGCTGAACTTCAATTTGGTGGCCGCCTTCCGCATCCAGGGCGCGTCCTGCGGCTTCTCCTCGGCCTGCGCTTCCTCCGCCCACGCCCTCGGCTTCGCCTTCGACGACCTCGTGCTCGGCCGGCAGAAACGGATGTTCATCGTTGGGGCCGAGGACGGCAACCGCGACGCGATTCTGCCCTTCGCCGGGATGCGCACCCTCTCCCTGCAGACGGACCCCGGGCTGGCCTCGCGGCCCTTCGACGCGGCGCGCGACGGCTTCGTCGGCACCGGCGGGGCCACCGTGATGGTGCTCGAGACGGAGGACGAGGTCGCGCGCCGCGGCGTCACCCCCTACGCGGAAGTGCTCGGCTGGGGCCAGGCCTCGGACGGGTACAACGTGGCCATCTCCCACCCCGAGGGCCTCGGCTCCGCCGCCGCGATGCGCCTCGCGCTCAAGGCTTCCCGGGTCGAACCGGCCGAGGTGGAATACGTCAACGCCCACGCCACCTCGACGCTCATCGGCGACATCTCCGAGGCGCGCGCGCTGCGGGCCGTGTTCGGCGCAGCCCTGCCCCGGGTGGCGGTCAGCAGCACCAAGGCGCTCACCGGCCACGGGCTCTCTCTCGCCGGGGTGATGGAAAGCGCCTTCTGCGCCCTCGCCCTGCGCCACGGATTCGTCCCCGGCTGCGCCCACCTCAGCACGGTGGAACCGGAATGCGCTGGCCTGAACCTCCCGCGGACGACCGAGGCGCGGCCGTTCCGCACCGTGCTGAAGAACAGCAGCGGCTTCGGCGGGGCGAACGTCGCCGTCCTGTTCCGGGGCGCCGCCTGAGCCGACCCGTGGGCCGCGTCGCCGACCTCTATCGCACGGCCTTCGTCACCGGGGCCTCCACCGGCCTCGGCCGGGAATTCGCCCGCATGCTGCTCGCCGAGGGCGTCACCGTCTGGGGCACCTCCCGCGATCCCGCCCGCCTCACCGAGCTTGCCCGCGAATACCCCGGCCGCTTCCACCCGGTGGCCCTCGACCTGCGGGACGCCGCCGCGGCCCTCGCGACCTTCCGCCAGGTGGACGCCGCGGCGGGCGGCTGCGACCTCCTCCTGAACAACGCCGGTTTTGGGGTCTTCGGGGAGTTCACCGCCGCCGACTTCGCGGTCTGGCGCGAGCAGCTGGAGGTGATGCTGGTGCTGCCCGCGGCCCTCGCTCACGCGGTCCTCCCGGGAATGCGCGCCCGCGGCCGCGGCGCCCTAGTCAACATCTCCTCGCTCGCGGCCGAATTCCCCCTGCCCTATCAGGCCACCTACAACGTGACCAAGGCCGGGCTCACCGCCCTCAGCGAAAGCCTGATGCTCGAGACCGCCGGCAGCGGGGTGATCGTGCTCGACGTGCGCCCGGGCGATTACCGCACCGACTTCGAGACCTCGCTGCGGCGCCTGCCCGGGGCCGAGTCGCCGCGCCTGGACCGGGTCTGGCGGGCGTTCGCGGCAATGATGCGCTCGGGCCCCGTCCCGGCCGCCGCCGCCGCCGACCTGCGGCGCGCCCTCCGCCGCGGCCGCAGCGGCACGCTCCGCACCGGACGGTTCTTCCAGGCCGTCGCCGGGCCTCTGCTTGCCCGCCTCGGCCCGCTGCCCCTCCGGCGGCGCCTGCAGGCGTCCTACTTCGACCTCCGCTGACCAATGGCTCGCCTGCGGATCCTCGTCCTCACCTCCAGCACCGGCGGCGGCCACGACGCCCGCGCCGAGGCCTTCGCCGAATGGTGCTTCCAGCTCTACCGGCACGACGTCGACGTCCGCATCGAGCACATGCTCGAGCGCTCCTCGGTCGTCCACCGCTCGGGCGTTTGGTTCTACAACACCATCCAGCGCACCGCGCCCTGGGTCCATACCTTGTTCTATGCGGCCATCGAGCTGCTCAGCCTGCTCAACCGCCGCTCCGTCAGCCTCGGCGCGGCCTATTACCGGCGGGTGCTGGAGGAGTACCGGCCGCACCTGATCCTCAGCGTCCACGACTGCCTCAACCGGGGTTACTTCCCCCTCGCCCGCCGCGTGCTCGGCGCGGACCACGTCCGCTGCGCCACCTATTGTGGGGAGTTCTCCGGCGGCTGGGGCTACTCGCGCAACTGGATCGAACCGAGCGTGGACCTGTATCTCTCGCGCACGCCGACCGCGCGCGACTATGCGGTGAAGCGCGGCATCCCGCCGGAGCGGGCGCGCGTCCGCGGTTCCCTGATGCGCCCGCGGGCGCACCTCGAGGTGCTGGATGCCGCCAGCCGCGCGGCGCTGCGGCGACGGCTGGGACTGGATCCGGACCGGCTCACGGTCTTCCTCGCCACCGGCGCCAACGGCGCGAGCAACCACCTCGCGCTTCTCCCGGTCCTCCTCGCCCACGCGGAGCGGGTGCAGGCGATCCTCATCTGCGGCCGTAACCGCGAGCTGCACCACGAACTCCTCCACTGGCGCACCGAGCACCCGGAGTTCCGCTGCCACCTCGAGGGTTACTCGGACTCCGTGCACCTGCTGCTCCAGGCGAGCGACGTGATCGTGACCCGCGGCGGCACCACCACCTGCGCCAAGGCGCTGCACTTCCGCTGCCCGATCGTCTTCAACGCCTTCGGCGGGATCATGCCCCAGGAAAGCCTGACCTGGAAATTCTTCCGCAACGGGGCGGCCTCGGAAAAGATCGAGGACGCCGGGGACTTCGCGAGGGTGCTGGGGCGCTGGCTCGACGAACCGGCGACCTACGCGGCGGTGCGCGAAAACTTTCTGCGCCTCCGCTACGAGGAGGATCCGACCACGGTGATCGATGAGCTCGTGGCCCTGGCCAACGAGGTCGCCCGCGCCGAGCTGCGCCGCCAGCCGTTCCCGCCCCCCGAGTCCGGGAGCGCCTGAGCCATTGCGCACCGTGGCCGCAATGCGCTTGGCCGCGCGCCGGGGGCCGTTCTAGCCTCGCCCGAACTTGCCCGCGCCGACGCCCTTCATCGCTTACCTCTTCACGACCTTTCCGCTCGGCACGGAGACGTTCCTCCAGCGTGAAATCATCGCGCTGCACCGGCGCGGCGTCCCGCTCCGGCTCTATTCGCTGTGGGGCGGCGGGGGCACCTTCCGCGGCCTGACCGTGCACCGGTTCCCCAAGTGGCGCCTACTGCTGCTCCCCTGGGTGCTCCCGCGCGAGGCCTGGCGCCGCCCCGCGGTGCTGGCCCAGTTACTGCGCGGTCTTGCCTCGCGCCGCGCCCCCTCCTGGCTGAATTTTTGGGAGAACATGCTCGGCGCAGGCTTCGCCTGCCTCTTCGCCGGGGCCTTCCGCCGCGACCCGCCCGCCCTAGTCCACGCCGCGTGGGGCGGCGCCCCGGCCACCGCCGCCTGGATCCTCTGGCGCGTCAACGGCCACCGCTACAGCGCCGCTGCCCACGCCTACGATCTCTACGAGCACGGGGGCGACTGGTGGCTGCGGGAAAAGCTCGCCCCCGCCGCCTTCGTCCACACCTCCACCGAGATGGGCCGGCGCGCCCTCATCGCCCGCGGGCTCGACCCCGCCCGCATCGCCTGCATCCACCGCGGCCTCGACCAGTTGCCCCCGCGCAAGGCCCTCCGCGCCCTGCGCACGCCCCTCCGGCTGGTCTGCGTCGCCCGCCTCGTGGGCAAGAAGGGGCTCGACCACCAACTCCGCATTTACGCCGCGCTCAAGGCGGCCGGGGTGCCCTTCTCGGCCCACATCATCGGCGAGGGGCCCCTGCGCGCGGAACTCGAGCGGCTCGCGGGCCAGCTGGGCGTGGCCGCCGAGGTCACGTTCACCGGCCACCTGCCCCAGCACGAGGTCTGGAACCAGCTGGCCTGGGCCGACGCGCTCCTCCACACGGGCGTGATCGCCGCCAGCGGCGACCGCGACGGCCTGCCCAACGTGATCCCCGAGGCGATGGCCGCCGGGGTCCTCGTCCTGACCTCCCCCGCCGCCGCCACCACCGAGGCCGTCACCCACGGCGTCTCCGGCCTCGTCGCCGAGGTCACCGCCCCGGCCGACTGGGTCGGCTGGCTGGACCGCCTCTCCCGCGACGACGCCTTCGCGGAGCGCCTCCGCACGGCCGCGCGCGCCTGGGTGGAGGAACACTTCGACGCCCACCGCAACGCCGCGGTGCTCTGGGGCCGGCTCCAGGCCGCGCTGCCCGCCGCGCCGGCCCCGGACCGATGATTTTCCTCGACGTCACCAAGGCGGACGAAGGCCGGCACGCCTCCGGCCTGCAGCGGGTGAGCCGGCAACTGCGGGCCGCGCTCGGGCCGGCCGCGACCCCGGTCCGCTGGCATCCCGGGAGCGGGAGTTTCCGTGCCGCGGACGGGGCCGAGCCGGGGGCGGGCGACTGGCTGCTGACCCCGGAAGTGTTCGCGCCCGAGGAACGCCCGGGGTTCGCCGTCTGGCTGGCGCGGCGTCCCTGCCGGTGCGCGGCGGTGTACCACGACGCGATCCCGCTGCGGCTGCCGCACGTCACCTGGCCGCGGAGCGTGGCGCGGCACCCGGCTTACCTGCGGTGCCTCGCGGAGCTCGAGGCGGTCTGGGCGGTGTCGGCGGCCAGCCGGGACGAATTGGAGGGGTATTGGCGCTGGGCGGGGGTGGAGCGACCACCACCGGTGGCGGTGTTACCCCTAGGGGCGGACTTCGACGGCTCGCCGCGCGCGCCAGCGGGAGTGCCGGAGGACCCGCCGCGGCTGCTGTGCGTGGGAATACTGGAGCCGCGCAAGCAGCAGACCCTGCTCGTCGAGGCGGCGGAACGCCTCTGGGCGGAAGGCCGACGCTTCGAATTGCACCTCGCGGGGCGGATCAACCCCCACTTCGGGGCACCCGTGCGCGCGCGGATCGCGGCGGGGACACGGTCGCGTCGGGGGGCGCTGCAGTTCCATGATTCCCCGGGGGACGCGATCCTCCGCCCGCTGTTGGACGGCGCGGCGGCGACCCTGTTTCCAAGTCTGGCGGAGGGCTGTGGCCTGCCCGTGCTGGAGTCCCTGTGGCGGGGCGTGCCGTGTCTGGCGAGCGACCTGCCCGCCCACCGGGAGCACGCGGCGGGGGGCGGCTGCCGCCTGTTCCCGCCCGGGGACATCGACGCATGGACGGCGGGCCTGCGAGGTTTTTTGGACGATCCGGCCGGCACCACGGACCTGCGCCGCGCGGCGGCAAGCCGGAGCCTGCCGACCTGGGCGGAGGCGGCGGCCGGGTTGCAGGCGGAGCTGGCGGCCTGGCGGGGACGGTGAGTGGGTAAGGCGGAGCCGAGGGTCGCCAGAACCAACCCGATCCATGTCCCCGCCGCCGGCAGGCTGAGTCCAAACGGCGACAGCAGCCTGCGGTCGCAGGCGCGCCGCAGGCGGCCGCGGGTGCGGCCCTGAACGCATCCTCAGCGCCACGCCGCGCGGAGCGTCGGGGTCCAGGCTCCCGGCTTAGCCTTGGCCGTCGTCCGGAATCCGCATTCCGTAGAAGGACCGGTAGACGAAGAACAGGGCGATCGCCACCAGCACGCCGCCGATCAGGTTCTTCACCCCCTGATCCTTCATCGTCACCGCGATCTCCACTGCCAGCAGGCCGAACAGGGTGGTGAACTTGATCACGGGGTTCATCGCCACCGAGGAGGTGTCCTTGAACGGGTCGCCCACGGTGTCCCCCACCACGGTCGCCGCGTGCAGGTCCGTCCCCTTCTGGCGCAGCTCCACCTCGACGATCTTCTTGGCGTTGTCCCAGGCGCCGCCGGCGTTCGCCATAAAGATGGCCTGGAACAGGCCGAAGAAGGCGATCGCCACGAGGTACCCGATGAAGAAGTACGCGTTGAAGAACGGCAGGGCCAGGGCGAGGCAGAACACCACGATGAAGATGTTCCACATCCCCTTCTGCGCGTACTCGGTGCAGATCCGCACCACCTCCTTGCTGTCCTTGTCCGACGCCGTGTGCTCCTCCAGCCGCATGTTATCCTTGATGTACACGACCGCCCGGTAGGCGCCGGTGACAACGGCCTGGCAGGAGGCACCGGTGAACCAGTAGATCACGCTCCCGCCCATAATCAGGCCGAGGATGATCTCCGGCTGCACGATCGAGAGGCGCGGGATCACCCCGCCGAACAGGTTCTCAAGCAAGATAATGATGCCGAAGACCATCGTGGTGGCCCCGACCACCGCGGTGCCGATCAGCACCGGCTTGGCCGTCGCCTTGAAGGTGTTGCCCGCGCCGTCCCCCTTCTCGAGCTGGTACTTCGCATTCTCGAAGTCCGGCTTGAAGCCGAAGGCGTCCTCGATCTCCGCGGCAATGCCCGGGCGCGACTCGATCCGCGAGAGCTCGTAGACCGACTGCGCGTTGTCCGTCACCGGCCCGTAGCTGTCCACCGCGATGGTCACGGGGCCCATCCCGAGGAAGCCGAAGGCCACGAGGCCGAAGGCGAAGATCGGGGCCGCGAAGAGGAACTTCTCCGGCATGATCTGCAGGAGCGCGGGCTCCTGCGAGAAATGGTACGAGGTCCACATCAG
>VHCY01000041.1 GCA_016871595.1 Verrucomicrobiota bacterium
GCTCTTGAAGAGGGCGGGCGTCTCCACCTCGATGAACTCCTGCCCGTCAAAGTAGTCGCGGATCGCCTTGGTCGCGCGGTGGCGCACCTCGAGGTTGCGACGCATCTTCGGCCGGCGCAGGTCCAGGTAACGGTACGTGAGGCGCAGGTCCTCGTTCACCTTGTCGCCCCCGGCGTCATCCAGCGGGAACGGCGGGGTGTCCGCCAGGTTGAGAATCTCCAGCGCGGAGGCGTTCACCTCGATCTCCCCGGTGGGCAGCGCCGGATTCTCGGTGCCCGCGGGCCGGCGGACCACTTTGCCGGTAACCCCGATGACCGACTCGGGCTTCAGGTGCTTCAGTTGCTCCCCCAGGGCGGAATTGTCGCGCGGCTCCAGCTGGATCTGGGTGATCCCCTTGCGGTCGCGCAGGTCGACGAAGATGATCCCGCCCTGGTCCCGGATCGTGTCGACCCAGCCGAGCAGCGAGACGGTCTGGCCGAGATCGGCGGGAGTGAGCTGGGCGCAGTGATGGGAACGGTGCATCGGGAAGGGACGGAACCGCGAAGCTAAGCGGGCCGCGCGCGTCACCCGCAAACAGAAATTGCGTTCCCGCCCCGTGCCCGTGGGGACCGTGCGCCGACCTCAACCGCCGACCGCGTAAAGGTGCCGCTGACCGGTCAGGTACAACATGCCCCCGGCCGTGACCGGGGTGCCGTGCCCGGCGTCGGGCAGCGCGGGCACCTTCACGAGCAGGCGCAACTCGCGGCCGAGGGCGAACTGCAGCACCTCGCCGTCCGCCGTCTGCACCCACAAACGTCCGTCCGCCACCAGCGGTGAGCCCCAGATGTTCGCCTTGGCGTCGTGCACCCAGAGCCGGCGCCCGGTCCCGAGGTCCACGCAGTGGATGTACCCGGGCGCATCCGCCGCGTAGACCAACCCCTCGTGCACCGCCACGGTGGAAATGCTGTCGTTGAAGTCCTCCCCGCCCAGCCGCCAGAGCTCGCCGGTCGCGGTCAGATCGCCCCGCCCGCGGGCGTCGATGCAGCGCAGGGCCCCCGGGCCGCTCCCCGCCTCGGGCTCGCCCACCGCCACCAGCACCCGGTGGCCGGCGAACACGGGCGCGGCCACCAGGCTGAAGGTCGTGTCCGGCTCGCCGTCCGGGGACGCCTTCTCGTGGGCCTTGCAGTTGAACTTCCAGAGGAGCCGGCCATCCGCCGGCGCGAACGCGTAGAGCCAGCCATCCCCGCCGGGAAAGAGAACCTGCGCCACCCCATCGACCACCCCGTGGCTCGGCGAGCCCCATTGGCCCGTGAGAATACGCCCGCCGGGCGAGGCGTCCTGCCAGACGACGCGGCCCGTCTTCCGGTCGACGGCGACAAAGCTGGGCGCCTTCGGCTGCCGGACCTTGCCGGTCCGCGGATGCGCCGCATTGCCTGTGAGGGCGAACACCAACTCGCCCACGACGAGCGGCGAGGACGCGGAGGCCTGGTTGACCTCAACCCCCAGCCGGGCGCGGAAATCGAGTGACCAGATCTCCCGGCCGTCGCGGACATCCCGGCAAACGAGTTCGCCGCGATTGCTCACATAAAAGACCTCCTCGCCCGCCACGCAGGGTGTGGAACAGAGGCCGATGGTGCTGTCGTCCTCGGCGTCGTCCGCCAGCTTGGGGTGCACGGCCTCCCAAAGCAGCCGGCCATCCTCGGTCGAGAAACAGCGGAGCACGCCGGCCTTTTCCGCGCCGGGGGATTCGGCGCGGTTGGTGCCGATCAGCACCCGGCCCGCGGCCACCACGGGGGCCCCGTAGGTGACGTCGCCCAGCGGCGCCGCCCAGCGCACGTGGCGCGCGGGACCACCGGGACCAGCCACCGCCCAGTCGCGGGGCAGGCCGGTGGCGGAGGCGACCATATTGCGGTCGGGGCGCCCTCCCAGCATCGGCCAGTCGCCCGCCGGGAGGGTGGCGGCCCCGAAGGCCAACAGCAGGGCGATCAGGACGCCGCGTGACGCAGGAAGGTTCATTGCGCGCCGATGCAGACGAGATGGTTGAAGGTGCGGAGGTACAGCCGGTCCCCCACGACGCAGGGCGTGCTGTGGGTGCCCTCGCCGATCGGGTTGCGGGCGAGGAGCCGGAACTCGTCCCCGGCCGCCAGCACCAGCATCTCCCCCTTGGTCGAGGCGCAATAGAGCCGACCCTCCACCCAGACCGGCGAGGCGAAGAACTCGGCGCGCAATCGCTCGGACCACAGGGTGCGGCCCGTCGCCGCCTCGATCGCCGTGGCCACCCCGCCATCGCTCACCAGGTAGACGCGGCCCTCGTGGTGCACGGAGGTGGTCACGTAGGGCGTGGCGACCTTAAGGGTGTAGGCGACCCGGCTCTCCGCGTCGCCCGAGCCGTCCAGCCGGACCGCGCTGAGGTAGTTGCCCGCCCCCCCACCCTGCCCGCAGGTCCCGATCACCAGGTCCCCCGCGACCACCGGCGAGGAGACCATCCGTTTGTTGAAGACCGGGGCGTCCCACAGCTGGCGTCCCGTGGCCGGATCGAGGCTCGAGATGCCGTGCGACTGGCTCGCCAGCAGGAGTTCCTCCCGGCCGTCCGCCCGGCGCAGGACGCAGGGCGTGCCGTAGGCGGTGCCGCTGCGTGACGTCCGCCGCGGGGTCTCCCAGACGACGCGACCCGTGACAGGATCGAGCGCCGTCACGGTGCTCACGCCATCCTGGTCATTGGTCACGATCAGCCGTCCCGCGTGGAGGATCGGCGAGGCGCCGTGGCCGTGCTGGGAAACGAACGGTCCCAGGTCCCGCGACCAGAGCTCGGCGCCCGCGTGATCAAAGGCGCGCACCCAGAAGTGATCCGCGGAAACAAAGACCGCGAAGACGCGGTCCGCGTCGACGACGGGCGAGGAATTGGCGTAGCCGGCGTTGCGGCTGGCCGGCCGGTGCGTGGGGAGGGCGTACGTCTTCCGCCAGAGTTCCCGGCCGTCCCGCCGGTCAAGGGCCAAAATCGCCCGCTCCCGGCCCTCGTCGGTGGCCGCGGTGACGAACAGGCTTTCCCCCCACGCCACCGGCGCGCCGTGACCGCCGCCGGGCAACCGGACGCGCCAGCGGAAATCCGCCTCGATCCACGCGACCGGCAGGCCCCGCGCGGGGCTGATGCCGGAGCCGTTGGGCCCGCGGAACCGCGTCCACTCCTGGGCGAAAGCCGGTCCGGCACTGCAAAAACTCAGGAGCAGGAACACCAGCTGGCGGGGCGTCATCATTGGGCGGGGCGGGTGCGGCCGAGGCTCGCCGGCGACGCCGCGCGGTCAACGTCGAATGCACCAGCCCGGCGATCCCGCTTGTCACCCGCCCGCCCGGCGAGAAGCTGCCCGGGATGAAGGTCGCGTGGACCACGGTGGCGACCGCCGGCGAGGCGGAGGAAATGGCGCGCGCGCTGGTGACCGCGGGCCTGGCCGTATGCGTGCAGGTCGAGGGGCCGCTCCGCTCCCATTACCTTTGGGAGGGCAAGGTGGAAGCCACGGAGGAATATCGGCTCACCCTGAAGTGCCTCGACGAGCAGTTGCCCGCGCTGGAGGCGGCGGTGCTGGGCCGCCACCCGTACTCCGTCCCGGAATGGATCGTGGTCGATGCCTCCCGGGTCGGAGAAAAATACTTGTCTTGGGCGCGGTCTGGGCGTCACCCTCAACCCTTTAACACCTAGTTTCCACTCTCTTTCCGCCATGTCCCAGCACAAGAGCCTCCAAGGAACCTCCGGCATCGTCGTCAAACGCAACGTCCTCAAGCGCTTCGAGCGGGTGGACCTGCTCAAGAAGCGCGGGCAGTGGAAGGCTGGCGACCGCGTCCAGGGCCTGCGGAAGACGAAGCCCGACGTCTGAGCTTCCCGTCCCCTCTCCCGGCAGGCAGCGCCCACTGCCTGCCTTTTTCGTACCCCTACCCCGGCTGATGCTCGACCTGATCCGCAAGCTGGTGGACTTCATCGTCCACATCGACCGGCACCTCGCCGAGATCATCGCCTCGTACGGGCTGTGGACCTACGCGGTGCTCTGGCTGATCATCTTCGCGGAGACGGGCCTGGTGGTGACGCCGTTCCTGCCCGGCGATTCCCTCCTGTTCGCGGCCGGCACCTTCTGCGCGAAGCCGGAAACCGGGTTGAACGTCCACCTGATGGCGGTGCTCCTGTGGGTGGCGGCGGTGCTGGGTGACACCGTCAATTACTGGCTGGGCTCCCGGATCGGGCCCGCGGTGTTCAAACGGGAGGACTCGATGCTCCTGCGCAAGAAGCACCTCGAGCGGGCGCACGCCTTCTTTGAGAAGTACGGCGGCCGGGCGATCATCCTGGCGCGCTTCGTCCCGATCGTGCGGACCTTCGTGCCCTTTGTCGCCGGGGTCGGGAAGATGCACTACGGGCGCTTCATCGCCTACAACGTCCTCGGCGGCTTCATCTGGATCTACTTTTTCCTCTACGCCGGCTACTGGTTCGGCGGCCTGCCCTTCATCCAGCGGAACTTCAAGCTGGTGATCCTCGCCATCATCATCATCTCCGTCCTGCCCATCGTCTGGGAGACGTGGCAGGCGTGGAAGGAAGCGAAGCGGGAACGGGCCCGCGGGGCCTGAGCGGCGCGGCAGCCTAACGGGCCGCCGCCTTGAGCTGCTGGAAGCGGGCGCGCAGCCCGGCCAATTGCCCCGCCTGCGCGGGCTCCGCGGCGAGGTCGCGCTCCTCGCGCGGATCAGCCGCGAGGTGGAACAGTTGCTCCCGCCCGAAGTCCGGCCAGAACATATACTTCCAGTCCGCGCGGACCAGCGCCTCCGACGCCGGGATGAAGTCCCGGTTCCGGATCACCGCGTGCTCGTAGAAGAACTCCTGGCGCCAGTCCGCCGGTCGCCGCTCCGGCGCGTAGAGGGCCGTCAGGTCGCGGCCCTGCATTCCCGGCGAGGCCGGCAACCCGGCCGCCCCCAGCACGGTCGGGGCAAGATCGACGTTGAGGGCGAAGGCCGCCTCGGTCGCCCCGCGCCGGGCCGCCGGGAGACGCGGATCGCGCACGATCAGGGGTACCCGGATGCTCTCCTCGTGCGGGTACCACTTGTCCGCGAGCCCGTGCTCCCCGTGGAAGAACCCGTTGTCGGTGGTGAAGACCACCAGCGTCTCCTCCAGCACCCCCTGGCGCTCCAGTTCGGCGAGCACCCGCCCGCAGACCGCGTCCGCCTCGGTCACGAGCCGGTAGTAGTTGCGCATCATCTCCTGGTACTTCTCCGGCTCATCGAACCGCCAATGCCAGCGGACGCGGCCCTCGTTGCGCTCGTTGGCGAGGAAAGGCGGCAGGCGCCGGTGATGCGCCTCCGTCGCGGTCGGCGGCACGGGAATGCGCACGCCGGCGTAAAGCGGCAGGCTCTCCGGCTGCGGCAGGAACTGCGCCGGGTGCTGGTCCTCCGCGTGGGCCGCGATAAACGCGAGCGTGAGGCAGAAGGGCCGTCCCGCCGGGCGCGTGCGCAGGAATTCCAGGGCGTCCGCCTCGTTGCGGCGGGTGACGTGCTCCGGCGGGCCCTCCGGCCGCGGCAGCCAGTGCTGCATCGGGGTGATGCTCCCGGCCCCGAAGTCGTAATTCTCGGTGGGAAAATCCCCGTTGTGCCACTTGCCCACGTGCCCGACGTGGTACCCGGCCGCGCGCAGGCGCCCGGGATACGTCTCCGCCCAGGGGGTGCGGAACATCTCGAACGCGCGGTTGCCGTGCCGCGACATCCATTGCCCCGTGAGCAGCGTGGCGCGGCTCACGCCGCAGATGGAGGTGGTGACGAAACTGTTGGTGAACCGGAGCCCCTCGCGCGCCAGCCGGTCCAGGTGCGGGGTGCGGACGATCGGGTTTCCCGCCGCGCCCAGGGTGTCGTGGCGCCAATCATCCGCGTACAGCAGCACCACGTTCAGCGGGCGCGGCGCGGCCACGGGAGCCGGGGCGGCGCCCGCGAGCACGGGCAGCACCAGCAGTCCGAGCCTGAACCAAGGGATCCGGCAGCCGCCGGCGCGGGGGGACGGGGAAGACATCGCGCGCGAGGTTGCGCGAGGCCCCCGTGGTTGTCACGACCGCAACGCCGGCGGACGCGTCAGCGGTCCGCGGGGACGCTGGTCAGCGCCTCCTCCATCGTGGTGACGCCCTCGCGGACCTTGAGCAGGCCGTCCTGGTGGAGCGTCTTCATCCCGCCGCGCATCGCGATCCGCTTCAGCTCCGCCGCCTCGGCCCCCGCGTTGATCGCGGCCACCAGCTCCTCGTTGCCCACCATCAGCTCGTGGATGCCGACGCGGCCACGGTAGCCGTTATGGTCGCACTTCGGGCAGCCCCCCGGGTGCGCCTTGTGAATCGGCCCGCTCCAGCCGAGCGCCCGCTCGAGGAGGTCGCGCTCGCGGCCCGAGGGCTCGTACTCGAGCCGGCAGTCCCGGCAGACCCGCCGCAGGAGCCGCTGGGCGCAGACGCAGCGCAGGGACGATGAGAGCAGGAAAGGCTCCACTCCCATATCCGTCAGGCGAGAGACTGTGGTGGGGGCGTCGTTCGTGTGGAGGGTGGAAAGGAGAAGGTGCCCGGTGAGGGCGGCCTCGACGGCGATGCCGGCGGTCTCCTGGTCGCGGATCTCACCGACGAGGATGACGTCCGGGTCCTGCCGGAGGAACGAGCGCAGGGCGCTGGCGAAGGTGAGCCCGATCTGCCGGTGCATCTGCATCTGGTTGATGCCGGGCAGGGTGTACTCGATGGGATCCTCGGCCGTCCGGATGACGAGGTCCGGGGTGTTGATCTCGTTCAACGCCGAATAGAGGGTCATCGACTTGCCCGAGCCCGTCGGGCCGCAGTGCAGGATCATCCCGTGCGGCTCCCGGATGCAGGCGCGGTAGCGGGCGAGGTTGTCCGCGGAGAAGCCGAGATCCGAGAGCGGCAACGTGGTCCGCTGCTTGTCGAGGATCCGCATCACCACCCCCTCGCCGTGGTTGAGCGGCGCGGTGGAGACGCGCAGATCGATGTCGAGGCCCTTACGCGAATACTGCTGGAAGACGATGCGCCCGTCCTGGGGCAGCCGCCGCTCCGAGATGTCCAGGTTGCACATGATCTTCAGGCGCGCCACCAGCGCGGGCCCGACCTTCTTCGGCAACCGGAGCCGCTCGTAACACATCCCGTCGACCCGGTTGCGGACCACGACCTCCTTCTCCTGCGGCTCGATGTGGATGTCGCTCGTGCCCGCCAGGTAAGCCTCCTCGACGATCCGGTTCGCCAGCTGGATGATCGGTCCGGATTCCTCCGTGACCTCCTCGTCCCTGATCTCCGTCTCGGGCCCCTGGCGGTACTGCTCGTCGATCTGCGTGACCACGTCCGCGAATCCGGCCCCCTTGTCCTGCCCGCGGGCCACCTTCTCCCGCAGATCTTCGGCGCGGGCGAGCAGGCGGACCACCGTGCGCCCGGTCATCTCCTGCACCTGGTCGGCGACCGCGCGATCAAACGGGTCCACGCACGCGAGCAGCAGCAGATCCCCGAGGGCGCCCACGGGCAGCACGAGGTGCTTCTGGCAGAATTCCAGCGACAGGCCCTCGAAGGTCTGCGGGGTGACGCGGAAGCGGGCCACGTTGCAGGCGCGCATCCCGTAGGCGTGCGCGGCCGCCAGTAAACGCGCGAAGTCGGGCACGCGGTAATCGTCCCGGAGGAGCCGGTCGAGGGCCTCACCGCTCAGGTCCTGCGGATGCTGGACCAGCTCGTCCCGCTGGGCCGATTGGAGCCGCCCCAGCTCCACCAGGTGGGTGACGATGCTGGTCTGGACGCGTCCGAGGGGCATGGTCAGCGCGCGGGCGTACCTAGCCGCCCCAGATGCTCCGTCACCCCATCCAGCGTCGTGCCGAACCAGAGCAAGGGCCCCGGGAGCCGCGCCTCCCAATGGGCCTTGACCACGGGGCTGAGGACGTAGGCGGAGGCGAGGCAGGTGAAACCGTCCAGCTTGTCGAACGGCACGGTCCAGGTGGCCCAGCAGGCTCCGGAGTCGGGCAGCCGGCGGAACTCATCGGGCACGTCGAAGTCGCGAAGGTCCACCAACCCCGCCCCCTCGTGCTCCATCGCGTGGCGCAGCACGTCCCCCTCCCGGAGGAATTTCAGCGACTGGGTAAGGACGCGCAGGAGTGACGCGCCCCGCTCGCCCCCGGCCACCCACTCGAGCCAGCGCTCGTTCGCCTCTTGCAGCTGCCCCACGGTCAGCAGGTTGCGGTCCGACAGCGTCAAACCGAGCTGCCGGTTGGCCTTCATCAGGAGCGAGCGATGTGCACTGGGGGCGGACATCGCGACCATCCTCGCCTCAGCCGGAAGCGGGAGGCGACGCATTTCCCTCCCGCGGGCGCCGGCGAACGCGTTTTGACAATTCCTTCTTAAATCGGTCGACGCCCTCGCCCGTCGCGCACGAGATCCCGAGGACCGGCACGTCCGGGTGGCGGCGGCGGAACTTCTCCAGCCAGCCCGCGGCCTCCGGCAGGTCCAGCTTGTTGGCGACCACCAGCCGTGGTTTCTCCAGCAACGCCGGATCGTACAGCTTCAGTTCCCGGAGCAGGTGGCGGTAGTCCTCCCGGGGGTCCCGCGCGTCCGTCCCGGCCATATCGAGGAGAAACACGAGCAGGGCGCAGCGCTCGATGTGGCGCAGGAAACGGTGCCCGAGGCCGCGGTTCTCGTGCGCCCCCTCGATCAGGCCGGGGATGTCCGCGAGTAGCAGGCGGCGGGCGCCGCGCTTGTCTTCCGGGTACTCGATCACCCCGATCTGGGGGTGCAGCGTGGTGAAGGGATAGGCGGCAGTGCGCGGACGCGCCTGGGTGATGCGGCCCATCAGGGAGGACTTGCCCGCATTCGGGAAGCCGACGAGGCCGACGTCGGCGATGCTCTTCAGCACCAGCCGGTAGGTGCCGGCCTGCCCGGTCAGGCCCGGGTTCGCCCGCCGCGGGGCGCGCGTCGTAGAGGTCTTGAAGTGCGTGTTGCCCCAGCCGCCGTTGCCGCCCTGGCAAAGCACGATCCGTTGGCCGTCCTCGATCACCTCGGCCACCGGTTTGCCGGTCTCAAGATCGATCACCATCGTCCCCAACGGCATCCGCAGCACGCACGGCTCGCCGTCGCGGCCATTGCAATCCGCCCCGAGCCCGTGGCCACCGCGCTCCCCGCGCCAGTGCGGCTGGTACTTGTAGTCGACCAAGTTGTTGGTGTTGACGTCTCCCAGCAGGACCACGTCGCCACCGCGGCCACCATCGCCGCCGTTGGGTCCGCCCCACGGCTCGTATTTCTCCCGGCGGAAGCTGATGCAGCCCCTGCCCCCATCCCCGGCGGCCAGCTTCACCGTGCATTCGTCGACGAACATCCGGTCGACCATGCAGATGCGCCGGGCTTTGCCAAGGGGTCCGTTGATCGATCCGGAGCGGCCTTGTGCCCCGCCCGCCGTTGCGCCCCAATCCCGCCACCCCGATGTCCTCCGCCGCCCTCCTCCGCCGCGTCCTCACGGCCGCCGCCCTCGCCGCCCCGCCGGCGCACGCCGCCCCCGCCCGCCTGCCCAATGTCCTGATCCTCTACGCCGACGACCTCGGCTACGGCGACCTCGGCTGCTACCACGCCGGCTCCCGCATCCCCACCCCGCAACTCGACCGCCTCGCCGCGTCCGGCCTCCGCTTCACCGACGCCCACAGCTCCTCCGGCGTCTGCACCCCCAGCCGCTACGCCCTCCTCACCGGGCGGCACCACTGGCGCGACTTCCACGGCATCGTGAACGCCTTCGGCGCCCCCATCTTCCGCCCCGGCCAGCTCACCCTCCCGGAAATGCTGCGCCGCCGCGGCTACGCCACCGCCGCCATCGGGAAATGGCACCTCGGCTGGGACTGGGACGCGATCCGCCGCCCGGGCGCCCAGCCCCGCGGCGGCGGCAAGGCCAAGGCCCCGCAGGAATGGGGGCCCGACGCGTTCGACTGGACCAAACCCATCCCCGGCGGGCCGCTCGCGCGCGGCTTCGACCACTACTTCGGGGACGATGTCATCAATTTCCCGCCCTATTGCTGGATCGAGAACGACCGCGTGGTCACCGCGCCCGACCGCCCCCTGGACACCAGCCGGTTCAAGGCGATCAAGGAGGGCAACTGGGAATCCCGCCCCGGTCCGATGGCCCCCGGCTGGGACCCCTACGAGAACCTGCCCACCCTCACCCGCCGGGGCGTCGCATACCTTCGCGCCCGCCGGGGATCCGACCAGCCGTTCTTCCTCTACTTCGCCTTCCCCTCCCCGCACGCGCCGATCATCCCCAACGATGCCTTCGACGGCAAATCCCGCGCCGGCGCCTTCGGGGACTTCGTGCACGAGACGGACGACAGCGTCGGCCAGCTCCTGCGCGCCCTCGAGGAGTCGGGCCACGCGGGCAACACGCTCGTGCTCTTCTCCGCCGACAACGGGCCCGAGCGCTACGCCTACGCCCGCGACGAGCGCCACGGGCATTGGTCGTCGCACCCGCTGCGTGGCCTCAAACGCGATCTCTACGAGGGCGGCCACCGCGTGCCCTTCCTCGTCCGCTGGCCCGGGGTCGTCCGCCCGGGCACGGTCTCCGAGGCGCTCGTCTCCCAGGTGGACGTGATGGCGACCCTCGCCACGATCACCGGGCACACCCTGCCCCGGGACGCCGCCGAGGACTCCCACGACCTCCTGCCGCTCCTCCGCGGCGGGACCACCCCGGTCCGCACCGCCCACGTGCACAACACCAACGCCAACGGGTACGCGATCCGCGCCGGGGACTGGGTGCTCATCCGCGCGAAGGACGGTTACGTTTCCGCCCGGGACCGCGCCTGGGAGGCGCGGCACGGCTATCCCGCCGATGACGCCGCCGAGGTCGAGCTGTACCAGCTCCGTGAGGACCTCGGGCAACGCCACAACGTCGCCGCCGCCCACCCCGCCAAGGTCGCCGAGCTGACCGCCCTGCTCGCCCAACTCCGCGCCCAGGGACACAGCGCGCCCCGGCTCGCCGCCCCGCCCCGCTGAGCCAGCCTGCCCGAGCCCGATGAACCCCCTTCGCCCCCTGATCCGGCTGCTGCCCGTCCTGCTCGCGTTCACCGCCACGCCTCGCGCGGCCACGCCTCCGGCGTTCGAGGAGATCCGCAAGATCGACGTGCACTCGCACCTCTTTGAGGACGCCCCGGTCTTCCACGACCTGTTCCGCCGCCTGAACCTGCGCACGGTGAACGTCTGCGTGCCGGGCGGTGACGGCCACCTCGCGACGATGGACCGCGTCGCCCGCCACCTTTACCGGATCGAACCCACCCTGTACCCTTTCACGGCCACGTTTGACGTCACTGGCCACGCGGCCCCGGACTATGCGGCGAAGGTCATTGCTTGGCTGGACGCCGCCTTCGCCGGCGGCGCCGTCGCGGTGAAGATCTGGAAGGAGGTCGGCATCGGCATCCGGGACGAGTCGGGCCGCTTTGTGCTGCCGGATGACCCGCGCTTCGACCCGATCTACGCGCATCTCGCCCGCCGCGGGAAGCCGCTGCACGCGCACCTCGCGGAGCCGATCGACGCGTGGCTGCCGCTGGATCCGGCCAGCCCCCACCACGGCTACTACTCGACGAACCCCCAGTGGCACCTCCACGGCAAGCCGGAGTTCCCCAGCCACGCCGCGATCATCGCCGCCCGGGACAACATCCTCCGCAAGCATCCCACCCTGGTGGTGCTGGCGGCCCACCTCGGCAGCCTCGAGCACGACCTCGACGGCATCGCGCGCCGGCTGGAGGCGTTTCCGAACCTCCAAATCGAGGTCGCCGCGCGGACGCGCAATCTGACGCGCCATCCGCCCGAGCGCGTGCGGGCGCTGTTTGCCCGCTTCCCGGACCGCATCCTGTACGGCCTCGACTCCGGCTGGAAGCCGCACCTGCGGGAGCAGCCCCCGACTGACCGGCAGCGCCAGGCGCACGCCACCCAGCTGGAGGTGCGTTACCGGGCCGACTTCGCCTACTACGCGGGCCAAGGCGAAATCCTCCACTCGGGGCGGAAGACCGAGGCCCTCGGACTCCCGCGCGAGACCCTGGAACGGTTCTTCCACGGCAACGCCGAGCGTCTCCTGCGCCTGCCGGAGGCGTGGGCGGGCCGCTGAGAACGGCCACGGCCCGCGGCGCCTCCCGGGCCTGACCCCTGGCGGTGATTGAGCCGCAGGACGGACCCGGCCGGCCGCGGGAGCCGGCCTCAGAACCGTCCGTTCACCCCCATCGTGATCGTGGTGCCCGGGATGTTGGTCGACTGCATCTGGTCCGGGATGCCGCGATAGGAGGCCTCGGGCTCGTTGAAGAGATTGGCGACATCGAGCGTGAGGTTGAGCCAGGGGCGGAAGTGGTAGCCGAGGCCGACGTTGGTGATCGTGCGGGAGAAGCGGTAGAGGTTCCGGCCGGAGCCCGTGGCGGTGAAATTCGTGATGTGGCGCCCGACGTGGTTCACGGCGAGCCGGGCGCTCACCGCGCGGTGCCGCCAGGTCAGGCCGACGTTGCCGACGCGCGGGATGAAGCCCGGGACCTCGTCGGTGCGGCGGGCGATCGCGCCCCCGAAGTCACCCGCCGTCTGGATCAGCGTGTAGTTCGCCGAGACGCCCAGCCCCTTCAGCAGGCCGGGAAGGAACGTGAACTGCTGCTGGTAGGTGAACTCCCAGCCCTGGATGACGGCGGTGCCGGCGTTCGCGCTGGTGAGCAGCGTGAACCCCTGGTACTCGCCGTTGAACCCGTTCGCGGCCCCGGCGCCCACCGTGCCCAGCGTGATCCCGCGCACGATGTAGTCCCGGATCGACTTGTGGAACCAGCCCGCCGACAGCACGCCCACCGGCTCGAAGTAATACTCCAGCGCGGCGTCCCAATTCGTCGCGAGCTGCGGCCGCAGGCTCGCGTTGTTGACCGTGACGGTCTGCGCCGCCTCGTTGGCGGCCTCGCTCTAGCGCAGCTCGCTCAGCGCCGGCCGCCCGAAGCTGGTCGACCAGCTCACGCGCGCCTTCAGCTGGCGCGTGAGGTCGTGGTTGAGGTGCACGCTCGGGAAGGACTTGGTGTAGCCCCCGGTGGAGGCCCGCCGCGTGCCGGCGTAGTCGCGCTGCGCCGAACCCACGGGGTCGGCCGCCTGTTGCGCCGCGGTGCTCGCGACCCTCGCCCGCACCCAGCCGATGCTCTCGGTGTCGGTGCGCTCCGTGCGCACGCCCGCGAGGAAACCGGTGCTCCCGAGCCGACCCTCGGTCATCAGGTAGCCGGCGGTCACCCGCTCGGCGACCCGGCGGTTGCCGAGGTACTTGTTGCTCTCGCGGAAATACAGGTCCTCGCGCCACAGCTCCGGCTGCGCGGGCGCGCGGGTGCTGATGAAGTCCGAGGCCTCCCACTGCGGCATCCGCCGGCCCGTCTTCACCTGATCCCACATCAGCAGCCGGGTCGAGGCCGGCAACGCCGTCGTGCCCACGTAGCTCCACCGCCGGTCGCGGACCAGGTCCCGCGCCGAGTTGTCCCGGAGGAAGGCGCCGCCCTTGAGGAAGACCGTGGCCGGCACCGGCAGCTGGTAGCGGACGTTGGCCCGGGCCTCCGCCGCCACGCGGTCATTGTCGGCGTTGGCGTTGGTGAGGCCATTGGGCGCGGGCCGGTAATTGGCCGGATTGGTCATATCCGGCCCCTCGGTCTGGATGAAGCGGGGGTAGAGGTCGGACTGGGTGCGATCCAGAATCCAGCCGACGCCGGTCAACTGGTTGATGAGGACCCCTCCCTTGCCGTTGCCGCGGTTCACGTTCGAGTGGTTGTACGCGGCCTTGTAGTCGATCCGGAGGCGGTCGAACTCGTGCTCGACCCCGAAGTCCAGGTTCCGCATCCGCACGAAGACATTGTTCGGCCCGGTCATCGTGTGCGTGATGGTCGACCCGGGCGCGGCGCGCACCTGCGTGATGCGGTCGGTGTAGCCGGGCAGGATGCCGGCCGTGCCGCTGGTGCCAACCGACTGGGTGGTGAAGGCCCGCGTCTCGTACCGCCGGCGGAACTTCTCGTTGTTGTCGTTGGCGATCGTGTTGAGGCTCAGCTTGGTCGTCGGGGACAGGCGGTAGTCCACCTTCACATTGAGGCTCGCCTGGTAATGCGGGTTGTACGTGTCCGTCGTCCGGTAGTCCCAGACATAGGCCGGCGCCGCGGTCGTGTTCTGGAAATCGCGCGTGGTGATGAACCAGCCGGTCGCGTGCTCGCTGTAGAACAAGTTGGTCGTCACGCCGAGGTTCCGCTCCCCGCCGAACACGCTGAACACCTCCTGGTAGCTGAGGTTGAACAACGGGTGGAAGCGGTGCGCCTCGCGCAGCGGGATCTGCTGGGTGAACGACGGGGCGAGGCGCCCCGACGCGTTGTAGGTGATCCGCCGCTTCTCCCTCATCCCGAGGGGCGACCGGGTCTTCAGGTTGATCGTGCCCCCGAGGGAATCCGCACCCTTGTCCGGGGTGTGCCCCTTGATCAGCTCCATCTGGTCGAACATCGCGGCGCTGTAGACGTGCAGCTGGGTGGAGCGCGACATCCCGTCGTCGCGGCTCGTGAGCAGCGCCCCGTCCATCGTGACGGTGTTGAGCCCGGGCTGGACGCCGCGGATGGAGAAGCCGGCAACCAGGCCCGCCTCGTTCATCACGCCCGCCACGCCCGGCAGGTGCAGCGCGACCTCGCTCGCGCTCATATTGGGCAGCGTCCCGAAGGCGTCCATCGCCACCACGTTCTTCACGTTGTCCGCGTTGCGCTGCGCGGTGATCGCCGCCGCCCCGCCCTCCCGCTCGCCCGTCACCTTGAAGGCATCCAGGCGGTAGATGGCCGTCGTCAGGTCGAAGTCGCGCGCCGCGCGCGCCCCGGCCCGCACCTCGACGGTCGCGCGGACCCGGTCCAGCCCGGTGTAGGTGACGACGACCTCGTGGGCCCCCGCGGGCACGCCATTCAGCACGTAGCGCCCGTCAGGTCGGTCAGCGCCACGAGCCCGAGCGCCGGGGCCTCCACCCGCGCGCCCTCCAGCAGGTTGCCGGTGGCGCTGTTGCTCACGACCCCGGAGAGGGTGCCGGTGGGGGTCGCCGCGCGCCCCGCGGGGGCGGCGAGCAGGGCGAGGACGACGCCGAGGCACAGCAGGAAACTGCGGGGGACATTCATAGGGACAAAACGGTCGCGGGGCGCATCCCCGCGGGGAAGGGGAACGCGCGCGAGGAGGCGCACGGAACTTGGCCGGCCCCGGCCCGGGAATCCAGCCTCAATCCATCGCCCGCGACGCCGGCTGGCCGCGCTGCCGGAAGACGCGGCGCAGCACCCAGGTGAGCGCGAGCAGGTCGAGGAGCGGGCGCACCGCCATCACGGCGAGGCCGTACTTGGACGTCCCGGCCCGGCGCGGGCGATGCGCCACCGGGACCTCGTGCACGGTGTAGCCCGCCGCCCGCGCGAAGGCGGGCAGGAAGGAGTACATCGAGCGGATCGGCAGAAAGGAGCCCGCGACCTCCCGCCGGAAGAGCTTCAGCGAGCAGCCCGTGTCGCTCACCCCGTCGCGCAACAGCAGCCGGCGCGCCGCGTTCGCGACCCGCGACATCGCGCGCCGCAGCACCGGATCCCGCCGCTCCGCCCGGATCCCGGCGATCAGGTCCGCCCGGTCCCGGACCGCCCACAGGCGGGCGAGCTCCGCCGGGGGATTCTGGCCGTCGCCGTCGAGCATCGCCACCCACTCGCCCCGGGCCGCCGCAAAGCCGTCCCAGAGCGCCGCCGCCTGCCCCCGGTTCTCCGCCCAGCGCCGCACCCTCAGCGCGGGCCAATCGCGCGCCACGATCGCCAGCTCCGCCGCCGTCCCATCCGTGCTGCCATCGTCAACCGCGATCACCTCCGCACCCACCGGGAGCGCCGCGAGGGAGGCACGCAGCTCCGCGAGCAGCGGCCCCACGTTGCCCGCCTCATTGAAGAGCGGGATCACCACGGAGAGCGCCAGCTCCGGTTCGGGTCGGTTCAGGGGCGGGCGCACGACTCGATCCAAGCCGTCAAACTCTCCGCGGACAAGCCCTGGGCGGACAAACGGCCCAGCTGCTCCGCCCGCGCCAGCAGTTCCCCCCGCGGCACCAACCGGTGGTGCACCTGGCCATCGAGACCGACGTGGACGGCAACGGCCGCCCCCGCGGCCCGCACCGTTTCGACCGGCCGGCGCTCCACCGCCCACTTGTCCGGACGCATATGGTTGACCGGGCGCTCGATCACCTGGTGCGGGGTGCGGGGCCGCGCAAGAAAGGGGGCGCCCAGCGCGGCCGGGCTGGACCACGCCCACAGGAGGACGGGGCCCCGCGTCTCCGGGACGGAAACAAGGACGATCGTGTCCTCCGGAGCCGCCTGCAGTTCCTCGTTCACCGCCGCGAGCACCTCCCGCGAGATCCGGCCGGCCTCCCGCCACGGTCCCAGCGCCGCGAAGTGCGCGGCGAGGCACCACGCGACGAGCACCGCGGCCGCGCTCCGGCGCGCGCGCCCGGCGTGCAGGAGCAAGCCCAGCCCGATCGCCACCCCGGCGGTCGGCAGGTAGAGGTGTCGCGGCGAGAAATAGACGACCACGAAGAGCCCGAGCGTGGTGGCGAACCACCAGCAGCCGCCGAAGAACACCGTGCCGGCCCACGGCGCCCGTCGCACCCTCGCGTAGACCAGGCCGCCCGCGGCGAGCGTGGCCAGCACCACCCAGAGGACGCGCAGGGTCTCCGCCGGGGGCAGCGCGGCCCACTCGGCGCGCGCGAAAAAGGGCAGGACCGGCACGAGCCAGCCGGCATAGCCCGCGTGCCGGCTCCACGTCGGGGCGTCATTCCAGCCGAAGAAGCCCGTGGTCGGATCGGCGCCGAACGCGGCGCGGCGGGCGAGCGCGTACACCGCGATGACCGCCAGCGCGCCGGCGAGGAACACCCCGCGCCGCTTCCAGGCCGCGCGGCCGGCGCGGGGATCCACCAGCGCCCAGCGGAGCGCGAGCAGCGGCGGCAGCACGAGGCAGAACTCCTTCGTGAAGACCCCGACCAGCAGCGCGGCGAGGCCGAACCCCGCGGCCCGACGGGAACCGCCTTCGTCGTGCCTCTCCCCGCCCAGCCAGAACGCGAGCGCCGCCACCGTGCCCAGCAGGTCCGCGCGGCCGGTGATCCACGTCACGGTCTCCACGTGGGCCGGGTGCACCGCGAACAGCATCCCGGCCACGAGAGCCGCGCCCGGGGCGGAAAACGGCCCGGGGCGGGCCCGCGCGTGCCGCCAGGCGATCATCACCACCAACGCGGTCGCGGCGAGGTGCAGCGCGAGGTTCACGAGGCGATAACCGGCCGGCGCGCCGCCCCAAAGCCGCGCATCCACCATCAACGAGAGCGCCGCGAAGGGACGGAGCTCCTTGAGCGGCTGACCCCACACGCCCCCGGACCACTCCCGGACGAAGAACTCTGGCCAGGCTGACCACGGCAGCTCAAGGAAGCGCGCGATGTAGACGAAATCGTCCGCGATGAATCCGATCGGCAGCGCAGGTAAAAAAGCGAGCGTCGCGAGCCCCAGCGCGATCGCCAGCGGCAGGACCGGGGATTCCGGCGGGGGGGCGGGACGGACGGCGGCGGGCATTCTTGCGAGCAACTCACGCCACCGCGGCCGGCGCAAGATTCCGCTGGCGGCGCGGGGCCTACCTGGCGTTTGGGTCACCGACGCCCGCCCTATTCCCGCGCCGGCTGGAGTTCGCCCAGCCGCACGCGATGCTCGAGCTGCGTCCGGCCGGTGACGTCGACGATCCGCCAGGTGACCAGCGGATCGGCCGCCGCCCAATCGATGTGCAGGTGCCCGGCATTCACGTCGTGGTACGTCTGCGGCAGCGCCCGGTACCGGTTCTCCGTGGGCGTGCCGCGGGGATGCTTCTCCGTCAGCGCGCTCGCGGTGAGGTCGTACAACGGGTAGCCCGTCGGGCCGTCCATTCGGGACAGTTCGCACCAGTGCCGGTCGCCGCTGACGAAGAGCACGCCCGCCGCCCGCGTCTCACGCAGCAGGTCCAGCAGGCGCTGCTTCTCGTGCGGGAGATTGGCCCACGCCTCGGCGCCGGAGAATTCCGACACGAACTGGATGCTGCTCACGATCAGCCGCAGTTCCGCGGGCTGCCGCAATTGCTCTCCCAGCCAGCGCCACTGCGCCTCCCCGAGCAGCGTCACACTGCGGTCGGTCTGCGGCCGGTAGGGGCCGCCGAGGAGCGCCGGCTCGCCCGCGGCCGCCCGGCGCAGCGGGCCGCGGAAGAAACGCGTGTCGAGCAGGATCACCTGCACCCGTCGGCCGGCGGGCCCGAGGATGTGGGCGTCGTAGACCCCATCCCGCCGCCGCCGCGGGGAGTCAGCCGGCTCATCGAGCCAGCGCAGGAACTCCGCCTGGGACTCGCGCCGCCGCGGATACTCCGCGCCCGCGTCGTTGGCCCCGAAGTCGTGGTCGTCCCAGGTCGCGAGCAAGGGCCCGCGGCGGCGGAGCTCCTGGAAGAAGCGGCTGGCCTTGAGCGTGTCGTACTTCGCCCGCATCACGGCCATATCCCGGGTGTCCGCGTAGATGTTGTCGCCGAGGAAAAGGAACAGGTCCATCGGCAGCGTCAGCGTGCGGTCGAGCATCGGATGATCCACCTGCTTCAGGCACGAGCCGAAGACGATGTCGCTGACGGGAGCCTGTCCCCGGACCGCGGGCGACGCGACGACCGCCAGCGTGAGCAGCGACAGGAGAGGAACCGCGTTCATCAGCGACCGCCGGGGGGGATGCCACCAGATCGAGGCGGAGACGAGCCGTCTTGTCGGGTGGGCCTGCCGAGTTGGGGTGCTTTCACGTGCTGACTTGCCCGACCGAGGGAACCGCGGCGTTGCCCAGTTCCTCTTCGTCTCAGGATACTTCGGTCCCCACCGCGATTTGCGTCGGCTTGAGAAACGTTTTCACGAGGTTTCCCTCACCACAGAGAGTGAATCCTTGAAAGCGTTTGTACCACCTTCCGTCCGGTACCGTCGGATTCCGATCCAGCCAAGCCGCGAACTGAACGAGGTCTTCGGTTGTGATACCTCGTTCCGCCCTCCGTTGGAAGAGGTGCCGAAGAAGTTCTTCTGGAACCTCAGACCTTTGGATTTTTGGCATGCATCGGCTTGGCCGGCTTGCCGTAAAAGCCGGCGACGAATTCTTCTTCGAGCTTCGCCCTGTCGCGGGCGTTCGCAGCCTCCAGTTTATCCGCGATCTTGCCCAGTTGAGCCGGAGTCATCGGCTTGGCCGTCAACGTGAAATCAAGGTTCAGGGCTTCCGCCGCTCTGCCGATACTGTTGAGCGTGACCGAGGTGTTGTGGCTGTCGAGAATGCGACGCACCGAATTACGACCCGTCCTCGCTTTCCGGGCGAAGGTGCTGATGCTGATGCGCTCAGCTGCCATCCGCTCGCGGATGGCCTGCGCGAGTGATTGTTTCATTTTCAAGGCAACGCTCATTCCTTTTCGATGTGCCAAATTTGGCCCGTCGTCAATAAATCCAAGGACCCTAGTGACTAGGGGCACATCTCCTAATCCCGCCGCGCCGGGCCTTCCCTCCGCTAGGGTTGGACCACCAGCGTCAGTCGTATCAACCTCAACCCATCCCCCAGACCGAACTTAGGGGTGGCTCGAAAATCCGTACCCCGTCACGAGGCTTGGCGGGGCCGTGTCGAGGCCAGCGGTCTCGCTCCCCTCCGCCGCGTCGCCAAGATGATTTTCTCCCATCTGCCGGGAATCCTCGCCTGGTTCTGGCACCCCATCTCCAACGGCCCCGCC
>VHCY01000042.1 GCA_016871595.1 Verrucomicrobiota bacterium
AGGTGGGATCGCCCTGGCTCGCGCGGATCGCGGCGAGGTCCGCGGTCTGCTGGCGCTGCGGCACGAAGGTGCGGCTGGTGCTCGCGTAGAGGCTGACCCCCGGGGTCACGCGGAGAAGCGCGCCGAACTGCGGCACGAAGCGGCTGACCTTGAAGCTCTCGTCCCGGCCGTCGCGGTTGTCGTCGGTCGGCCGGTGGTTGGTGATGTGCCGCCCGCCCACTAGGGTGCGGAGGCGGTCGCCGAGGAAGGACGACTGCACGACGCCGTAGTAGGAGTTCGAGTGGGCTCCGCCCTTGCGGATAACGCCAGGCTCCGTGTAGGTCGGTCCGTACTGGTCGCGCATCAGCTGGAGCAGGCTGGGAATCGGAGGCGAGCCCGGCACCCAGGTCAGGATCCGGGTGGTGGCGACGGTGATCGGGCTGATGACCTCCTTGCCGCCGTCGTGCTGGAAGCCGGCGAGGAGGTCGTGCCGCCCGGCGCGGTTGAGGTTCAGCTTGGAGGCGGCCTCCACCTTGGCGGAGAAGTTGAGCCCGCCCGGCTTGAAGTCCGAGATCGTGCTCCGCAGGCGCTGCCCGGCGACGGGCCGCAGGCCGTTGAACTCACGGCGCATCCGGTGGCTGTCGACCTGCTGGAACAGGGCGCGGAGCGCGAGGGTGGGCGAGGCCACCCACTCGGCCTCGAAGCCGCTGTTTTGGTTGCGGTAGTTGTCTCGCCCGTCGGGCCCGTTGTAGTTGAAGGAGTCGTCCGGGAAGAAGTCGCGGGAATAGATCCCGGGGTAGGGCGCGACGGCCGCGCCGAGGGTGCGGGCGATGTAGGCGTCGACGCCCTCGGGGGCGGGCCGCCCGGTGTTGATGGGCGCCCCGGCCGGCGTGCGCACGGCGCCATTCTCCAACTGCGGGTAGCTGGCCGGGCGCGGGAGGCCCAGCTGGTCGAAGAGCCGGATGGCCTCGCGGTCCTTCTCCTGGAACAGCGGGTGGCTGACCACGGTGTGGGGGCGGCGGCCGCCCTCGCGGTCGAGGAGCCCGTAGCGCGCGGTGAGGCGCAGGGCGGGCAGCGGGCGCCAGTTCAGCGCGCCGGAGTAGTACTGCTCGCGCGTGAACATATAGTCGATCGCGCTCTGCTCGTCCGTCGTCCCGTAGACGAGGCTGTACGCGAGCTGCGAGCCGAGCAGCGGGCCGGAAAGGCGGAGCGCGGCTCGGCGGTGGTCGTAGGTACCGTAGCTGAGATCGAGCGAGTTCCGCGGGGTGAAGGAGGGCTTGAACTTGATCAGGTTTACGGTGCCGCCCGGATTGGAGATGCCCGCGAACACGGCATTGGGCCCCTTCACCACCTCGACCCGGTCCACGTCGTAGAGGGCAAGGCCCTGGCCGGCGGGCAGGCCGTTGACGAACTGCGGGCCGGTGTAGCCGCGGATGAGGATCTGGCCCTCGTCCTTCACGTGCAGCGCGACCGAGCTCGCGGCCCGGAGGACGTCGACCAGCTGGTTGCCCGCCTGGTCCGCGACCAGTTCCTGCGGCACGATGCTGATGTTGAGCGGGGTGTCCTTGATCAGGCCCGCCGTGCCGGTGCCGGTGACGGCCGCGCCGGCGCGGTAGCCGAAGTCCTGCGCGCTCTTCACCTCAAAGGGGCTGAGGATCACGGTTTCCGGGGCGGCGGGCGCCGCGCCGCGGGCCGGGGCCAGGGCCGCGGCGACCGCGAGGAGGGCGAGGGGAAGCGGGCGGAGGCGGGTGTTCCGGTCCATAGGTGGGTGCGGGGGCTCGGGAATGAGGGTGGGGCGGGCGCTAAGTCAAGCGGGCTAGCCGTTCGGGCGCGGGGCGGACGGCAGGAACTTCCGCTCGGCCAGCCATTCGACGAAGCGTTCGATCCACGCGGCGTGCGGGCCACGGTTGGTGTCGCGGACGCCGAAGCCGTGCCCGGCCCCGGCGTAGAGGTGCAGCTCGGCACTCGCTCCCGCGCGTTTGGACCGCAGGTAGAACTCGGCCAGCCCCTCCGAGATGTTGGCCCGGTCCTGATAGCCCGCGGTCAGGAAGACCGGGGGCGTGCGGCTGGTGATTTCGAGATCGGTGCGGGGAAGGCCGCCCGGATAGACCAAAGCGTAGAAATCCGCCCGGGCCGGGGCCCGGTCGGCCGCGTCCGCCGCCGCGGGCCGGCCTTCCTCCGGCCGGGTGGCCGCGAGCAGGGCGACCTCGCCACCCGCGGAGAAGCCGAGGATCCCGACGCTGCCCGGGACCGGGCCACCGGCGCCCGCGCGGACGAGGCGCAGGGCGCGCCGGGCGTCCGCAAGCGCGTCACGGTCGACGGAGTAGGGCTGGGGCTGGCCGGCGGGGTTCGCGTCGTCCTTGGCCAGCCGGTACTTCAGCACAAAGGCGGCGACGCCGTGGCGGGCCAGCCAAGCGGCAACGTTATGGCCCTCGTGTTGCGCCGCGAGCCGCGCGTGCCCGCCGCCCGGGGCGATGATCACCGCCGGTCCGCCGGGCGCCGGGTTTGCCGGCCAGTAGGGCGTAAGCGAAGGGTGATGGATGTTCGAGACGTTGCTGCCGGCGACCTTCTCCGGCTCGAGGCGCCGCGCCGCGGAACCGGGCGCTCCTTCGGGCCAGAGGGGCAGGGAGGGAGACGGCGCCGCGGCGTGGGCGCAGTTCAACGCCCACAGGCAGAGGGCGAGGAGCGTGGTCGGAAGGGGTAGCGCGGCGGGGAGAGTCATCGAGGCGGCGGGGTGAGCGGATAGACGCTCGGAGGGGGCCGGCGGAGACAGGATATTTGCGCCCTTGCGGCGCGGGAAGGGGGTTCGCCCTAGCCCGGCGGCGTGGGCGTCGCGGGACCCGCCGCCAGATGGCCCTGCGCGACGGCCTCCGCGACCATCCGCTCCGCGTAACGCCAGAGCTCGGCGCAGCCTTCACCGATGTGGCGGTTGCGCGCGATCACCCGGTCCGCGGTCACGTCGTGGCGCCGCCAGGCGTCGCCCTCGGTGCGGCAGTTGAGGAGCATCGGCTGGAAGCGGTCGACCGCGGCGGCGAACCGTGCCTCCGGCGTGGCGCGCGCCTCGAACTCCTCCCACAGTTCCCGGAACCACGCCCCCTGCGGCGGCGGGAGGAGGCCGAAGATCCGTTCCGCGGCCCGCGTTTCCCGCTCCCGCTGGGTCGCCATCGCCGCCTCGTCGTAGGCGAAGGTGTCACCCGCATCGATCTCCACCAGATCGTGCACGATCAGCAGTTGCAGGACGCGCAGGACGTCCAAGCCCGGGTGGTTGGCGTGCTCGGCGAGCACCAGCACGCAGAGGCAGAGGTGCCAGGAGTGCTCGGCGTCGTTCTCGCGGCGGCGGCTGCCGGTGACAAGCGTCTGCCGGCAGATCTCCTTCAGGCGGTCGCACTCGACCAGGAACTCGACTTGGCGCGCGAGGCGCGCGGCGGGGGATTCGGGGGGCGGGACCACGCGACATTCAGCGGCGCGTCGCCGCCCCGGGCAAGCGCGCCGTGACGCGGGGGCGCGCTCAGCGCAGGAGGGGCGCGACAATCGGCCGCCAGAGGGCGTACCCGGCGTCGCTGAGGTGGAGGCGGTCCGCGACGTAGAGCTCCGGGCGGGGCTGGCCGGCGGCGTCGAGCATCGGGGGCACGACGTCGGCGAAGGCCAGCCGCGGATCCTTGCGGCAGGTGGCCGAGATGAGCGCGTTGGCCCGGTCGATCTGGGCGCGGATCTTCGTGCGGGACGGGCTGGGCTTGATCGCGATGAACACCAGCCGGGCCTTGGGCAGGGCGGCGTGGAGTCCCTGACGGAAGGCCTGGAAGCGCGCGTGCACCTCCTCCGCGGTGGCGCCGGCCTGCAGGTCGTTCTCCCCGGCGTAGAGCACCACCACGCGCGGCTGGTGCGGGAGCACGAGGCGGTCGAGGTAGTGGACGCTGTCGGCCAGCTCCGAGCCGCCGAACCCGCGGTTGATCACCGGCACGTCCGGGAAATCCCGGGCGAGGCTCTTCCAGCGCACGATCGAGGAGCTGCCCACGAAGAGGACGGCCTCGCGCGGCGGCGGGTTCGCGGCGTCGGCCCGGGTGAAGGCGTCGATCGACGCGGCCCACTTGGCGGGGGCGGCGGCCGCGGCGGCGCCGGCGGCGAGGAAGGCGAGCAGGAGCAGGCGGCGGCGGGACAGGCTCATTTGGCGATCCCGGGCTGGGCGGCGGCCGCGGCCTCGCGCTCGTAGTCGGCCACGGACCGCGGGGTGAGGTGGCGGGCGAAGCGCTCCAGGTAGAGGTAGAAGACCGGGGTGATGTAGAGCGTCAGCAGCTGGGAGACGACGAGCCCGCCGCAGACCGCGAGCCCGAGGGTGCGGCGCGAATCGGCGCCGGCGCCCCAGCCGAGCGCGATCGGCAGCGTGCCGGCGAGGGCCGCGAAGGTCGTCATCATAATCGGCCGGAAGCGCACGATGCAGGCCTCGAAGATGGCGTCGGCCGGCGCTTTGCCGTGGTGGCGCTGCGCGTCGAGCGCGAAGTCGATCATCATAATGGCGTTCTTCTTCACGATGCCGATCAGCATGATCAGCCCCACGTAGCCGTAGATGTTCAGCTCCTGCCCGAAGGCCAGCAGCGTGGCGATCGCCCCGAAGGTCGCCGCCGGCAGGCCGGAGAGGATCGTGATCGGGTGGATGAAGTCCTCGTAGAGCATCCCGAGGACCAGGTAGATCACCAGCACGGCGACCAGCAGCAGCCAGCCGAGGCCGTTGAGCGAGTTGGTGAAGGCGGCGGCGGCGCCCTGGAACGTCCCGGACACCGTCGGCGGCAGCACCTCTCCGGCGATCCGCTCGATCTCGGTCGTCGCCTCGCTCAGCGCGGTGCCGTCGGCGAGGTTGAAGGTGATCGTCACCGCCGGCACCTGGCCCATATGGGCCACCGTCAGCGGCCCCACCGTGGGCCGGATGCGCGAGACCGCCTCCAAGGGGATCAGCCGCCCCTCGCGATTGCGCAGGTAGAGCAGGGAGAGGGCGGCGGGGTCGCGCTGGTATTTCTGGTCGAGCTCGAGGATAACCGCGTACTGGTTGGTGGAGGTGTAGATGGTCGAGACCTGCCGGGAGCCGAACGCGCTGTAGAGGGTGTCCTCGACCTGCTGGGCGTTGAGCCCGAGCGACGAGGCCTTGTCGCGGTCGATGTCGATGATCAGCTGCGGGCTGGTGATCTGGAGGTCGGAGTTGACGTCGATCACCCCTGGGATCTCCCGGACGCGATCGAGCATCTCCGGGGTGATCTTGTACAGCTCCTGCAGGTCGCTGCCGTAAAGCGTGTACTGGAAGACCGAGGAGGCACCCCGGCTCTGGAGCCGGATGGCCGGCGGCACCTGCGGGAACACCTTGACGCCCGGAATGGCGGCGGTCTCCGCGCGAAGCTGCTGCGCGACCACGCTGGCGTGGGGCCGC
Organism: Verrucomicrobiota bacterium; assembly: GCA_016871595.1. Lineage (GTDB taxonomy): Bacteria > Verrucomicrobiota > Verrucomicrobiia > Opitutales > Opitutaceae > ER46. Next base: position 5,396 of record VHCY01000042.1, read on the forward strand.
CGGTCGCGCGACACGAGGCCGATGTACATCCGGCCGGTGTTGCCGCTGCCGCTGCCGGAGCGCCCGAAGGAGCCCACCGAGCCGGAAACGTTCTCGACGTGGGGGTTGCGCCGCACCGCGGCGATCACCGCCCGCTGGTTGCGCACCATCGCCTCGAAGGAGGCGTCCTGCGCGCCCTCGATCGAGACCATCAGGCGGCCGCCGTCCTCCGTCGGGATGAAGCCCTTGGGCACGATGACCAGTAGCCAGAGGGTCAGGCCGACCGTGGCCGCGGACACCGCCAGCACGGTGCCGCGGAAGCGGAGGGAGGTGCGCAGCGTGCGCTCGTAGAGGCGGACGCTGGCGTCGAAGACCCGCTCCATCGCCACGTAGAAGCCGCCCGGCGCGTGGCCGGCGGCGCGGGGCCGCAGGAAGCGGCTGCAGAGCATCGGCGTGAGCGTCAGCGAGACCACGCCGGAGACCAGAATCGCGGCGCCGATCGTCACCGCGAACTCGTGCAGCAGGCGGCCGAGGATCCCGCCCATGAACAGCACCGGGATGAACACCGCCACCAGCGAGATGGTCATCGAGATGATGGTGAAGCCGATCTCGCGGGAGCCCTTCAGCGCGGCCGTCATCGGGTGCTCGCCCGCCTCGATGTGGCGGACGATGTTCTCCAGCATCACGATGGCGTCGTCGACGACGAAGCCCACCGAGAGCGTGAGGGCCAGCAGGGAGATGTTGTTGATGCTGAACCCGTAGAAGTACATCACCCCGAAGGTGCCGACGATGGCGATCGGCATCGCGATGCTCGGGATGATCGTCGCCGAGAGGGTGCGCAGGAACAGGAAGATCACCAGCACGACGAGGAGGATGGCCAGCAGCAGGGTGAACTTCACGTCGTGCACCGACTCGCGGATCGCCTCCGAGCGGTCGAGTAAGAGCTCCAGCTTGATCGAGTCCGGCAGCTGCGCCTGGAACGCCGGCAGCAGCGCCTTGATCCCGTCGACGACCGCGATGGTGTTCGTGCCCGGCTGGCGCTGGACGGAGAGCAGGATGGCCCGGCGCGGCGTCCCCCCGGCGGCGAAGCCCGGATCCTCGGTGCCGTCCTCGCGGAAGCGCTGGTCGAACCAGCTGGCGGACTTCTCGTTCTCCACCCCGTCCTCCACCCGCGCCACGTCGCCGAGGCGCACCGCGGCGCCGTTGCGGTAGCTCACGATCACCTGGCGGAAGCCTTCCGCGTTTTTCAGCTGCCCGGTTGCCAGGAGGGTCGTCGTCTTGTGGGCGCCGTCGAGGGTGCCGGCCGGGAGGTTGACGTTGTTGTTGTCGAGGGCCGAGCGCACCTCGTCGATGCCGATGCCCCGCGCCGCCAGCGCCCGCGGGTCCAGCCGCACCCGCACCGCGTACTTCTGGGCCCCGAGCACGCCCACCTGCGAGACGCCGTCGACGGTCGAGATCCGCTGGGCGAGGATCGTCTCGGCGTACTCGTTCACCTCCGAGAGGGTCAGCGTCTCGGAGGTCAGCGAGAGCAGCATGATCGAGTCGTCCGCCGGGTTGTTCTTCCGCAGCGTCGGCGGGTTCGGCATATCCCGCGGGAGCCGGCGCTGGACGGCCGCGATCGCCGACTGCACGTCCTGCGCCGCCGCGTCGATGTTCCGGTCGAGGTTGAACTGGATCGAGATCTGCGTGCTGCCGAGGGCGCTGACGGACGTCATCGCCTCGATGCCGGCGACGCTGGAGAACTGCTGTTCCAGCGGGGTGGCCACCGAGGCCGCCATCGTCTCCGGGCTGGCCCCGGGCAGGCTGGCCGAGACGGAGATGGTGGGGAAGTCGACGCTGGGCAGGTCGTTGACCGGCAGCTTGTCGTACGCCATCCAGCCGAAGAGCGTGATGGCGGCGGTGACGAGGGTCGTCATCACCGGGCGGCGGATGAAGGGTTCGGGGATGTTCACGGCTGCTTCGCCTCCTTCCCGCCCTTGCCCTCCTTCGGGCCCTTGGCGGACTTCGCGGCGGGCCGGGGGCCGCCCGCCGGGTCGCGGATGTCGACCGCCCGGCCCGGCACCACCCGCAGCTGGCCCTCGGTGACGAGCGTCTCGCCCGGCGCCAGGCCCTTGGCGATCACCGCCTCCAAGCCCACGGTGCGCTCGACGGTCACGGGCCGGAGCTCGGCGGTGCGGTCGGCCTTCACGACGTACACGTACTGGCCGGCTTGCGAGGTCTGGAGGGCGCTGGCGGGGATCGCGATCACCTCGGGGTTCGCGAGAGTCAGCGCCACGGTCACGAACTGCCCGGGCCAGAGCCGCTGCGCGGCGTTGGGGAAGGCGGCCTTGAGGCGCAGGGTGCCGGTGGCGGACTCGACCGCGTTGTCGAGGAACGTCAGTTCGCCCTGCTCCGGCTTCTCGTCCGCGCCGGGCGGGGTGGCGGCGACCGCGAGCTGGCCGGCCGCGCGGTAGCGCTGCAGGGCCCCGAGGTACTGCTGGGGCACGCCGAAGGTGACATTGATCGGGCTCAGCTGATGGATGGTGGTGAGGGGGGCGCCGGTGTCATTGCCGCGCACGATGTCGCCCTCGTGGAGGGTGATCTGGCCGGCGCGGCCGGCGAGGGGGGCGCGGATCGAGCAGTACTCGAGCTGGATCCGGGCGGTCGCGAGCCGCGACTCCACGGAGAGCGACTCGGCCTCGAGCGCGCGCGCGGCGTCGTTGATCTTCTCGAACTGCTCCTTCGAAACCATCTGGTCCGCCGTCAGGCCCCGGTAGCGGGCTACCTGCGCCCGGGCGGTCTCCAGCTGCACCCGCACCTTCTGGAGCTCGGCCTCGGCCGACTGCAGCGCGTTGCGGAACGGGCGGGGATCGATCTCGAACAGCAGCTCGCCCTGCTTGACGTCCTGCCCCTCGCGGATGACCCGCTTCAGGAGGGTGCCGGTGACCTGAGAGCGGACGGCGGTGGTGCGGATCGGCTCGACGGCCCCGATCGCCTCGATGGCGAGGGGGACAACCTTGCGTTCCGCCGTCGCGACCAGCACGGGGGCGGTGCCGCCCTTGGCGCCCTTGCCCGCCTTGCCCCCGCCGCCGGCGGGAGCCTGGCCGCCGCAGCCGGCGAGGAGCAGGAGCGCCGGGGCGAGTGCGAGAACTAACCGGAGGCGAAGCAGGGGTGGGGGACAAATCATCATCATAAGCTGGCAGAGGGGGCGGGACGGCCGGAGGCCGGTCGCGGGTGAGTTGGTCGCGCGCGCCGGCCGTTGTCAAAGACGGGGCGCGTCGTTCCGGGTGTTTTTTTCACCCGTCCGCGGCCAAACCTTTTCCTTGCTAGGGCCGTCGGCCGGGATTTCGCTCCGGGTCATTTTTCCTGATGAAAGTCCTCGTCGCCGACAAGATCTCACCCAAGGGAGTCGCCTTTCTGCGCCAGCAGCCGGGCTTTGAGGTGGTCGAGGCCTATGGTTCCTCCCCCGAGAAGGTGCTGGAGCTCGTGCGCGACGTGCACGCCATCGCGGTGCGCTCCGAGACCCGGATCACGGCGGAGGTCTTCCGCGCGGCGCCCCTGCTGAAGGTGGTCGGCCGCGCCGGGGTGGGGGTCGACAACGTGGACGTGGAGGCGGCGACCAACCACGGCGTGGTCGTGATGAACACGCCCGCGGGCAACACCATCGCCACCGCCGAACTCACCTTCACCCACCTCCTCTGCGGCGCGCGCCCGGTGCCCCAGGCCTGCGCCTCGATGCGGGCCGGCCAGTGGGACCGCAAGTCGTTCTCGGGCATCGAGCTCTTCCGCAAGACCCTCGGCATCGTCGGGCTCGGCCGCATCGGCGGCGAGGTCGCCAAGCGCGCCCAGGCCTTCGGCATGCGCGTCCTCGCCTACGACCCCTACCTTGCCCCCAGCCGCGCCAAGGCGATGCAGGTCGAGGGCGTCTCGCTCGACGAGGTCCTCCGGCAAGCCGATTACATCACGGTCCATATGCCGCTCACCGAGGACACGCGGTATATGATCGACGAGGCGGCGTTCGCCCGCTGCAAGCGCGGGCTCCGGATCTTCAACTGCGCCCGCGGCGGCATCATCAAAGAGAGCGCCCTCATCGCCGCGCTCAAGTCCGGCCAGGTCGCGGCGGCCGGGCTTGACGTCTTCGAGGACGAACCCCTCGCCAAGGACAGCGAGTTGCGCGCCCTGCCCAACGTCGTCCTCACGCCCCACCTCGGCGCCTCCACCGCGGAGGCCCAGGAATCCGTGGGCATCGAGATCGCCGAGCAGATCGCGGATGTCCTGCGGGGGGGCGTGATCCGCAACGCCGTCAACGTGCCCTCGATCGACGCGGCCACGCTCCAGGTGCTCGGGCCCTACCTCGACCTCGGCGCCAAGCTGGGCACCCTCGTCCAGCAGATCGCCCCGCCGCAGATCGCCCAGCTCCGCATCACCTATTGGGGCAAGCTGGTCCAGCACGACACCAACGGGGTCACCCGCGCCATCGAGCGCGGCTTCCTGCGCCGCATCAGCGGCGAGGAGGTCAACTTCGTCAACGCCCCCGTCCTCCTTCAGCGCCTCGGCATCCGCGCCGAGGTGACGCAGTCGGCCGACGAGGCCGATTACAGCGAGCTGATCCAGGTCGAGGCGATCACGCCCGAGGGGCAGGCCCACTCTGCGGCGGGCACGCTGATCGGCAAGGCCAACGTGCCGCGCATCGTCGGGATCAACGGCCGCGAGGTCGAGGTCGCCGCCGAGGGAAAGCTGCTGGTGCTGGAGAACGTCGACCAGCCCGGGATGGTCGGCACGGTCGGCTCGATCCTCGGCCGCGCCGACGTCAACATCGCCGATATGTCGCTCTCGCGCCTCACCCCGGGCGGCACCGCCTATATGGTGGTGCGCGTCGACACCGAGCCGGGCGAGGCCGCCCGCCGCGAGATCAAGGGGCACGCCGCCATCCGGATGGCGAAGTTCGTGCAGCTCTGAGCGCCCTTTCCCCGCGATGAGCCCCGTCCACTTCCTCGCCGCCGGCGCCGGCTACCTGCTGGGGGCGTTGCCGTTCGCCTACGTGGTGGCGCGCGCCAAGGGGGTGGACATCTTCAAGGTGGGCAGCGGCAATGCGGGTGCCACCAACGTGCGCCGCGTGCTGGGGCCGGGCCCCGGGTCGCTGGTGCTGTTCCTCGACGCTGCCAAGGGTGCGCTCGCCGCGGGGCTGTTCCCGCTGCTACACTGGATGGGGCCGCAGCATTGCCCGTTCGACGCTGGGGCGCTGGAGCTGCTGAGCACGATCTGCCTCGTGGGGGCGCTGCTGGGCCACAGCTTCTCCTGCTTCACCGGCTTCCGCGGCGGCAAGTCGGTCGCCACGGCGGCCGGCGGGTTCGCCGTCCTGTTCCCCGCGGGCGCCGGGGGTGCGCTCGTCGTCTTCGGGCTTTCGCTCGCGCTTTTCCGCTACGTCGCCCTCTCCTCGATGCTCGGGGCCGTTGCCCTCGCGACCGCCTCCGTCGCGCTGGGCCGTTCCGGACTCCTGATCGGCGTGGCTTGCGGCGCCGCCAGCTTTGTCATCCTCCGCCATCGGACCAACATCTCCCGGCTTCTCGCCGGCACGGAGCCGCGGGTGGGCTCCGGACCCAAGACCTGAACCGGCGATGAGCTCCCTTCCCGTCCTTCCCCTCGGTCTCTGCGGTTTCGGCACGGTCGGCCAAGGTGTATGGCAGCATCTCGAGGCCAACCGCGCCCTCCTCCGCGCCCGCCTCGGGGTTGATCTCCGCGTCACCCGCGTGGCGGTGCGGGATGCCCGGCGCCGGCGCGATTTTCGCCTCCCGCGCGGCGTGCTCGGCACCGACCCGCTGGCGATCGCCCGCGATCCCGCCGTGCCCGTGGTCTGCGAGCTGATGGGGGGCACCGGCCTGGCCCGCGAGGTCACGCTCGCCGCGCTGCGGCTGGGCAAGGTGGTCGTCTCCGCCAACAAGGCGCTGATCTGCGAGCACGGGCCTGAGCTCCTCGCCACCGCCCGCCGTCACGGCGGCCACTTCCTGTTCGAGGCGTCCGTTGCCGGCGGCATCCCGATCGTGAAGGCCCTCCGCGAGGGCCTGGTCGCCAACCGCTTCCCGCTGATCTACGGGATCCTTAACGGCACCTGTAATTACATCCTCACCCAGATGGAGGAGCGGGCCGCCCCCTACGCCGAGGTCCTCGCCGAGGCCAAGCGACTGGGCTACGCGGAGGCCGACGAGTCCCTCGACGTCGAGGGCTGGGACACCGCCCACAAGGCGGCCGTCCTCGCGTGGCTCGCCCACGGCGTCTGGGTGCCCACGAGCCGGATGATCGTCGAGGGCATCACCCGCCTCACGCCCACCGACTTCCGCCAAGCGGCGGCGCTCGGTTACGGGATCAAGCTGCTCGCCGTCATCGCCCGCGACCACGCCCGCGACGAACTCTCGGTACGCGTCCATCCCACGCTGCTCCCTGTCGGCAGCGTGATCGCCCGGGTCAGCGGCGTCTTCAACGCGGTGTCCGTCACCGGCGACGTCGTCGGCACCACCCTCTACAGCGGGCGCGGCGCCGGCCGCGACGCCACCGCCAGCGCGGTGCTGGCGGACCTCGCGGATGCCGCCCTGCTGCTCCGCGGCGACCGCCCCGCACCGGCGGCCCTCGCCCCCGCGCCGGCCCCCTCGGCCTGCCGCCCGGCGCCGCCCGAGCGCATCCGCAGCCGCTACTACGTGCGCCTCACGGTGCGCGATGAACCCGGGGTGCTGGCCCGGATTGCCTCCGCGATGGCCCGGCACCGGGTCAGCATCGCTACCGTCATCCAGGGCCCCTCTGAGCGCGCGCGCGCCGCCTCGCTCGTGCTCACGACCCACGAGAGCGACGAACGCGCGCTCGGGCGCACCCTGCGCGGGCTCCGCGCGCTCGCGGCCGTCCTCGAGGACCCGGTGCTCCTGCGCATCGGCGACTTCGGCGCCTGACCCTTCCCCGTATGGCTCGCATCGTTCAGAAATACGGCGGCACCTCCGTGGGTGACGTCGACCGAATTAAGAACGTCGCCTCCCGCATCAAGGCCGCCCGCGACGCCGGCAACGAGCTGGTGGTCGTCGTCTCCGCCCGCGCCGGCGTCACCAACGAGCTCATCGCCCGCGCCAAGGCCCTCTGCCCCCTGCCGAGCGAGCGCGAGCTCGACCAGCTGCTCGCCATCGGCGAGCAGGAGACCATCGCCCTCACCGCGATGGCGCTCCACGGCATCGGCGTCCGCGCCGTGAGCTACACCGGCGCGCAGGCCGGCATCTTCACCGACAAGGTCCACACCAAGGCCAAGATCCGCACGATCAACGCCGCCCCGCTCGAGAAGGACCTCGCCGACGGCAACGTCATCATCGTCGCCGGCTTCCAGGGCATCAACGACGACGGCCATGTGACGACCCTCGGCCGCGGCGGCTCCGACCTCACCGCCATCGCCCTCGCCGCCGCCATCTCGGCCGACAAGTGCGAGATCTACACTGACGTCGACGGGGTCTACACCGCCGACCCCCGCGTGGTCCCCGCCGCCCGCAAGCTGCCCGAGATCAGCTACGACGAGATGCTCGAGCTCGCCTCGCTCGGCTCCAAGGTGATGCAGACCCGCTCGGTCGAGTTCGCGGCTAAGTACGGGGTCATCTTCGAGGTCCGTTCCTCCTTCAACCAAAACCCAGGTACCATCGTGAAACAGGAAGTCGCCTATATGGAGAAGGTCGTCGTCCGCGGCGTCGCCGTCGACAAGGACCAGGCCAAGGTCGTCGTCAGCAGCATCGCCGACAAGCCCGGCACCGCCGCCCGCGTCTTCCGCGCGCTGGCCGAGGCCAGCATCAACGTGGATATGATCGTGCAGAACGTCGGCCGCGGCGGGCTGGCGAACCTGTCGTTCACCGTCCCCCTCTCGGAGAAGGACCGCGCCGTGGCCGCCCTCGCACCCGCCCTCCGCGAGACCGGCGGGGAAGTCTCCTTCGACGAGCGCATCGCCAAGCTCTCGGTCGTCGGCGTCGGGATGCGCACCCACAGCGGCGTCGCCGCCACGCTCTTCGAGGCGCTCGCCCGCGCCGGCATCAACCTCGAGCTGATCAGCACCTCGGAGATCAAGATCTCGGTTATCATCGCCCGGGACCGCGCTGACGAGGCGGCCCGCGCGGCCCACGCCGCCTTCGGCCTCGACGCCGGCTGAGGACCGTCCGATGCGGTTCCTGAGCACCCGCGGGCAGACGCCGCCGCTCGGCTTCAGCGACGCCGTCGCCACCGGCCTCGCGCCGGACGGAGGGCTCTACCTGCCCGAATCGCTCCCAGACCTCTCTGGCGACCTCCCGCGCCTCGCCGCGCTCGATTACCCCGGGCTCTGCGCGGAATTTCTCGCCCACTTCGCCACCGACATTCCGCCCGCCACGCTACGCGCGCTCGTTGCCGCGAGCTACCCGCGCTTCACGCACCCGGACATCGCCCCCCTGCGCACGCTCCGGCCCGGACTGCACGTGCTCGAGCTGTTCCACGGGCCGACCCTCGCCTTCAAAGACTTCGCGCTCCAGCTGCTCGGCGAGCTCTACGGCCACCAGTGCCGCGTCCGGGGCGAGGCGATCAACGTCCTCGGCGCCACCTCCGGCGATACCGGCGCCGCCGCCATCCACGGCCTGCTCGGCCGGCCCGGCACCGCCATCTTCATCCTCTATCCCTTCGGCCGGGTCTCCCCGCTGCAGGAGCGTCAGATGGCCTGCACCGGCGCGGCCAACGTGCACGCCCTCGCGGTCGACGGCACCTTCGACGACGCCCAGGCCGCCCTGAAGGAGATCTTCGCCGACCAGGACTTCCGCGTCCGGCACCGGCTGTCGGCGGTGAACTCCATCAACCTCGCGCGCATCCTCGCCCAGTGCGTCTACTACCTCTGGGCCTGGCTGCGCCTGCCGCCGGCCGAGCGCGCCACGGCGGAGTTCGTCGTCCCCACGGGCAACTTCGGCAACGTGTTCGCGGGCTGGCTGCTCCGCCGGATGGGCGTGCCCCTCGGCGGCTTCCGCGTCGCCACCAACCAGAACGACATCCTCCACCGGCTCTTCACCACCGGCGAATACCGGCTCGGCGCCGTCCAGCCCAGCCTCGCCCCCTCGATGGACATCCAGGTCGCCTCCAACTTCGAGCGATTCCTGTACTACGCCGTCGACCGCGACCCCGCCCGGGTGCGCGAGGTGATGGCGGCCTTCCGCCGCGACGGTGCCGTGCGCCTCCCCGGCTTCCGGGCCGACGGCCTCCGCGCCTCCCGCGCCACGGACGCCGAGATCCCAGGGCTCATCGCCCGGGTCCACCGCGAGTTCGGCTACGTCGCCGACCCGCACACCGCCTGCGGCTTCCAGAACCTGGCGACCGACCGGCCCAGCGTCGTTCTCGCGACGGCCAGCCCGGCCAAGTTTCCCGACACGCTCCGCGCCGCGATCGGCCTCGAGCCGGTGCACCCGAGCCTCGAGGCGCTCAAGTCCCGCCCGATCGTCCGCCACCGGTTGCCCGCCGAAGTCGGTGCGATCCGCGACTACGTCCGCGCCCACGCGGTTCGCTGAATCTAGGAAACGGGTTGCCATCCCGCGCACCGGGCGTTGCGTCTTTCCCAATGTCCGCCGTCGCCGCCGCGCCCGCCCCCCGTCTCCGCCAGCCCGACCCGGGCGGCCACTTTGGCCGCTACGGTGGGGTCTTCGTCCCCGAGACGCTGATGACCGCGCTGCAGGATCTTGGCGCCGCCTACGCTGTGGCGCGCGAGGACCCGGCTTTCCATCGCGAGCTGCGCCATCATCTGAAGGAGTTCGCGGGGCGCCCCACCGAACTCTACTTCGCGGAGCGCCTGACCGCCCACTGCGGAGGCGCGAAAATCTACCTCAAGCGCGAAGACCTGCTCCACACCGGCGCCCACAAGATCAATAACGCCCTTGGCCAGGCCCTTCTGGCTCTCCGGATGGGCAAGCAGCGCATCATCGCCGAGACCGGCGCCGGCCAGCACGGCGTCGCCACCGCCGCGGTCTGCGCGAAGTTCGGCCTCGCCTGCGTGGTCTATATGGGCGCCGTCGATATGGAGCGCCAGGCGCTCAACGTCTTCCGGATGCGCCTGATGGGTGCTGAGGTCCGCGGCGTCGAGGCCGGCCAGAAGACCCTCAAGGAGGCGATCAACGAGGCGATGCGCGACTGGGTTACCAACGTCCGCGGCACGCACTACATCCTCGGCTCGGCCCTCGGCTCCCACCCGTACCCGATGATGGTCCGCGATTTCCACCGGGTGATCGGCCAGGAGACGCGCGAGCAGATCCTCGCCCGCGAGGGCCGCCTGCCCGACGAGATGATCGCCTGCGTCGGCGGCGGCTCCAACGCGATGGGCTTCTTCTTCGAGTTCCTCGACGAGCCCGGCGTCCGGCTGGTCGGCGTCGAGGCCGGCGGCCGCGGCATCCGCCGCGGCGAACACGCCGCCCGCTTTGAGGGTGGCAAGCTCGGCGTCCTCCAGGGCTGCAAGACCTTCATCCTCCAGAACGACGACGGCCAGATCGAGCTGACCCACTCGGTGAGCGCCGGTCTCGATTACGCCGCGATCGGCCCCGAGCACGCCTTCTACCGCGAGCAGGGCCGCATCGAGTTCGCGCACGCGGGGGACGACGAGGTGATGGAGGTCTTCCAGCTCTGTTCGCGCCTGGAGGGCATCATTCCGGCCCTCGAGAGCACCCACGCACTCGTCCACGGGCTCAAGCGCGCCCGCGCGATGCGGCGCGACGAGGTGCTGGTGATCAACCTGTCCGGTCGCGGCGACAAGGACGTCCAACAGGTGCAGGCCCTCCTCGGCCGGCGCTGACCCGCGATGCGCAGCATGACCGGCTACGGGCGGGCCACCGCCGAGCTCGAAGGCCACACGCTTACCGTGCAGGTCAGCTCGGTGAACCGCCGCAGCCTCGACCTGACGGTTGCGCTCCCGGAATCGTGGTCCTCCCTCGAGGCCGCGGTGGGGGAGCTGGTGCGGGGCGCGGCGAGCCGCGGTAAGGTGCACGTCGACGTCGAGGTCACGGGTGACCCCGCAGCGGAAACGGCGGCGTGGGACGACGAGGCGGCCGGCGCGGCGCTGGACCGGCTGCAGGCGTTCGCGTTGCGCGAGAGCGTGGAGTTCCGGCCCTCGGCGGAGCTGCTGTGGTCGATCCTGAGCTCGCAGCGGCGCGCGCGGCGCCTGCCGTCGCCGGAGGTGGCCGAGCCGGTGGTGCGGGAGGCCCTCGGGGAGGCCCTGCGCGGCTTCGCGGCGATGCGCGCCCGCGAGGGTGAGGCCCTGCTCGTCGACTTCATCCAGCGGGCTGAGAACCTGCACCGGCAACTCGAGGTGATCGCGGCCCGGGCGCCGCAGGTGCCGGTGCTGTACCGCGGGCAGCTCCACCGCCGCCTGCGCGAGGCGGGGCTCGAGCTGGACCTGGAGGACGAGCGCGTCCTGCGCGAGATCGCGCTCTTCGCCGACCGCTGCGACGTCGCCGAGGAGCTCACCCGCCTGCGGAGCCATTTCGAGCAGTTCGCCGGCCTGCTGCGCGCCGAGGGCGAGGTCGGCCGACGGGCCGAGTTCCTGCTGCAGGAAATCGGCCGCGAGGTGAACACAATCGGCAGCAAGGCCAACGACCTCACCATCTCCCGCGCCGTCCTTGAGCTGAAGAACGAGCTCGAGCGGGTGCGCGAGCAGATGGCCAACGTGGAATAGGCCGGTGGGCTTTCCCCCCGCGCCGGTGGGGAAAAGAGTGGACGCCTGGCGGAACCGGGTTCACTTCCGTGCCACCTATGAGCGTCACCTTCTACCAGATCCTGCACCTGGTCTCCGTCCTGGTGCTGACCGGCTACACGTTCTACGCCTTCGCCGCCGCGCCCGAGACCCGCAAGCGCGTGCTGATGATCACCGGCATCGCCAGCTTTCTAGTGCTGCTCGGCGGTTTCGGCCTGCAGGCCAAGCTCAAGGTCGGCTGGCCCGGCTGGCTCTTCGTGAAGCTCGCCTGCTGGCTCGCCCTGTCCGCGCTCGCGGGCATTGGCTACCGCCGCCGCGGCGCCGCTGGAGCCCTCGCGATCGCCGCCATCGCCCTCGTTTTCGTGGCGGTGCTGATGGTTTACACCCGCCCGTTCTGAGCCGCGGCCCGGCCGGCCCCGCCCGCGCGGGACCGGCCAGCCCGCTCAGCTCCAGCGCAGGTCGACGCGCGAGAGCGGCATCTGCCGCACGCGCTTGCCGGTGGCCGCGAAGATCGCGTTGCACACCGCCGGCGCCACCGGCGGGATCGCCGGCTCGCCGATGCCCGTGGTCGGGTGGTCGGTCGACAGGAAGTGCGTCTCGATCTTCGCCGGAGCCTCCGTGATGCGGATCAGGGGGTACTCGTGGAAGTTCCCCTGAACCACTCGGCCGCGCTCGATGTTCAGCTCCTGGGTCAGGAGCGCGCCGAGGCCGTCGACCACCGAGCCCTCCACCTGATTCTCGGCTCCGCTCAGGTTCACGATCTGGCGGCCGACGTCGCCGCCCGTCACGAACCGGTCCACGCGCAGCTGGCCGTCCTTGGAGACGGTCACCTCGGCGACCTGCGCGAAGTAGCCCTGATGGCTGAAGTGGAAGGCGATGCCGGCACCGGAGCCGCGGGCGAACTTCTTCTTCCCCCAGCCGGCCTTTTCCGCCGTGAACTTCAGGATGTTGCGCATCCGGGCGACGCTGTAGCCGCCGCCCTGCTTGCCCTTGCCGCCCCCGCCCCCGCCGGCCGGCATCTCGTCGCGGGTGCCCAGCAGCTCGAGCCGGAACGCCAGAGGGTCACGGCCCGCCGCGTGGGCGAGCTCGTCGATGAAGGAGTGGAAGACCCAGGAGAACACGCAGCTGCCCGGGGCGCGCCACGGGCCCATCGGCCATCCCGTGTCGAACATCGTCTGCTCGGCGAGGAAGTTCGGGATCCAGCGGCCGGGGAACTCGTCGGGGCTGAGGGAGCCGCCGCTGCCCGGCTGGCCGCCCTCCCCGAAGGTGAAGAAGTGGTTCTTCCACGCCGTCACCCGTCCCTGCGCATCGAGCCCGCCCTGCAGGAAGTGCAGGCCGCCCGGGCGGTACTGGTCGTGCCGGAGGTCGTCCTCGCGGGACCAGGTCAGCTTCACCGGCGCCGGCACGCGCTGCGCGATCGCCGCGGCCTCCACGAGGTAGTCCGCCCCGATCCGGCGACCGAAGCCGCCGCCCGCCCGCGTCAGGTGCAGGGTGATCTTGTCCGCCGGAATGTTCAGCACGCGCGTGACCATCCCGACGCCCGCCGCGGGCACCTGGGTCGGGGACCACACCTCGAGGCGGCCGTCCCGGAAATGGGCGGTCGTGTTCTGCGGTTCCAGGTTCGCGTGGGAGATGAACGGATAGAGGTACTCGGCCGAGACCTTCTTGGCCGCGCCAGCGAGCGCCTGCTCGACGTCCCCGTCGCGGCGCAGCGTGCGCTGGCCGGGACTGGTGGCCTTGGCCCGCGCCTCGGCCACGAACTTATCCCAGCTCTCGTCCGCCACCTTGCCCTCGTCCCAGGTGACCTTGAGCTGCCGGCGGGCGCTGAAGGCCGCCCAGGTGGAGTCGGCGATGATCGCGACGCCGGGGTTCAGCTCCTTCACCTTGCCGTTGCCCTCGAGGATGAAGGCGTCCTTCACCCCGGGGAGCGTCTTGACGAAGTCGAGGTTCGCGCTGACCACCTTGCCGCCGAAGGCGGGGCACTTCTCGTAGACCGCGTGCAGCATCCCGGGCAGCTGCAGGTCGAGGCCGAAGAGCGGCTGGCCGGTGACGATACGCGGGGTGTCGACCTGCGCGATGCGGCGGCCGAGCAGCTTGAAGTCCTTGGGTTCCTTGAGACGGACGGCCTCCTTCGCGGGCACCTCGAGGGTGGCGGCGGTGGCGGCGAGGGCGCCGTAGCCGAGCTTCTTCCCGGAGCCGTGCACGACCGTGCCGTCGACCGCCCGGCATTCGGTGGCGGGAACCTTCCAGGTGCGGGCCGCAGCCTCCACCAGCATCGTGCGCACGGTGGCGCC
>VHCY01000043.1 GCA_016871595.1 Verrucomicrobiota bacterium
CGCCGCCGGCGACTGCCGCCGCGGCCAGAGCCTCGTGGTGTGGGCCATCAACGAGGGTCGCGGCGCCGCGCGCGAGTGCGACCGCTACCTGATGGGCCAGACCGACCTGCCCTGAGCCGCCGCCCGGGCCCCCGCGGCCCGGGCGCGCCCCGCCGCTGATGCCCTCGCAACCGATCCCCGGCTCCAGCGGCGAGATCCTCCGCGAGCTGCCCTCGCCCTACGTGCCGCATCCCGGCACCGGGCTGCTCCACCTGCCGCGCTTCCTCGCCAAGTGCCGGATCGTCCGGCGCGACGGCCGGCTGCCGGCCAGCTACGCCAAGAACTACAAGCGGGGCTGCGACCGCTTCCTCTGCCAGCACCTCGGCCTCGACCCCGCCGACGTCGAGCAGGCCGTCTTCGCCGCCACCAGCGACGCCGACCTCGAGGAACGCCTCCGCCGGATGCTGCCCGCCGACGTCCGCGCCGCCGCGTGGAACCGCCGTTACGTGCAGATGGGGATGACCGACGCCGGCCGCGACTTCCTCCGCGAGGCGCTCACCGCGATGGGCTGCCCCGACCGCGCCGCGGACATCCGCAGCGTTCCCGACCTGATGGACTTCGACGAGGGCCGGATCGAGTAGCCCCGCCGCTCACTCGGGCAGCAGCTCCGGCACCGGGGGCCGGCCGATCGTCCGCCGGATCGACTCCAGGTTCTCGCGGATCAGGGCCCCCATCGATTCGCAGCGCAGGTACTCGCCCCGCTGGTAATGCTCCGCCAGCGCGGCGCGCAGCCGCTCCACCTTGTCCGGCGGCGAGATCGGGTCCTCCGCCATCCCGTGGAGCAGGCGGCCCAGCCGCTCCGAGGCGAGCGCGGCCCGCTGCAGCATCAGCGTGTGCTCCTCGCGCCGGTACTGGCTCGCCGTCTCCGGCCGCAGGTGCCGCGTGCAGAACTGCACCAGCTGCAGGTTGTCCTTGAAGAACTGCGGCAGGTAGAAGTTCTTCCGCCCGTCGTAGCTCTGCTGGTCGAAGTCCATCGCCCGGATCCGCAATTGGGCCTCCTCGAAGTCCGGCGTCACCACGAACACGAAGTTGTACGACCGCATATCCCCGAGCAGGCGGACGAAGCAGCGCTCGTTGAACTTCACCAGCTCCTTGGCCACCCGGATCGGCTTCAGCTCGCGCCGCCGCCCCAGCCAGTCGCGGATGTAGATGTCCCCGGGGACGCCCGCCACGTGCTCCTCCACCAGCGTGTCCCCGTGGGTGAGGAAGCTGATGCGGTTCGGCGAGAGGAGATGCTCGAGCTCGAGGCCGTAGACCCGCGAGGCGTCCGCCCGCTTCACGTAGAAGTAGTCCTGGTTGTCGTTGTAGGCGTTGACGATCCGGATGCGGAAGGGCGTCGAGTTGCCGAAGGTGCAGAAATCCACCCGGTCCACGTACAGGTGGCGCACCACGGACAGATCGCCGTCCACCTTCAGGGCGGCGTAGACCTCCTTGAGCCCCTCGTTGAGGGCGGACATCTCCCCCGGGTCGTAGATCACGGTGTCCCAGAGCGTGGGCTGGCCCTGGTCGTCGACGAGGGGGATGACCTCGTGGAAGGCGCGGAGCCGCTCGTAGGTGACGGGCAGCTCGCGTTCGCGGCGGTACCGGCGGAGGTAGTCGCGCAGCTCGTCCCGGATGGGGAAGCTGGGCTTCCTCCGGGTGGGCTGGGGGGCGACGGGCGCGGCCTCTGGCATCCCCGGAGCGTGGACCGCCCGCGGCGCGGACGCACGCCGGAAGCGGCCGGGCCGCCGAGCGGCGGGCACGGAAACCAAATACTCAGTCGTTGAGTGAAATTACTCAACCATTGAGTAAACTTGACCCCGACTGCCGGTGCGGCTCTGCTGCCCTTATGGCCTTCGAACGCGCGGTGGTGGCGGAACTGGTGGCGGGCTGCCGCCGCCGGGATCCGCTCGTGCAGGTCCTGGTGGGCCCGCGTCAGGTCGGCAAGACCACAGCCGCGCAGCAGCTCGTGGCCCGGCTGGGCTGGCCGCACGTCTGGGCCGCCGCGGACGCGCCCCTCCCGCCCGGCCCGGAATGGATCGAGTCCCACTGGAGCCTGGCGCGCCAGCGGTCCGCCCCCGGGGGGCGGCGGGTGCTGCTCGTGCTCGATGAGGTCCAGAAGGTCTCCGGCTGGAGCGAGGTGGTGAAACGCCTCTGGGACGAGGAGCGGCGCACCGGGGGTATGGTGTTGCCGGTCCTGCTGGGCTCCTCCGCGCTCCTGGTGCAGCGCGGCGTCGCGGAGAGCCTCGCGGGGAGGTTCTTCCTCCATCGCTGCCCGCATTGGTCGTGGCCGGAATGCGCGGCCGCGTTCGGCTGGTCGCTGCCGGACTGGATCTATTTCGGCGGGTATCCGGGGGCGGCCCAGTTCACCGGCGAGGAGCCCGCGTGGCAGCGTTACGTGGTGGACTCGCTGATCGAGACCGTGCTGGCCCGTGACGTCCTGCAGTTGCAGGTGATCACCAAGCCGGTGCTCCTGCGGCACCTGTTCGCCCTGGCGGCCGCCTACCCGGCCCAGATCCTGTCGTACAACAAGATGCTTGGCCAGCTCCACGATGCCGGCAACACGACCACGCTGGCGGGCTATCTCCGGTTGCTGGAAATGGCCTATCTCGTCTCCGGCCTCGAGGTCTTCTCGCGCGGGCAGCCGCGCAAGCGGGGCAGCAGCCCGAAGCTCATCCTCTGGAACAACGCGTTGATCAGCGCGCAGGGGCTGCGGTCCCGCGCGGCGGCGGTGGCGGATGGCGCGTGGTGGGGCCGCCTGGTGGAGAACGCCGTCGGTGCCAACCTGCTCAACGGGCTCTCCGGCCCGGCGTGGAGCGTGACCTACTGGCGCGAGGGCGACCAGGAGGTCGACTTTGTGGTCGCCCACGGGTCCGCGGTCTGGGCCGTCGAGGTGAAGAGCGGTCGTCCGGGCCGGCTCAGCGGGCTGGCCGCGTTCCGGGCCCGTTACCCGAAGGCCAAGGCCCTCGTGCTCGGCGGGGAGGGGGTCCCCTTGGAGGAGTTCTTCCAGCGGCCGCCGCCCGACTGGTTCCGTTGACCGGGCGGCGCCCGCAAATTTCCCTAGCGGAAACCGCCGCGCCGTCCGTTGATAGGCCGGCAGATGACCCCGCCGCCCGATGACTCCCGCTGGTTCGCCGAGCAGGTGCAGCCGCACGACGCGGCTCTGCGGGCCTGGCTCCGCGCCCGCTTCCCCGCGCTCGGGGACGTCGACGACCTCGTCCACGAATCCTACGCCCGGCTGCTCCGCCTGCGCGCGCGCGATCCGTTGCGGGCACACTCGGTGAAGCCCCTGCTCTTCACCACGGCGCGCCACCTTGCCCTCGACGAGCTCCGCCGGCGCCGGATCGTCCCGCTGCAGCCGCTGCCTGGGGAGGAAGAGGGGATCCTGCCCGCGGATGACGCGCCGGGCGTGGATGAGACCGTGAGCCGCCGCCAGGAACTCGCGTTGCTGGCCGAGGCGATCCAGGCGCTGCCGCCGCGTTGCCGGCAGATCCTCACGCTGCGCAAGATCTACGGGCTCCCGCAGCGGGAGATCGCCCGCCAGCTGAGCATCTCCGAGCACACCGTCGAGGCGCAGGTGGGGATCGGGATGCACCGCTGCGCCGACTACCTCAGCCGGCTCGGGCTGCCCTGAAGCAGGATGAGCGCCCCCGCCGCACCCTCCCCGTCCGATCCCGTGGGCGCCGCGGCCGCCGAGTGGTTGGCGCGCCGCGACCGCGGGTTCACGCCGGCCGAGCAGGACGAATTCCTCGTCTGGCTCGCGGCCGACCCGCGCCACCGCGCCGCGATCGCGCGGATGGAGCGCGCTTGGAACGTGCTCGATCGCCTCGCGGTTTGGGAGCCGTCCGACGGTACGGCGCCGAATCCCGATCTGCTGGCTCCGCCGCCCGCGCGGCGCGTTCCGCGGTGGCGCCGGCTGCTCGGGCTGGCCGGCACCGCTGCGGTCACCGCGGTGGCGCTCACGGTTTGGCTGGCCCCGCCGGGTCCGGTCCCGCCCGTGGCGGCCCCCGCCCCGGTCGCCGGCCTGCGGGTGATCCCGCGCCCGGAACCGGTGGCCCTGGAGGACGGCTCGCTCGCGCAGGTGAACCACGGCGGGCGGCTGGAACTGGCCTTCGCCGCGGAGGAACGGCGCGTGCGGCTGACGGAGGGCGAGGCCCATTTCACGGTGCGGCGGGATCCGGGCCGGCCGTTCGTGGTCGAGGCTGGCCACGTCACCGTGCGCGCCATCGGCACGGCCTTCAGCGTCCACCGGAGGCCGGGGGGCGTTGATGTGCTGGTCACGGAGGGGCGCGTCGAGGTGGCGGCGTCCGCCGGCGCCCCGGTGCCGGTGGCGGTCGGCGAGCGCGCGCGGGTGGGGGTGGACCTGAGGCCGGCGGTGGGGGCGGCCAAGCCCGAGCTGATCGAGCGCGCCCTGGCCTGGCGCGCGGTGCGCCTCGAGTTCGATGGCCTGCCGCTCGCGGCGGTGGTGACGGAGTTCAACTTGCGCAACGCGCTCCAGTTGGAGATCGGCGACGCCCCCGCGGGGCGCCTGCGGGTGGCGGGCACGTTCCAGGCGGACAAGCCCGAGGCCTTCGCGCGCCTGCTGGAGGCGGGTTTCGGCATCGCGGTGGAGCGCCGGACCGGCGGGGCCTGGGTGCTGCGCACCGCGGGGAAAGAAAAGTGATGGGAGCCGCTAACGGAACCCCCCGGGCTGTTCGTTGAGAAGGGTGGCACGCGCGCGACCCCGCCGCGCGGTCCCCCGATGAAAACCGTATGACCCGCCCCTGCCCCGCCCCGCGATCCCCGTGGCTCGTCGCGGCGGTGGCGTGCCTCCTGTTCCTTGCCCCCCGCCTGCCCGGGGCCGAACCCCCCCGGGCCCGGTTCTCTCTCGCCGCCGGCGACGCCGCCGACACCCTGCGGCAGCTAGCCCGCCAAGCGCCGGAGTCGGTCGTGTTCCCGCCGGATCTGATCCGCGGCGTGCCGACGCCCGCGCTGCAGGGTGAGTTCACCACCCGCGAGGCGGCCGAGCGCCTGATCGCCGGCACGTCGCTGTACGTTTCGCAGGATCCCCAGAGCGGCGCCCTGCTGATCGGCCGGCGCGCCGGCAGCCCAGACCCCACCTCCGTTTCCCTTCCCGCCCCAATGATGCCTCCCTCCAAGCCCTTCGCCGGCCTGGCCGCCCTCTTCGCGCTGGTCACCGGTCCCTCCGTCCTCGCCCAAGGCTCGCCCTCCTCCCCGGCCACCGTTAGCCCCGGATCCGACGAGGTTTTCCTGCTCACGCCCTTCGCCGTGGAAGGGGCCCGGGATCGCGGCTACACCGCGACCTCCACCCTAGCCGGGACCCGCATCAAGACCGAGCTCAAGGACCTCGGGGCGGCCATCTCGGTGGTCACCGCGGAGTTTCTGGCCGACACGGCCGCAACCGACGCGGGCACGTTGCTCTCCTATCTCACCAGTTCGGAGGTGGGCGGGCCGCAGGGCAATTTCTCCGGCGCCGAAAGCGGCGACGCCAACCGCTATCTCCAGACCGACGCGCGCACGAACCCCCAGTTCAACCAGCGGATCCGGGGCATCGGCGAGGCGGCCCTCACCCGCGGTTATTTCCGCACCGACATCCCCTTTGACTCTTACAATACCGATAGCGTCACCGTCAGCCGGGGGCCCAATTCCCTGCTGTTCGGGATCGGCAGCCCCGGTGGCATCATCAACAATGGCCTGAAGGTCCCGGTGTTCGGCCGCGATCATCTGGAGGTCACTGGCCGGTATGGCTCGCATGGTAGTTCGCGAATCGAGACCGACCTCAACCGCGAGCTGATCCGGGGCCGCGTCGCGCTTCGTCTCGCGACCCTCTTCGATGATGAGCATTACCAGCAGAAGCCGGCCTTCGAGCGAGACAAGCGGCTCTACGGCGCGATCGAGGTGGTGCTGGCGCGGAACGCCCGCAGTCCGGTGCTGGGCCCCACGCTGCTCAAGGCGAACGTCGAGACGGGGCGCGTCAACGGGTCCCCGGTAGAGATCATTCCGCCGTCCCGGGCGTACGACAATTGGTTCGCGCCGTTCCCGGCCGGAATCGCGCGGCTCACCGGGACCCCGCCGCCCACCACGGTCGTCTCTCCAGCCGAGGGCGGCTCGTGGCGGTTCCAGGCGACCTTCAATCCGTTCGTCAGCAATCTGGAATCCGACATCAACACCAACGTCCATCCCGCCTACTTCCGGCGCATCCCGGTCATTTATAACAGCGCGACGGCAAGCCAGCCCACGCTCGGCCTGGCGGGACCCGATCCCCACGGCCAGGTGCCGGACCTACGGGTGATCGCGGGGATGCTCGGGGCCGCGAATTGGAACCCCACGCGTGACTTCGTCGCGACGGCCGGACTGACCGGGCTGCCCGGGGTCCAGCCGCTCGTGGCGGCGGCCGGGGGCAATCCGGCCACCGCCCGGCTCGGCACGCATCAGCTGTACCACGCCAACAGTCCCTATGGGGAGGGCTACACCCCCGGCTTTGCCACGCCGACGCTCCAGAACCGGAAGGTCTTCGACTACCACAACCTCGTCTACTCAGGCGGCGTCGACCGGGTGGAGAAGGTCTTCGGGGCGAGGAGCGTTGCGCTCGAGCAGACCTTCCTCCGCAACCGGCTAGGCGTCGAGCTGGCCTACGACCGGCAGAATTACCAGTGGACCCAGGATTTCCTCTTCAGCGGCGGCGGGGGCACGAGCTCCGCCGGTCCCTACGACGTCTACATCGACATCAACGAGTACCTGCTCAACGGCCTACCGAATCCCAATCTCGGCCGTGCCTACACCCGCGTCTCGGGCAACGTGATCCGCCGCGTCCGGTGGGACCGAGAAACCGCCCGCGCGACCGTGTTCGGCGAGTACAACTTCCGGGAAAAGAAGGGCGGCTGGTGGCGCCATCTGGGCAAACACCGGGTGGTGGGCCTGTTCTCCCGCGACGTCTTCGACGACTTCCGCGAGGGCTTGGTGGACACGTGGACCAGCAACACCGAAAACATCGCCGGCATCGCCAACGACAACCTGCTCACCGGCATCCGGCGCCGGCTCAACGTCGGCGTGTACACCTCGTCTTCCCTTCTCGGAGTGAGGTCGCCGGACGATATTCGGCTGGAGCAGATCCGCATCCGGAGGCCGCAGCCGGGCGACACCTTCGAGATCCTTTACGCGGACGTCGGGGCTGCCACCGCCGCTGGCCGTCGAGTGCAGAGCGGGCCGATGACCCTCGCGCGCGTGCTGTCGGAGCAGCGCGTCCTCCAGCAGCGGCTGAGCTCGCAGGCGGTCAGCTGGCAAAGCTACCTGTGGGATGAACATCTCGTGGGCCTGCTGGGCACGCGGCGAGACCAGACCCGCTCCTACGATAACCAGAATGCGCAGCAGCTCGGCTTCAGCACCACGCTTCCGGACGGCACCTGGAACACCGCGGCCACGCGGCTCACCACCGCCCCGGTGTTCGCCGAGTCCGGCACCACGGTCACCTCGAGCCTGATCGCGCGGTTTCCCGAGCGGTATCTCTTCCCCCTTCCGCTGGGTGCGGACCTCCAGTTCCACTACGCAAAGTCGGAAAACTTCAACCCGATCGGGTTGCGCAACGACACGCTGGGGTCGCCGATCGCGCAGCCCACCGGCAAGACGCGGGAGTACGGTTTCCTCGTGGAACTCCTGGATCGCCGAATCAGCCTCCGGTTCAACCGGTTCGAGACCGCCCTGCGGAACGTCGACGCGGGGGCCTTCGCCGACGTGGGCGGGTTCTTCGTCGCGAACATGAACAAGTATCTGCAGGCGCGCCGCGACGGGTTCCCCTTCGCTCAGCACCGGGTGCTGGTCGGGATCGAGCCCTGGCCCAGCACCATCACGACCTACGACCAGTTCTTCGCCGCGTTCACGGAGACCGTGCCCGCCCAGCTCCGGGGCGCCCTGAATCCCGTCTACCGCGACAACAACGGCGATGGGGTGGCCGACCAGCTCGTGGTCAACTCCATCACCAACCAAGGTGACACCTCGGACCGGGTGGCGCGGGGCCTCGAGGTGGAGCTGACCGCGAATCTCACACGCAACTGGCGCGCGCTGCTGAATGTGGGGCGGCAGGAGACCGTGCAGAGCAACACCGCCCCGCTGAACTGGCCAATCGCGGAGGCCTTCCTGAAAGGCATGCAGGAAAAGGGCATCCTCCCGCTCGTGCTGGATCCCGGCGGCGCCGGCGGGGGTGTGGTCCGCAGCATCGGCTCCCAGTGGCTGCAGACCAGCATGGGCAGCATCCGGGCGGCCCGCTCCCGGGACGGCGTGCGCGCCAACGAGCAGCGCGAGTGGCGCCTCAACGCGGTCTCAAAGTACACCTTCGGGGAGGGCTCGCTGAAGGGGATCGGGATCGGTGGCGCTGCGCGCTGGGAGAGCAAGGCCGCGACCGGCTATCAGACCTACCTCATCGACGGGAATGTCCCGGTGCCCGACGTGCGGCGCCCGTTCTTCGACGACGGCCTGTTCAGCGCGGACGCGTTCGCCAGCTACGAGCGGCGCCTCTTCGGGAGGTACCAGTGGCGGATCCAGTTCAACGTGCGGAACCTTGTGGCGGAGACCAGTGACATCCCGGTCAAGACCAACCCCGATGGCCAGGTCGCGGTGATCCGCATCCCCAACCCCCGCGTCTGGTACCTCACCAGCTCCATCCGCTACTGAGTCCCGTGCACGCCCCCTCCGCCCGTTCCGCCCGACGCTCGCTCTGGCGCGGCTACATCCTTGTCCCCCTCCTGCTCGCGGCTGGTGCCGCGGCGGGGGCCGCCGCGCAGCCCCCGCCCAACTTTGTCATCATCCTCGCCGATGATCTCGGCTACGGGGACCTCGCGTGCTACGGGCATCCGCGGCACCGCACGCCCCACCTCGACCGGCTTGCCGCCGAGGGCCTGCGCTTCACCGACTTCCACAGCAACGGCGCGATGTGCTCACCGACCCGTGCGGCGCTGCTGACCGGGCTCTACCCGAGCCGATTCGGGCGAAAGTTCGAGTCCGCCCTCAGCGGGCGCGCGGACCGCGGCGGGGGCCTCCCGCTCGCGGCCACCACGTTGGCGGAGGTGCTGCGGGACAGCGGCTACGCCACCGGGGCCTTCGGCAAGTGGCATCTCGGCTACGAGCCGCCGTTCGGGCCCACGCGGCAGGGGTTCACCGAGTTCCGCGGGCTCCTTTCCGGCGACGGGGACCATCACACGCACCGGGACCGGGAGGGTCGTCTCGACTGGTGGCACGGCGAGGAGAGGGTCGCGGAGGAGGGCTACACGGCGGAACTGCTCACCCGGCACAGTGTCGCCTTCATCGAACGCCACCGCGACCGGCCTTTCCTGCTCTACGTGCCCCATCTGGCCATCCACTTCCCGTGGCAGGGGCCTGGCGATCCGCCGCACCGCACCGCGGCCCGCGACTACGAAGACGAAAAATGGGGCCGAATTCCCGATCCCGGCAACGTCGCCCCCCACGTGCAGGCGATGGTCGAATCGCTGGACGCGGGCGTGGGCGCCATCGTAGCCGCGCTGCGTCGCCTCGCGATCGCGGAGCGGACGCTGGTGTTCTTCACGTCCGACAACGGCGGCTACATCACCTATGGGGCGAAATTCCGGAACATTTCTAGCAATGGCCCGCTGCGTGGGCAGAAGACCGAGCTCTACGAGGGCGGGCACCGCGTGCCGGCGATCGCCTGGTGGCCCGGTCGTATCCGGCCCGGGGTCACGGCGGCAACGACCGCGACGTTCGATCTCTTCCCCACGGTGCTTGGCTTGGCCGGGCTCCGGCCGCCGCCCCACGACGGCGCGGACCTCGCCCCGCTCCTGCTCCGTGGCGTCGCGCCGGAGGGGCGCACGCTGTTCTGGCGCGCCGGGGCGCGGGCGGCGGTGCGGCGTGGGCCGTGGAAGCTGGTCCGGCCCGCGGAGGGCGCACCGTCGTTGTATCACCTCGGTGAGGACATCGGGGAGACGCGCGACCTTGCCGGGCGCGAGGCGGGAACCGTGGCCGCGCTGCAGGCGGCCCTCGGAAACTGGGAGACCGAGGTCGACCGCGGTGGCCGCTGACGCGATGCGCTCTCCCCGCCACTTCGCCGCGGTCCTCGCGCTGGCGCTGGCCGCCGGCGCCGCCTCCAGTTTGGTCCAGGCGGCCCCCCGTCCCAACGTGATCCTCGTCCTTGCCGACGACCTCGGCTGGGGTGACCTCGGCGCCTACGGGCAGCGGGAGATCCGGACGCCCCACCTCGACCGGCTCGCCGCGGAGGGGATGCGGTTCACGCAGTTCTACGCCGGATCATCCGTCTGCGCGCCCTCTCGTTCCTGCCTGATGACCGGCCGCCACAACGGCCGCGGCCGTGTGCGCGACAACGTGCCCCACGGGGTCCATCTGCTGGCGGGGGATCTCATCCTCCCGGAGGTGCTGCGCGGCGCCGGCTACCGCACCGGCGGTTTCGGCAAGTGGAGCCTCGGCGACCACGGCGAGGCGGGAGCCCCCTGGCGGAAGGGTTTCGACGAGTACTACGGCTACCCGAACCAGGACCACGCCCACTTCTACTACCCGCATTTCCTCTGGGACACCGATCGGGTCGTCCTGCTGCCCGGCAACCGTCCGGGCCTGCCGGCGGCGAGGCGCGAGTACACCCCCGACCTCCTGCTGGCCCGCGCCCTGCGGTTCCTCGAGCGGCAGCGCGAGGACCGCCGTCCGTTCCTCCTCTATTTTCCCACCATCCTGCCGCACTGGTCGGAGTTTCCTAAGGACACCCCAGAGTCCCATGCGATCCCGAGTGATGCCCCCTACACGGGGCGCGACTGGCCGCCGGTGGAGCGGAATTACGCCGCGATGGTCACCCGGCTCGATCGCGACGTCGGCGCGCTGCTCGCCAAGCTCGGGGAACTGGGGCTGGAGCGCGATACGCTAGTCCTTTTCACGAGCGACAACGGGCCCTCGGGCGAAACGATCCATCGTCCCGATTTCTTCCGGAGCGCCGGCCCTTTCCGCGGCAGCAAGCGCCAGCTCTACGAGGGGGGCATCCGCGTGCCCCTGCTGGCGCGCTGGCCGGGGGTGATCCCTCCCGGCCAGGTGAGCGATGCGCTGAGCGCCAACTGGGACCTCCTGCCCACGCTGGCGGAACTCGCAGGCGCCCCGCCGCCGGCCGGCCTCGACGGGATCTCGCTCGCGCCCGTCCTCCGGGGCCAACCCCGGGACCGCGAACCCGAGTTCCTGTACTGGGATTACGGCCACACGCGCGAGGCGTTCCTACAGGCGGTCCGGGCCGGCGACTGGAAGGCCGTGCGGCCGGCGCTGGACCGGCCGACGGAACTTTATGATCTCGCGGCCGACCCAGGGGAAAGCCGCGACCTCGCCCGGGCGCGCCCCGATATCGTCGCCCGGTTGGAGGGAATGATGCGCCGCGCCTATGAGCCCTCGCCGGATTATCCGATCCGGAGCGCCCCGGCCGCCCCCCGCCCCTGAGCCCCCGATTCGTTCCCCGCCATGATCCCAACCTTGCCCCATCGTTGGCGTCTCCCCTCGTTGCTGCGCCGGGGTCTCCCGCTCGTGCCGCTGCTCGGCGGCCTACTCCTCGCCCCGGCCCGGGCGCAGGAGCCCGGAGGCGCCTTGGGTGGATTCGTCAGCAACCGTGCCACCGGCCAGCTGCTGCAGGGCGCACGCGTCGAGTTGCCCGCCCTCGGCCGCGGGACCCTGACCGACGGCACCGGCCGCTACGCCTTTACCGGCCTGCCGGCAGGTGACCAAGCTGTTGTCGTGACCTACGCTGGCCTCGATCCGCGGCGCGAGACGGTGGGGATTCCCGCCGCGGGGGTCGTGGGGCGCGATTTTGCCCTCGAGTCGGAGACTTACCGGATGGAGGCCTTCACCGTCACCGGGGAGCGCGAGGGCAACGCCGTGTCCATCACGCGGCAGCGCAACGCCGACAACGTCATCCACGTCGTCTCGACGGACACCTTCGGCAACGTGGCCGATGGCAACCTGGGTAATTTCCTGCAACGGCTGCCGGGCGTCGGGGCGATCATCGAGAACGGGGACATTATCGGGTTCGGGGTGCGCGGTACGCCCTCCGAGCTGAACTCCGTGAGTGTCGATGGGGTTCGCTCCTCCAACGCCTACGGGGGGGGCCAACCCGCAGGGAGACCGGGCGGTCGTGGTGGACTCGATCCCGTCCGATTTCATTAAGGAGATCGAGCTGGTGAAGGCGCTCACGCCCGACCTGCCCGCGGATTCGGTGGGCGGGGCCACGAATCTCGTCACCAAGTCCGCGCTCGATTTCCGGGACCCGGTGCTGACCTTCCGTGCGGGGGCCAACCAGAACACGTACCGCCGGGACGACCGACCGTGGCGGCCGACTGGCGGCGTGAGCTACCTGACCCAGCTCGGTCCGGCGAGGCGCATCGGGGTGGCTCTTTCCGCGAGCTACACGGAGACCACCAACAGCCGGGATCGAATCCAGATGGCGCGCAATTTCGCCGACGGCCGCAACACCACCGCGCGCACCCTCAACGATCAGGCGACCCGCACCCGGGCCGGTCTCGGAGCCAAGTTCAACTACCGGCCGGATGAGCGCACCGAGCTGCATTTCACCACCCAGTACACCTACTTCTCTTTTCAGCAGGCGCGTACGGACTGGAGCATCACCGCAGGCAGCACGGCGGTCGCCGACTACGGCGCGGTGAGCCGCGCGCAGATCGAGGCCGGCGCCGCGCCGCGAACGGCGACGAACGCTGCGGCGGGAGTGGCACCCGGTTTCTCCGACGCCTTCACCGAGATCCTGAACGCGACGTTCGTCAATACGGCCGGGGGCACCGCGCGGCACGGCCGAACCTACCGGTATGACCTCGCGGGCAGCCGCAAGCTGCCGGGTGAACAGAAGCTCTCGTTCCAAGCCACGTGGAACCCTTCGGAATACGACTTTATCTTCCAATTCATGGAGAACCGCCGGACCGGCGGCTTCGGCGTCGCCGTCGACACGCGGGAAAACCGCGACCGGCCGGTCTACCGGCAGACCTACGGCACCACGATTGGCGCGGGCGCCGACCTGCGTCCCTACACGGCCCTGCGGGCCGTGAACCGGGAGCGGAGCGACGAGGGGATTGCCCAGGGCCGGATCGATTACGAGGGCAAACTCGCCGCGGCCGGCGCCGCCTTGGAGTTCAAGGCGGGACTCAACTGGCGGCGCCAGGACCGGACGCTGACCGTGTACCAGCCGCGGTGGAACTACGTGGGGCCGGACGGCGTGGCCGGATCCGCCGACGACAACCTGGCGCAGTTCCGAAGGGCCGAACCGGGCTACGGCCTGTTCAACAACCAGTATCCCCGGCGCGACCAGTTTGATTACCCGAAGTTCCTGCAGGCCTTCGAGGCCAATCCTAGCTGGTTCCGCGAGTCCGGCACCACGGTGTCCACGGCCCCCGCCTTCAACGGCATCACCGAGGACGTCTCCGCCGGGTACGCGATGACCCGCGCGCGCTGGGGCGGATTCAGCGTCCTGGCCGGCGCCCGGGTCGAGGACACCGCCGTCTCCGCCACCGGCCGCATCACGGATCCCCGGAACGCCGGCCGGACCCTCGTGAGCCGCGACGGCGGTTACCGGGACCTCTTTCCGAGCGTGCACCTCCGCCACGAGCCGCTGGCCGGACTGCTGCTGCGCGCCAGCTACTCCACGGGCAGCGCGCGCCCGGCCTTCAGCGATGTCTACCCCGTGACCACCGTCTCCTACAACACCGCGACCGGCCTGGGCCAGGTGCGGCAATCGGATCCCGGGCTGCGGCCGCAGTACAGCCGCAACCTCGACGCCTCCGTTGAGTATTACCTGGCCCCGGTCGGGGTCGTCTCCCTGGCCCTGTTCCACAAGCGGCTGACCGACTTCATCTCGAGCGAGACCCGGATCATCGAGACCGGGGCCGGCAACGGCTTCGGCGGCGAATATGCCGGCTTCGACTGGATCACGACCCGCAACTTCGGCTCCGCCACCATCAAGGGTTACGAGCTCAACTACAGCCAGCAGCTGCGGAGGTTGCCCGGCGTCCTGCGCGGCCTCGCCCTCTTCGCCAACTACACGCGGATCTCCACCACCGGTACCTACGCGAACGGCACCGCGGAGCTGGTCCGGTTCATCCCGGAGACGGCCAACGCTGGCCTGTCCTGGCGCTGGCGCGGACTCTCCCTGCGCGCGGCCGGCAATTACAAGAGCGGCTACCTGATGACCTACAACGCCAACGATTACGCCCGGCAGCGCGTGACCGACGTCACGACGTGGGACTTCAACGTCCAGTACGGCTTCAGCCCGCGGGTCAACGTGTTCGTCGATGTGGTGAACGCCTTCAACCGCTGGGCCTCCTGGTACACTGGCGCGGATCCGGGCCGGGTCATTATGAGCGAGGTCTACGGCACCCGCCTGAGCGCTGGGGTCAGCGGCCGCTTCTGAGCTCTCCGCCCCCGATGCGTCTCCTCGCTTCCCTGTTCCTCGGCTCCGCGCTAACGGCTGCGGCGGCCTCGCCTGGTCGCCCGCCGAACGTCCTGTTCCTAGCCTCCGACGACCTGCGGGACAACCTCGGCTGCCTTGGCGACCCGGTGGCGCGCACGCCCCACCTCGACGCCCTCGCGCGCCGCGGCGTCCTCTTCGAGCGCGCCTACTGCCAGCAGGCGCTCTGCAACCCGTCCCGCGCCTCCCTGCTCACCGGGCGGCGCCCGGACACGCTGCGGGTCTGGAACCTCCCCACCCACTTCCGCGAGACCCTGCCCGACGTCGTCACCCTGCCGCAGCACTTCCTGCGGCACGGCTACTTCACCCGGAACATCGGGAAAATCTTCCATAACTTCCGCACTCGGATCCAGGGGGACCCCGCCTCCTGGAGCGTACCCGCGGAGCTCCACTTCGCCTCGCACGCGGCCGATGTCGCGGTGCTCGACGGGGGTACGGCGCCGCCGAACCTCGCGCAGGCGAAGGGAGCGGAGGCCCGCGACGTCCCGGATGAGGCCTATTTTGACGGCCGGGTGGCGGCGCGCGCGGTCGAGGCCCTGCGCGCAGCCAGCCGTCGCCCCGAGCCCTTCTTCCTCGCGGTCGGTTTCTGGAAACCGCACACGCCCTTCAATCCGCCCAAGCGCTATTGGGACCTTTATCGCCGCGGCGAGATTCCGCCCATCCGGCATCCGGGACCGCCGCGCGACACGCCCGCCGTCGCGCTGAAGGGTGCGAACGAACTCAGCCCCGGCACTCGCGAGGCGATGGCGGAACTGCGGCACGGCTATTACGCCGCGACCAGCTACCTCGACGCGCAGGTCGGCAAGGTCCTCGCGGAGCTCGACCGCCTCGGGTTGGACGGCAACACCATCGTCGTGTTCTGGTCCGACCACGGCTTCCACCTCGGGGAACACGGCCTCTGGGGCAAGACCTCCAACCGGGAACTCGACGCCCGCGTCCCCCTCATCATCACCGCGCCGGGGGTCGCCCGCGCGGGCTCGCGGACCCGCTCCCTCGCGGAACTGCTCGACCTCTTCCCCACGCTCGTGGACCTCTGCGGCCTGCCGACGCCGGCCGGGCTCGAGGGCGCGAGCCTCCGCCCGGTCCTCGCCGACCCATCCGCCCGCGTCAAGGACGCCGCCTTCACCCAAACCCCACGGCCCGCCAACATCCAGGGCGGCCGCAGTGAGATCATGGGCTACTCCCTGCGGGATGACCGCCATCGTTACACCGAATGGCGCGCGTGGTCGACGGGCGATCTGGTCGAGGCCGAGCTTTATGATCTCGCCCAGGATCCCGGCGAAGATGTCAACCTCGCCGTGGAGCCCGCCCGCGCGCCCGTCCTGGCCTCGCTCGCGGCGCGGCTGGCCCGCCAGTTCCCCCGCCGTCCTCTCCCCGCCGAACCCGCCCTTCCCTGAACCCCGCTCCCGATGAAGCCCATCCTCTGGTGTTCCCTGGCCCTTTGCTCCAGCCTGACAGCCAACCCGCCGCCAAGTGTGGTGCGGGCGGGGTTCATCTTCGAGCAGGCCCCGTTCGCCGAGTGCCACGCCTCGACCATCGTGGACTCGGGGAGGGGGCTGGTCGCCGCGTGGTTCGGCGGCACCCGCGAGCGCAGTCCGGACGTGGGCATCTGGGTTTCCCGCCAGGAATCCGGCGGCTGGACCGCCCCCGTGGAGGTCGCGAATGGCCTGCAGTTCACCTACACCGACGGGACATCCTTACGCTACGCGTGCTGGAATCCGGTGCTCTTCCAGAATCCCGGCGGACCGCTGATACTCTTTTACAAGGTGGGTACGACGGCGCAGAACTGGTGGGGGATGGTCGTGACGAGTCGCGACCAAGGAGTGACCTGGACCGAGCCGCGCCGGCTCCCGCCGGGTTTCTTCGGGCCGATAAAGAATAAACCCGTCTCCCTGCCGGGCGGCGTGCTCCTCGCCCCCTCCAGCGACGAGTCGCACGAGACGCCGAGCGCGTGGCGCGTGCATTTCGAGCGCAGCAGCGACGGCGGCCGCACCTGGACCCGTACCGGCCCGCTTAACGACGGGCGCACCCTCAGCGCCATCCAGCCGAGCATCCTCGTGCATCCCGGCGGCCGCTTGCAGGCGCTGGGGCGCACGCGGCAGGGCCGGCTCTTCGACACTTGGTCGTCCGACGGTGGACTCAACTGGGGCCCGCTGACCTTGAGCGAATTGCCGAACCCGAACTCCGGCACCGATGCGGTCACCCTGCGGGACGGCCGGCACCTGCTGGTTTACAACCACGCGGAGGCAGGCCGCTCGCCGCTGAATGTCGCCCTTTCGCGCGACGGCCGCGCCTGGGTGGGGGCGTTGGTCCTTGAATCAGAGCCGGGAGAGTTCAGCTACCCGGCGGTCATCCAAGCGGCCGACGGGCTCGTCCACCTCACCTACACGTGGAAGCGGAAGAAAATCCGGCACGTGGTCCTCGATCCCGCGCGGCTGGAAGGATCGCCCATCACGGCGGGCCGCTGGCCATCCACGGTCGGCACGGCCGCGCCTTGAGCGTGCCCTCGACCTAGCCTCTTCGCTAAGCCGGCACGATTCAATTGGAGGCGGAGCAGCGGGGTGAGATGGCGAGCACATTTCAGGGGCGAGAGACCGAGGCATACCCGGAGGGTATGGCGACGGGAGAGAGCCACTGAAAGGTGCCGGCAGGTCACCTCGATGCGACCCGATCAATTGAATTGTCCCGGCTAAGGTCGGGTGCGCGGTCCACCTCGGCTCATTTTTCCGGAAGAGGCCACGCAGTTCCGGTGGGGCGGCGACGGGATCCGAGCCGGGCTCGCCGCGCCCCGGGATGCGCGATGCGCCGGCCGGCACCACTTGGAAGTTTGACCGCGCCCCCACCAGCCAAACCCTTGATGCCCGGTTCCGCCGGGCGGGAAAGGGTTGCCTCCGCCGCGCGGCCGCGGACACGGTTCCGGCCGCGCCGCCCGTGTCGTCCCGAACCGCCCCCGTCACCCGTTCCTCCCCGCGCGGCCCGCGCTGGCTCGCCGCTGCGCTGGCAGGCGCGCTGACCGCGGTCGCGGCCCCGGATTTCGAACGCGAGGTCCAGCCGGTGCTCGCCGCGCATTGCCTCAAGTGCCACGGGCCGGAAAAGCAGAAGGGCGGCTACCGCGTCGACGTGAAGGCCATCGCGCTCACCGGCGGCGAGGGCTCCGCCCCGAATCTCCTCCCCGGCAACGCCACGGGCAGCCCCCTCTTCCGCTACGTGAGCGGCGCCGACCCCGACCTGCGGATGCCGCCCGCCGGCGAACCGCCGCTCGCCCCCGCCGAGGTGGCCCTCCTGCGCGCCTGGATCGACGCCGGCGCACCCTGGCCCGACCACGCCAGCGCGACTGTCGCCGATCCGCTCGACTGGTGGTCGCTCAAGCCCGTCGCGCGCGTCACCCCGCCGCCCGGGGCCCCGCACCCGGTCGACGCGTTCATCCGCGCCCGCCTCGCCGCCGCCGGGCTACCGCCCTCGGCCCCGGCCGATCCCCGCACGCTGATCCGCCGCCTCTCCTTCGACCTCACCGGCCTCCCTCCTTCCCCCGAGGAGATCGCCGCCTTCGTGGCGGATCCCGCCCCGGACGCCTACGCGCGCCTCGTGGATCGGTTGCTCGCGTCCCCGCGCCACGGCGAACGCTGGGCCCGCCACTGGCTCGACGTCGTGCACTACGGGGACACCCACGGCTACGATAAGGACAAGCCCCGGACCAACGCCTGGCCCTACCGCGACTACGTCATCCGCGCCTTCAACACGGACAAACCCTACGCGCGGTTCGTGCAGGAGCAGATCGCGGGGGACGTGCTCTTCCCCGACTCGCCCGAGGCCGTTGAGGCGCTCGGCTTCATCGCCGCCGGCCCCTGGGATTTCATCGGGCACGCCGAGGTCCCGGAGACGAAGATCGACGGCAAGCTGGCCCGCCACCTCGACCGCGACAATATGGTCGCCAACGCGATCGGCACCTTCGCGAGCGCCACGGTGCACTGCGCCCAGTGCCACCAGCACAAGTTC
>VHCY01000044.1 GCA_016871595.1 Verrucomicrobiota bacterium
GAGCGAGGTGATGAACTTCCCCGGGCTGCTCGCCGGCGACCCCGCCCTGCGCGCGATGATCGCGGCCGCCCGCCGCCTCGGGAAGCCGGTCGACGGCCACGCCCCCGGCCTGCGGGGCGCCCAGGCCGCCGCCTACGCCGCCGCCGGGCCCGGCACGGACCACGAATGTTTCACGCTCGCGGAGGCGCGGGACAAGCTCGCGGCCGGCCTGCGGATCCTGATCCGGGAGGGCTCGGCGGCCCGCAACTTCGCCGCCCTCGCGCCGCTGCTCCGCCGCCACGCGGACCGGGTGATGTTCTGCTGCGACGACCTCCACCCGGACCTCCTTGTCGGGGGTCACCTCGACCGCCACGTGCGGCGCGCGCTCGCCACCGGTGCCGATCGCCTCGAGGTCCTCCGCTGCGCGTGCGTCAACCCGGTTGAGCACTACGGCCTCGACGTCGGGCTGCTCCGGCCGGGCGACCGGGCCGACTTCATCGTGGTCGATGGCTGGCGCCGTTTCCGCGTGCTGCGCACCTACCTCGGCGGCGAGCTTGTCGCGGCCGGGGGCCGGACGCGCCTGCCCCGGCAACGCAGCGCGACGCCCAACCGCTTCCGGGCGGAGCCGCGGCGGCCGGAGGATTTCGCGGTCGCCGCGCCCCCGGGCCACGCGCCCCGGCTCCACGTGATCACGGCCCTGAACGGCCAGCTCGTCACCCGCCACACGCGGGCGCGCGCGCGGGTCGAGGGTGGACGGGTGGTGGCGGATCCCGCGCGCGACGTGCTGAAGCTGGTGGTGGTGAACCGCTACGCGCGGCGGGCGCCGGTCGCGGTGGCGTTCGTGCGGGGCT
Organism: Verrucomicrobiota bacterium; assembly: GCA_016871595.1. Classification (GTDB taxonomy): domain Bacteria; phylum Verrucomicrobiota; class Verrucomicrobiia; order Opitutales; family Opitutaceae; genus ER46. The sequence continues at coordinate 831 of VHCY01000044.1, forward strand.
TTGGGCTGCGCGCCGGGGCCATTGCCTCCTCGGTCGCGCACGACTCGCACAACCTCGTGGCGGTGGGCGCGGACGACGCGGCGCTGACCGCGGCCGTGAACCGCGTGATCGCGCGGCGGGGCGGCCTCGCGGTGGTCGGGGGCGGCCGCGCCGCGGACCTGCCGCTGCCGATCGCGGGCCTGATGTCGGACCGCCCCGGCGCCGAGGTCGCGCGGCGTTACGCGGAGCTCGACCGTCGCGCCAAGGCGCTCGGCTCGCGCCTCGACGCGCCCTTTATGACGCTCTCGTTTCTGGCGCTGCTGGTCATCCCCGACCTCAAGTTGAGCGACCGCGGGCTGTTCTCCGCGCAGCGCTGGGATTTTCTGCCGCCGTGGGATCCGGCCTGAGCGCGCGGGCTTGGCAAGGGCCGCGGACGCGCGCTATGCCCCACCCGTGCCCCTCCCCCGCCCCGCCCGCGCCCTCCTCGCCGCGCTGCTGCTCGCGCCCGCCCTCGCGGCCGCCGCGCCCCGCGCCGCCCGCCCGCCCAACCTCGTCCTCATCCTGACCGACAACCAGGGGGCGTGGACCCTCGGCTGCTACGGCAACCCCGACATCCGCACCCCGCACGTCGACCGCCTCGCCGGCGAGGGCATCCGCTTCACCCGCGCGCTCGCCAGCAATCCCGTCTGCTCGCCCACGCGCGCGACCCTGCTCACCGGGCTCCTGCCCTCGCAGCACGGCGTGCACTCGTTCCTCGACCCGCGCTTTATGATGGGCCCGGAGGCCTACAACACGCTGCGCGAGTTCACCTCCCTCGGGGAGATCCTCCGTGACGCCGGCTACGCCTGCGGCCTCAGCGGCAAGTGGCACCTCGGCGCCAACCTCACCCCCTCCGAAGGCTTCGACTACTGGGTGACCAAGCCCGACGGCCACACGCGCGAATTCTACGACCAGGACGTGATCGAGGACGGGAAGGTGCGGCGCGAGGCGGGCTACACGACGGACCTCTGGACCGACCGCGCCCTGCGCTTCATCGAGCGGAACCGCGCGCGGCCATTCTTCCTCTTCCTCGCCTACAACGGCCCCTACGTCCTCGGCGGGCTGATGAACAACCCGCCGCGCAACCGCCACGCCGCCGCCTACCGCGGGCACCCTTTCCAGAGCTTCCCGGTCGACGCGATGCACCCGTGGCAGCACGCGAACAAGGCCTTCCACAACCGCCAGAACGCGATGGAGCGCACCGCCGCCGAGGTCAGCGGGGTCGACGACGGCGTGGGCGAGGTGCTCGCCGGCCTCGAGCGGCTCGGGCTGGGCGACGACACCCTCGTGGTTTACACCTCGGACCAGGGCTGGATGGGCGGGCAGAACGGGATGTGGGGGATGGGCGACCACTTCCGCCCGATCGGCGCGCACGAGCTGATGATGCAGGTGCCGCTGATCTTCCGCCACCCGGGCCGCATCCCCGCCGGCCAGACCAGCGACCTGCTGGTGAGCAACTACGACTTCCTGCCGACGGTCCTCGCCCACCTCGGGCTCGGGGACCGGATGCCCGCCGCGCCGCGCTCGCCCGGCCGCGACTTCTCCGCGGCGCTCACCGGCGGCCGGCCCGCTTGGGAACCCGTGGTCTTCTACGAAATGGAGACCACCCGCGCGATCCGCACGGACGACTGGAAGTATGTCGCGCGCCACCCGGACGGGCCGCACGAGCTGTACGATATGCGGCGGGACCCGCGCGAGCGCTTCAACCTGTTCGGCCAGCCGGGCACCGAATCGCGCCGGGCGGAACTCGCCGCGCGGCTCGACGCGTTTTTCCTGCAGCACGCGGACCCGCAGTACGACATCTGGCGGGGCGGCCGCTCGAAGGCGAAACGCCACACGCCCTGAACCCCGCGGTGCGCGGCCGCGCTCACCGCGCCGGCGGCAGTCCGGCCCGCAACGCGGCGATCCGGGCGCGCGCCGCCGGGTCGTCCACCACCCGTTCGGCCGTATCGAGCAGCGACGCGCCCTCCTCCGCGTACCCGTGCTCGAGGTGCAGCTCCGCCGCGCGCAGGACCAGCGCGGTCTGGCGCGGGAACAGCCGCACGCCCTCCAGCAGCACCGCAAGGTGCCCGCGCGTGGGGCGCACCGCCGCGGCGGCCCACGCTTCGCCGATGCGCTCGTAGACCTCGACCAGCGGGGGCGCGAGGGACCGCGCCGCGAACAGCGGCTCGAGGACGGTGGCGAGGCGGTCCGCGTCCAGCTTGCCGCCCTCGGCCTCCGCCCGCCGCGCCGCGAGCCGCACCCGACCGAGTTCCGCCGCGGCGCGGGGTCGCAGGCGCCCGAGGGCCGCGGCCGATTCCAGCAGTTCGGCGCCCGCCTCCTCCGCGCCGGCGTCGAGCTCGCAGAGCGCCATCACCTCGAGCAGCCGCGCGTCGCGCACGCCCCGGTCGTAGGCCCGGCGCAGGGTGCGGCGCGCCTGCTCGAGGTAGCGGGGGGCGAGCGTCGGGGAGATCTCGCGGACGTAGGGGACCTCTAGGCGTTCCCAGTCGCCCTTGAGGCGGGCGACGTCGAGCTCGGACGCCTCGGTGAGCGGGAAGGCGGGCAGCCGCGCGCGCCGCGGCGGGGCGAAGCGGGCCGGTTGCGAGATCGCCCGGGGGAGATAGGCGGCCAGCTTTTCGCGGGCCTGGGCCGGCTCGAGGCCGAGGCACTCGCGGAAGAGTTCCGCCGAGTAACCCTCGACGGCGCCGCGCTCGACCAACCGCCACAGCCCCGCGCGGTGCGAGCCGCGGTCCGCCTCGAGGCCCCAGCGCACGAACAGCGCCGCCTCGGCCAGCCAGCGGCGGCGCGCGGCGGCGGACGCGGGGTCGGCCGTGGGCGGCAGCCGCGGCAGCACGAGGTCCTCGATCGCCGCCACGGCGGGCGCGCCCTCAGCTGCGGGCGGAAAGGGCCAGTCCAACGCGGGGAACACCAGCTCGCCGTCCTCGAAGGCCACCCGTTGGTAGAGCGTGAGGAAGCCGGCGACGAACCAGCCCGGCAGCGCCGGCACCCGCTGGGTCACGAGGAACCGCACGTAGTCCAGCGTGAGCGAGAGCCGGTCGGCCTCGAAGTCATCCCGCCGGACGATCATAAAGACCGCCATCGCGTCGCGGTCCCAGAGGCGGAGGTTAGGCAGGAAGTTGTAGCGGCGCCCGGGTTCCGGGAGGCGGATCCCGCGGGGTCCCGGCGCGGGCGGATCGTCGGGGACGCCGGCCAGCCCGGGCTGGAGCAGGCGGCGCACCACCTCCTGAGAGGAAGCGGGCTGCAGTTCCTCGTCGAAGAGGATGAGGCTGCGCGGGACGGACGAGTGCCAGCGCAGGGCGGGCGGCAGCACCTCGCCGAGCAGCTCGTGCAGGCGGTGGTGGGCCTCGACCACGCGCCGCGTGGTGCCGTCGGGGCAGCGCGAGAGGATCTCGTAGCCCATCGCCTCGCCGTGGCGCCACGGGCGGCCCTTGACCTGGGCCTCGACGAGGAACGGCGGGAGCGCCACCGCCTCGTCGCCCTGGGCCGCCAGCCGTGCCAGCAGCAGCAGCAGGAGCAGCGGCGCGCGGCGCACGGCGGCCCCGGTCAGCGGCGCGCCGCGTAGGCCTGGTACTGCTCGGCGACCCGCGCGGCGCGCTCGTCGCCGAAGTGGAAGTAGAAGCGCCAGCGGAAGGTCACGCTGCCCCCGGCGGGGATCACCATCTCGCCCGCCTTCGGCTGGTCCTTCAGGTTCTCGAAGTCGTGCTTGCCGAAGGGATTCGCGGCGAAGAGCGCGTAGGTCCGCACGTGCCACCAGGTCGGGTGGCGCGGGTTCGCGGGATGGTCGAACATCGCCACCCCGTAGACCTTGCCGTCGCGCGGCGCGTGGTAGTCGACCCAGGTCGAGCGCTTGCCCCAGGTGGCGTCATTGCGCAGGCCCTCGGCGTTCACGATCGTCCCCTTGCCCTCGTGCTTCTTGCCCCGGCCCTGGCTGTGCGTCGGGGTCATCCAGAGCGGCAGGCGGATGGCCATCGAACCCTCCTTGGTGTCCCCCAGCACCGCCGGCTTGCCCGCCGGGGCCTTCAGGGTGACCTCGTAATCAATGAACCGGGCGTCCGCGGTGCCGTGCAGGCGGATGACCGTCTCGTCCTCGAGGTGGACCGCGCCGTCCGGCCCGACCCAGCGGTTGCGGGAAGTGATGCGCGCGGCGCCGTCGGCCACCGCGTGGCTGACGGACTGGTTCACGATGCGGCCCTTCTTGTCGGAGTTCTCGGCCCAGAAATCGATGCCGTTGACGTCGCCGTGGGTGAACCACAGGGAGCGGTGGTGCGGGTGGTCCTCGACCTCCCCGGCCACGCCCTTGCGCATCGGGTAGTGGCGGGTCATCTCGGTGCCGTCCGCGGCGAGCACCGGGTAGAGGATCGGACGGGGCATCCCCTTGAAGATGTATTCGGTGAACGGTTTGCCGGCGACGGTGACCTTCAGGCGGTCATCGGCGGCGGTGATCTGGACATCGCTGGCGGCGCGCGCCGGGGCGGCGAGCAGGGTGGCCAACGCGAGGAGGGGCAGGACGCGGGTCAGCATACGACGGCAGGACGCACCAAAGCCCGGCGGGGTGCAAACAGCTTTTGCGCGCGGCGCCCGGGCGGCTCAGGCGCGCGTCAGGTCGTACAGGGCGTACCCGGCGAGCAGGTTGGGCAGCAGCGTACAGGGGTCGCGCCAGTTCCCGGCGAGGTGGACGCGGTGGGCGACGCGGATGCCGTGGGCGGCGCAGAAGTCCTCGAAATCCGCGATCGTCACCGGGTTGGCCGGGCGGCTCTCGAACCAGGCGGTGGTGTAAACCTCGTTGCGCACCTTGCGGCCGCCGAGGAGCATCGCGACGCGGTTCTTCCAGAAGCCGTGGTTGACGAAGCCCACCGTGAGCGCGCGGCCGACGCGGAGCGCCTCGAGGATGACCGCCTTGGGCTCCGCCAGCTCCTGCACCGTGCGCGAGCAGATGACGCGGTCGAAGTGCCGCTCGGGGAACGCGCGCATCAGGGTGGTCATATCGCCCTGGTAGGCGGACACCCCGCGGCGCACGCAGGCGGCGATGCGGCTGAACTCGAGGTCCACGCCGACGGCGGCGACGCCCTTGGTCTGCATCAGGTAGGCGAGCAGGTCGCCCGGGCCGCAGCCGAGGTCGAGCACGCGGGTGCCCGGCTCCACCCAGTCCCCGATGATCTGCATATCGACGGTGCGCTTTTCCATCTGGCGGGGGCGTTCAGGGGGCGGGCGTGGCGGGGCGGTCGAGGAAGCCGCGGACGAGGGCGTAGAGTTCCTCGGATTCGAGGAGGAAGGAGTCGTGGCCGAGGTCGGTGGCGAGCTCGGCGTAACTGGCGCGCTTGCCGGCGCGGAGCAGCGCGAGGGCGAGGGCCCGGTTCTGCTCGGGCGGGAAGAGCCAGTCGCTGGTGAAGCCGACGATGAGCGTCTCGGCCTCGACCGGGGCGAAGGCCACCTCGAGGGAGCCGGCCGCCTCCTCGAGGTCGAACTGGTCGAGGGCGCGGGTGATGTAGAGGTAGGTGTTGGCGTCGAACCGGTTGATGAAGCTCTGGCCCTGGTGCCGGAGATAGCCCTCGACCTCGAACTGGACGTCAAACGCGGAGGCCTCCGTCTCGGCGGCGCGGCGCTTCCGCCGGCCGAACTTCCGGTCCATCGACGCGTCGGAAAGGTAGGTGATGTGGGCCATCATCCGGGCAATCGCCAGGCCCACGCGGGGGCCCTCGCCGAGGGCGTAGTCGCCGCGGTTCCAGGCCGGGTCCTGCATGATGGCCTGCCGCCCGACCTCGTTGAAGGCGATGGCCTGGGCGCTCTCCCGGCCGGTGGTGGCCATCGCGAGCACGCGCCGCACCAGCCGCGGGTACTCGATCGCGAACTGAAGCGCGAGCATCCCGCCCATCGAGCCGCCGATCACCGCGTGCACCACGGCGACCCCGAGGTGGTCGAGCAGCAACCGCTGGGCGCGCACCATATCAGGGATGGTGACCGGCGGAAAGGCGGCGCCGTAGGGCCGGCCGGTGGCGGCGTCGGGCGAGGACGGGCCGGTGGATCCCTGGCAGCCGCCTAGGACATTGGCGCAAACCACGAAGAAACGGCGGGTGTCGACTGCCTTGCCCGGCCCGATCAGGTTGTTCCACCAACCCGGCTTGCGGTCGGAGGGCGAGTGCCAGCCGGCGCAGTGGTGGTCGCCGCTGAGCGCGTGACAGATGACGATCGCGTTGTCGCGCGCCGCGTTCAGCTCCCCGTAGGTCTCGTAGCGGAGGCTGAAGCCCGGCAGCACCTGCCCGCCCCGGAACGTGAAGGGGGCCGCGTGCCCGAAATCGCGGGGCGCCACGAGGCCCACGTCGCCCGGCGCGAGGTGGCGGGCCGCGGCGGGCGCGGACGGGGCGGCTTCAACGTCGTCGGTCATCGGACGGGCGGGGGACGCAAGCAGGGCCGGGCGGGCGAGGCAAGGGGGGAGCGGGCCCCGCCGGGCGCGGCCGCGGTCACAGGTCGCCCCCGGCGGGGCGCAGGATGAGTTCCTCGAGCACGGTGCGGCGGGAGAGGCGGTGGGCGTCGACGATCGCGCGGGCGATGTCCTCGGCGGGCATCATCCGCGCGGGGGGGACGCCGCTGCCGGCCCAGGAGGGCGTCCAGGTGGCGCCCGGGTGGACGCAGCACACGCGGAGGCCGCGCCCGCGGGTCTCGGCGCGGAGGACGCGGGCGAGGCTGGTGACGCCCGCCTTGGCCGCGCCGTAGGCGGTGCCGCCCGGGTAGGGCCCGAGGCCGGCGATCGAACTCAGGAAGAACACGTCGCCGCGGCGGCGGCGGAGCATCGCGGGCACGAAGGCGCGGGAGACGAGGAAGGCGCTGCGGAGGTTCGCGGCGATCAGGGCGTCGAATTCCGCCACGCTCGTGCCGAGGAACGGGGCGGCGCGGAAGACGCCCGCGTTGTTGACGAGGACCTCCACCGGGCCGAAGCGGCGCGCGACGGTGGCGGCGAGGGCCTCGACCGCGGCGGCATCCGCCACGTCGGCGGGAAACCCCTCCGCGGCGGCGGCCCCGAGGCGGCGGCAGGCGGCGGCCACGGTGGCGAGGCGGCCGGCGGAACGGGCGACGAGGGCGAGCCGGACCCCGGGGACCTCGCGGGCGAAGGTGCGGGCGAGGGCGGCGCCGATGCCCTGGGAGGCCCCGGTGATGAGCACCACGGGGCCGCGGGGGCGGGACGCGGGACGGGGCGGCGGCACGGCGGGGTTCCTCAGCAGAGCAGCGACCCGAAGTCCATGAAGTCGCCGGTGAAGCCGCCCTTCACGCCCTTGCAGATGACGCTGACGGCGTCGTGGGAGTGGAGCGACTCGAGGTGGGAGCAGGCGACCTCGAAGTCGGCGATGCGGGCGTCCGTGGCCAGTTCCCGGTAGAGGAGGCGCGCGGCGTCCTCGACGAACTTGATGTGGGCGCCGTTGAGCTCGGCGAAGGCCTGCTCGTCCTCGCGCTTGACCATCACCTGGGTCTCGGTGCGGAGGGCGCGGAGGCAGTGGGCCTGCAGGTCCTCGATGGGGAGGGCGCGGCCGGGGGCGAGGGCGACGCGGACACGGGCCTTGGAGCGCTGGGCGTGGGGCGTGGCGTAGGCGCCGCGCGTCTGGCGGGCGTGCTCGGCGAGCTCGGCGCTGCAGGGGCAGGTGGAGGAGTAGACGAAGTCGAACTCGATCACGCGACGGAAGGCGCCGGAGCGGTCCATCGTGCCCTCGAAGGCGACCCGGTAGTACTGCCACCCCAAGAGCCCGCTGCGCAGGCTCGGCTGGCGGATCGGGTAGGAGAACGAGAGGCGGATGCGGGCGTGGAAGGCGTCAATCTTGCGCTGGTACTTGCGCAGGAGCCGGCGGAGGGTCTCGAAGGTGAAGACCTCGTCCTCGTGCTCGTAGAACGAGCGCATGATCCGGCCCATATTGATGCCCTTGAGCCCGGCCTGCAGCGAGACGGTGCCGGTGACGGCGGTCTCGAGGACGATCTCGCGGCCGGCGGCGGTGCGGAAGCGCAGCGGCAGGCGGAAGTTCGCGCAGCCGACCTGCTGGATCGGGACGCGCGCGCCCTCGGCGGCGTTCACCGCCTCCATCATATCAGGCAGGGTGTCCACGTAGCCGGCGCCGGGCTTGAACCCGGCATCGAAGCGGCGGCCGACGAGCGGCGGCACGCCGCCGGCCGTCTCGTGGAGGTACATCGGTTTCTGCTTCATCTCGTTTTTGGTGGGAGGAGGCTCGGGCGGCGGGGGGACGATAACCGCCGCGCACGGGCCGGGCCCCGGATCAGGGGGGCGGGTTCGGGCCGTAGAAGTCGGCGAAGTTGCGGGGCGTCTCGTACAGACGGACCCGGTAAAGGCGGGCCCCGCGCGGGAGGTGCGGCTCGATCTCGCGCCAGAACGCGATGACCAGGTTCTCGGTGGAGGGGATCGTCCCGCGGAGGAAATCCACCTCGTCGTTGAGGTTCCGGTGGTCGCACTTGTCGACCACGGCCTCGTGGACGATCCGCTTGAGCTCCGAGAGGTCGATGATGTAACCGGTCTCCGGGTGCGGCTCGCCGGCGACGGTGACCTCGAGGACGTAGTTGTGGCCGTGCCAGTGCGGGTTGGTGCAGAGGCCGTACTGGCGGCGGTTCCACGCGAGGCTCTTGCCCGGGTTGAAGAGCCGGTGGGCCGAGTTGAAGTGCACCTGCCGGGTGATGTACACCGTGCCCGGGAGCACCAGGGGGTGCGACGGGACGGGACGGCGGCGGGCAGACTTCGCGGGCATAAGGGAAATAGGCGTAACGGAATTGGCGGGCCGGTCAATCCGCGCGGCGGGGAATCTCGCCGCGGGCGGCGGCGGCGGGACGCCTCCTTCCGGCTTGAGGGCCGCGCCGCGCGGGCGCAGCGTGCCGCCGCCCTCACCCGCCCCCGATGAAGATCCGCAAAGCCCTGGTCACCGCCGCCAACCCGCGCCAGCGCACGCTGCCCCTGCAGACGCTCATCGACCCGGCGGGCGAGCCGAAGTCCGCCCTGCAGGTCGTGCTCGAGGAGGCCGAGGCCGCCGGGATCGAGGAATTCGGGGTGGTCGTGTGCCCCGGCGACGAGGCGCGCTACGGCGAGGCCTGCGGCCGCCTCCGCGGGCGCGTCCGCTTCCTCCCGCAGGCGGAGCCGCGCGGCTACGGCCACGCCATCCTCTGCGGCCGGACCTTTGTCGGCGAGGAGAGCTTCCTTCACCTGGTGGGCGACCACCTCCACGTGGCGCACGCGACGACCGGCTGCGCGCGGCAGCTTATCGACGTGGCGGTGGCGGAGCAGGCTTCGGTCTCCGCGGTGCAAGCCACGCGCGAGAGCCAGCTGACGGCGTTCGGCGCCGTGGGCGGGCGCCTCGTCGGCGGGGAGCGGCCGCTCTACCAGGTCGAGACCGTGCTGGAGAAGCCGACGCCGACGGTGGCGGAGCAGCAGCTGATCGTCCCAGGCCTGCGGGCCGGCTTCTACCTGTGCTTCTTCGGGCTGCACGTGCTGCCGCCGGAGCTCTTCCCGCTGCTGGAGGAGCAGGCGGCGCGCGAACCCGGCCGCCCGCTGGGCCTGTCGCCGGCGCTGCACGCCCTCGCCGCCCGGCGCCGTTACCTCGCCTTCAGCGTGGCCGGGCGCCGTTTCGACATCGGCGCGCCCTACGGCCTGCTCTACGCGCAGCTCGCCCTCTCCCTCTCCGGCCGCGACCGGGACCGCGTCCTGACCCAGCTCCTCGAGCTCGTGGCCGCCCGCGCCGACTAAGCCCCGGAGATGAGCGTCCTCGAACTCATCACCTCTCCGGCCGCCGCCACCCGGGACCAGGCCCTGGAGGCCTGGTGCGCCGGGCGCGACCTCCCCGCCCTGCTCGCGGCGGGGGAGAGACTCGACGCCTACCGGCGGCGCGAGGACAACCTCTACCGGCGGGTCCGCGCCCTCCTGTTCCTCGCCTCCCTGCACCGCTACCACCTGCCGGCGCAGCCCGGGTTGAACCGGCTCGGCCGCGTGCCGCCCGACGGGTTCCGGCACCTGCTCGAGCGCCGTTTCGAGGAGGCGATCACCACCTTCCGCCGCGCGCAGGAGACGCACGGGCCGAGCGAGACGCTGTGTAGCGCGCTCGCGGCCGCCCACCACGCCCTCGCCTTCCAGACCCTCGCCGACCAGGTGCGCCGCACCGTGCGCGCGACCCAGGGCAACGCGTGGATGTTCCGCCTCGGCCACCCCCTCGACCAGCCCCTGCGCGTGCGGGGCGACCTGCTCGCCCCCGGCGGGACCGGCCCCCACCCGCTCCTGCGCGAGCGGACGCCGGTGCGGATGGACCTTACCCACTGCGGCTGGAGCGACATCTTCTTCCTCGGGATGGATTTCCCGGAGGGCGCCCGGGTGCTGAACCTCTCGGTCGACCTCGGCGTCCACGGGCGGGACGCGGGCCCGCGCCCGCCGATCGAGGCCTACTTCCGGGTGATCGACGAGCCCGTGATCCGGCTCGCGAGCGTCGACCTCGAGGCCTCGGCCTGCCTGACGACGCTGGATGACGTGTTCGACTTCGGCCGGGACCACCTCGGGCTGCTGAAGGCGGCCGTGATCGCGGCGGGCATCGTGCCGCCGGGCATCGAGCGATCGGGCGCGGAGCTCGGGGCGCTCCTGGGCGCCGTGTTTGGCCCGGGCCGGGGCTGCGAGCTGGTGAGCAGCGTCAACCGGATCCCCAAGGGTTCCCGCCTCGCCGTGTCGACCAACCTGCTCGGCGCCCTGATCGGCGTCTGTATGCGGGCGACCGGCCAGATCGGGGCCCTCGAGGGGCCGCTGGCGGAGGCGGACCGCCGCATCGTCGCGGCGCGCGCGATTTTGGGGGAGTGGCTGGGCGGGTCCGGGGGCGGCTGGCAGGATTCGGGCGGGTTGTGGCCGGGCATCAAGCTGATCGAGGGCGCGCCGGCGCGGCCCGGGGACCCCGAGCACGGGATCAGCCGCGGGTGCCTGCTGCCCCGCCACACCCTGCTCGGGCCCGACCGGGTGCCGGCGGCGGCGCGGCGGGCCCTGCAGGACTCGCTCGTGCTCGTGCACGGCGGGATGGCGCAGAACGTCGGCCCCATCCTCGAGATGGCGACCGAGAAGTACCTCCTGCGCAGCGCGGAGGAGTGGGTGGCGCGGGGCCGGGCGATCGCGACCCTCGATGAGATCCTCGGGCTGCTGGCGGCCGGGGACATCCGCGGCCTGGGCCGGGCGCTGACCGCGAACTTCTTCGGCCCGCTGCAGACCATCATCCCGTGGGTGAGCAACCGCTACACGGAGCTGGTGATCGAGCGGACGCGCGCGGCGTTCGGGGACGATTTCTGGGGCTTCTGGATGCTGGGCGGGATGTCCGGCGGCGGGATGGGCTTCATCTTCGCCCCGGCGCGGCGGGCGGAGGCGCAGGAGCGGCTGCTCGCGATCCTGCTGGCGACGAAGCGGGAGTTGGAGCCCGCCCTGCCCTTCGCGATGGATCCGGTGGTCTACGATTTCGCCCTCAACGAGGAGGGCTCGGTCGCCGCGCGGCTCGACGGGGCGGCGGCGCTGCTGCCACCGGCCTTCTACCAGCAGGCGGTCCCCGGCTGGCTGCGCCGCCAGGCCCGCGACCTCAGCCCCCGCGAGCGCGCCGACCTGCAGCAGTTCACCCGCGCCGCGCGGCAGGGAGGCGAGTTCGCCGCGCTGCTCCCCAGCCTGCTCGACCGCCTCCTGCCCGGCACCGCCGGCGCCGAGGGCGATGCCGGCCTGCTCGACCGCCTCCTGGACGGCAACGGCTTCGACCGGGACCAGCACGAGCAGATCCGCACCGACCTGCGCGCCGGGCGCATCGGGCTCGCCCGCAACCGGCTGCCGCCGAGCACCCGGATCGAGGACGTCGCCCCGGGCGACCTTTTCGCGGCCGAGAACGCCTCCGCCGAGCTGCGGGCCGAGGGCGCCGCCGCCCTGCGGCGCGGCGAGGCCGCGGTGGTCACCTACGCGGCGGGCGTGGGCAGCCGGTGGACGCAGGGGGCGGGCGTCGCCAAGGCGCTGCACCCGTTCGCCAAGTTCGCGGGGCGGCACCGCAGTTTCGCCGAGGTGCACCTCGCGAAGTCGCGGCGCACCGCGGCCGAGCACGGCACCACGATCCCCCACGTCTTCACCACCTCGCACCTGACCCACGCGGCCCTCGCGGGGCACCTCGCGGGCCTCGGCCCGGTGCCGGGCACCGACGCGCTGCTCTCCCCGGGCCGTTCGATCGGGCTCCGGCTGGTACCGATGGAGCGGGACCTGCACTTCGCCTGGCAGGAGACCGCCCAGCAGCGGCTCGACGAGCAGAAGGAGAAGCTGCGGGGCAGCGTCCGCGCGGCGCTCGTCCAGTGGGCCCGCGCGGCCGGGGAAGGGGCGGACTACACCGACAACCTGCCCGCCCAGTGCCTGCACCCGGTCGGCCACTGGTTCGAGCTGCCCAACCTGCTCAAGAACGGCACCCTCGCCCGCCTCCTCGCGGAGCGCCCGGCGCTGCGCACGCTGCTCGTGCACAACATCGATACGCTGGGCGCGACCCTCGATCCCGCGCTGCTCGGCTGGTTCCGGCGCTCCGGCGCGACCCTCGGGTGGGAGGTCATCCCGCGCCGCCTCGAGGACCACGGCGGCGGCCTCGCCCGCGTCGACGGCCGCCTGCGGCTGGTCGAGGGCCTCGCGCTGCCCCGCGAGGAGGACGAGTTCGCCCTCACCTACTACAGCACCAACACCTGCTGGGTGGACATCGACCGCCTGCTGGACTTGTTCGGGCTCACCCGCGCCGAGGCCGCCGATCCCGTCCGCACCGCCGCCGCCGTGCGCGCGCTCGCCGCCCGCGTGCCCACCTACGTCACCCTCAAGGAAGTGAAGCGCCGCTGGGGTCACGGGCAGGAGGACGTCTTCCCCGTCGCCCAGTTCGAGAAACTCTGGGGCGATATGACCGCGGTGGCGGAGTGCCCCAGCGTCTTCGCGGCCGTCCCCCGCGCGCGGGGCCAGCAGCTGAAGGACCAGGCGCAGCTCGACGGGTGGGCGCGGGACGGCTCGGCCCGGCACGTGGACGGCCTCTGCGCCTGGTGAGCCGGCGGGCGCCGGGACGTTGACGCGCCCCCGCCGCCCCGGCATCAGCCCCCTATGCGCCCCACCCTCCCGGCCCTGTTCGCGCTCCTGCTGGCGATCGTTTCCTGCCACGCCGCGGATCCCGGTTTCACGGTGGAGAAGGACGTCGCCTTCCTCGCCCCGGACCGGGCGGAGAAGCTCGATGTCTACCTCCCGGCCACCGACGGCACGGAGCTGCGCCCCGGCTTCGTGTGGATCCACGGGGGCGGATGGACGGGCGGGACCAAGAACGAGGCCCGCGCCGCCAACGTCTGCGGCACCCTCGCCCGGGCCGGCTACGTGGCGGTAAGCGTGGACTACCGGCTGGGCGATGGCGCGTGGCCCACCCTGCTGTTCGACTGCAAGAACGCGGTCCGCTTCCTCCGGGCGCAGGCGGCCCGCTACCGGATCGACCCCGCGCGGATCGCGGTGGGCGGCGGTTCGGCCGGCGGCCATCTGGCGCTGATGGTCGCGCTGACCGCGGGCCAGCCGGGGCTCGAGCCCGAGGGTGGCGCGACGCCTTATCCGGGGGTTTCCAGCGCAGTCCGATGCGGGGTGAACCTTTACGGCATCACCAACATCCTGACGCGCCGGCAGGTCGCGGCCGACGGAACCCCCGGAGAGATCCGGCCCCCCGAGGGCGCCCACCTGCGGGTGTACTCCGCGCGGGACGCCGCGGATCCGGTTTTCCGCCTCGCCTCGCCGGTGAACCACCTCTCGCCCGCCAGCGTCCCGCTGCTGACCCTGCACGGGCGGCGCGACGCCACCGTGGATTACCTGCAGGCCGAGGAACTGGACCGGGTGGCGCGGGAACGCGGCGCCCGGCACGAACTCGTACTGCTGGAGCGGGCGGGGCACACGTTCGACCTCGAGACCTGGCAGCGGAAGCCCTTGGAGCGCGACCTGCGCCCGGTGCTGCTGGAGTTCCTTGGCCGCCACCTGCGCTGAGGCCCGGCGCGCGGTACTGCCTCCCGGATGAACCCCGAACGCCGCAGCCTCTGGTCCTGGGCCCTGATCGACTGGGCCAACTCCGGCTGGGCGGTCGTGGTGATGACCGCGTTCTTCCCGATCCTCTTCCAGGATTTCTGGGGCGCGGGGAACGGGCTCAGCCCGGAGCGGACCACGGCCTACCTCGGTTATTGGAACGCGCTCTCGGGCCTGCTGGTGGCGCTGCTGGCGCCGATCCTCGGGGCGGTGGCGGACCAGGGGAACGCGAAGCGGCGTTTCCTCGCGGGCTTCACCCTGCTGGGCGCGGTGGCGACGGCCGCGCTGCCCTTGGCGGCCCGGGGCGAACACGTGCTGGCCGGAGCCCTCTACGCGCTCGCGGCCATCGGGTTCTCGGGCAACGCGCTGTTCACGGACGCGCTGCTCACGGACGTGACCCGCCCCGAGCGGTATGACCGGGTGTCGGCGTTCGGCTACGCGCTGGGGTACATCGGCGGGGGACTGCTGTTCGTCGGCTGCACCGTGGTCGTGCAGGCGCCGGCGCGCTTCGGGTTCGCCGGGGCGGTCGAGGCGGTGCAGGCGTGCTTCCTAGTCACCGCGGGGTGGTGGCTGCTGTTTACGATTCCCGCGCTGCTCTGGGTCCGGGAAACCCCGGCGGTGCCGGCGGCGGGAGGGGGACCGCTCCTCACGCGCGGCTTCCGGCAGCTCGCGGTGACCTTTGCGGACCTGCGCCGGGACCGCCGGCTGCTGACCTTCCTCGGGGCTTACCTGCTCTACATCGACGGGGTGAACACGGTCATCAAGATGGCCGTGGCCTACGGCCGGGCGATCGGCCTCGACGCGGGCGGGATGCTGACGGCGCTGGTGATCACGCAATTCGTGTCGTTCCCCGCCGCGGTGGTGTTCGGGCGGCTGGGGGAGCGGATCGGGCCCAAGGCGGGCATCAGCCTTGGCATCGGCGTTTACGCGGTGCTCTGCGTTTTCGCCGCCCGGATGGATTCGCCGCGGGAGTTCCTGATCCTCGCGGGCGTCGTCGGCCTGGTGCAGGGCGGGGTGCAGTCGCTGAGCCGCTCGTACTTCGCCCGGCTGATCCCGGCCGAGCGCGCGGGCGAGTACTTCGGCTTCTACAATATGCTGGGGAAGTTCGCGGCGGTGCTGGGGCCGACGCTGATGGCGGTGACCGCGCTCGCGACCGACAGCCGCGCCTCGATCCTCTCGCTGCTGCTGCTCTTCGGGGGCGGTCTCTGGCTGTTGAGCCGGGTGCGCACCGATCCTCCGCCGGCGGCGCCTTCGGCCTGAGCCCGGCCGATCCGCGCGGGGGCGCACGACCCGGGCGGGCGGCGGCGGGCGCCGGAGCTGTTCCTCCCGCCACGCCGCCACCAGGTCCCCGCGGGGAGTGGCTGCCGAACCGGTCCGCCGCGTCGCCGCGAAGGCATCGTCGACTCCGTCCCGGTCCGCATCCTCGCACCACGGATGGTCATCGCTCTGGAGCACCTCCTGGAGCCAGGCACCTTCGCCACCCGCGCGCACCCGGATCCACGCCGCCGCCCCGGGGCCCGCGGGCAGGTCCGCGGCCACCAGCCGCGGGCCGGCGAAGAGATCCCAGCGGCGCCGGGCCGGATCGAGCCGCAAGGTGAGCACGGGGGCCGCTGCCAAACTGCGGCCCGCGTGTGGGGCCGTGCCCAGATGCAGGCCCAGCGGACGCCAGCCGGCGACCGGATCATCGCTCATCACCTGGAGCGCACGCTCGGCCGGGCTCGGGATGAATCCCAGCCGCGCTCCACCGGCCTCGACGATCGTTCCGGCGGAGACCTGCGCCACGAGCACCACGTGCAGCACCCCCTTGCCCCCGGCCCGCAGCGGCCTGCTCCACTCGGCCCCTGCGGGCAGATCCAGGTACGCTACCCCATCGCGCCGGCCCTGGGAGAGCGGGAGGCCATTCGCGGTCCGGGTCAGATCCTCCCGCTGCCAGCGGGACTCGGGCGATCGTGCGAGGCGGGGCAGTTCCACGCCGGCGACGATCGCGGGGACGCCGCCACAGAGGGCCGGCACGAGGGTGAAAAGCAGGTGGCGCAGGTTCACGGTTGGCGAGTGGTGTCGTCCGGTTCCCCCGGGGCCGAGAGGTTGCGGGCGGGGTCAAACTCCAGGTTCCGGTCGCCGGCGACGGGGTTGAAATGCACCGTCACCCCCAGCTCACCCCTGGCGTCCAGCTGGAGGCCGGCGATGAGTTTCGCGTGATGCCACGCGACGATCGCACCGGATCCGTCCCGGACGGGACGCACCCGCAGGAAGTAGCCCCGCTCCGGTTTCCGCAGGTTCTCCCCGCCAGGTTCGCCGGTGCGGCACGCCCAGGCCCGGACCGGCGCGTAACCCTGCGCGGGGGCGAGGTGCGGCATCGGGAGGGCGCTGTAGGCGAGGTAGTCCGGGCTCACTTCCACCCATCCGCCCCCGGGCTCGGGCACCGTGAGCTCGAAGCGCGCCTGCCAGCGGCCGTGCAGGAACCGCGCGTCGGTCTCGCCCAGCGCCACGCCACCCTGCGGCGCCCGCACCTCCGCCATCACGGCGGGCGGAAACTTCCAGCCGACGAACTGGCGCTCGATGCGCACGCGGACATCCGCCCGCTGCCCCCGGCCCCGCGGCGGCAACGGTTCGCCCCGCTCCAGATCCAGCTCGTAAGTCTGAACCTCCACCGTGCCGGGTGGCGGCGGTTCCGTTTCCCCCCACTCGACCCGGAAACGCCGGACGTGGAGCGCGATGGGGCGGCGCACCTCCCGCAGGATGAGGCGACGTTCCCGCGGCTCATCCACAGGCGGCAGTTCCAGATCGACCGGGTAGCGACCCGGAGCCTCCGCGCGCACTAGGACGCGGCCGATGGCGGTGCCGCGCGCGACGAACGTCCCGGCCGGATCACTCACCCCAGCGCGCACCTGCTCGGCCCCGAGCTCCGGGGTCGTGAACACGACGGTCACGCGGGCGCCGGCGAACGGTTGGCCGGACTCATCGACAAGGAAGAGCCGCAGTTCACCGGCGGACGCCCCGGCGACGGCACCAACGAGAAACATCAGGAGACGGGTGATCACGGGAGGAGGCGGGCTTGGAGGAGGATCTGATGGTAGAGCGGAGCGACGAAAGGCAGGGCCACGGCGCGGAAGTCGCTGTGGAGCCAGCGGGCGCGGTTGCGATGGTCCAGGCCGCGGGGCTCATCGGACCAGATGCCCGGCACGCGACCGATCTGTTC
>VHCY01000045.1 GCA_016871595.1 Verrucomicrobiota bacterium
TCCAGCCACAGGTGCCCAATCTCTGCTTCACCAGGGGTGAAGCCGTGGAAGACGCGCCCGTCGCACACCAACCCACCGCCCACGCCGCTGCCGACGGTGACATAGAATACCGGATTGCAGCCCCGACCCGCGCCGAGCAGCGCCTCGCCGAGCGCGGCGACGTTGGCGTCATTCTCCACGAACACGGGTAGGCGCGAGATCCCCGCCAGCCATTGCCCGAGGGGGAACCCCTGCCAGCCCGCGACGTGATACGACTTCACGATGCGACCCGTGCGCCAGTTGACCGGACCACCGTAGCCGACACCGATGGCGCGAGGGTGGTGCTTGGCGATGAGTGCCGGCAGTGCCGCGGACAGTTCCGCGCGAATTCCCTCGGCCCCGGCGGCCGCGATCACGGTGCACCGGTGTCGATCCACGATCCGTCCGCCCGCGGTTCCGGCCACGACCTGTAGCTTCGTCCCGCCAATCTCGATGGCGAGGAAGCAGTCGGCTTTGGCAGGGTGGGGCGGCGCCAGCTTCACCGCTTGATAATATCAGGCCGGGGCGCAGCGTCCTACGACAAGTCCTATGCGAAACACGACGGCAATACATCCCCGGCTCCAGCGCCCCCTACGCTCCCGAAGCGAAATCCTGCGCTTGAAGGAAGAGCGACGAAATTGGGTTGGCACGCTCGGCGCCGTAGCACCGTTTCAGCCGCTGTTTGATCACCTGCCTGACGTCTGCTTTTTCGCCAAGGATCGCCGGGGGCGCACGATGTTCGCCAGCCGCCGAATCCTCGAGCGTTACCGGATGCGCCATGAGACGGAAATGCTCGGGTTGACCGACTACGATATCAATCCCCGCCATATGGCGGATCATTATGTGCGGGACGACCGCCGGTTGCTCAGCGGCCGGGCGAGAATGATCGAACGTCTTGAGCTCTGGTTTGATCCGCAGGGGCTGCCCGACTGGTTCGTGGTGACCAAGCTTCCGCTGACCGATGCGCGCGGACGCCGGGTCGGAATCATGGGTGTACTGCGCCGAGCCGAAGACCATGAAAAGCGCCTGCCCCTGTTCCAGACGGTGTCGCGGGCCGTTGATCTGATGCGCCGTGATTTCGCCCGGCCGCTGGTGATCGCCAGCGTCGCGGAGGCGTGTGGCGAATCACTCCGCCAACTTCAGAGGCGCTTTCATTCCGCGTTCGGCACCTCCCCGCAGGAATTTCTCATCAAGACGCGGGTGGTTGCTGCCGCCTCAATGTTGGAGGAGACGGCCCTGAGCGCCGCGGAGATCGCCCAGCGTTGCGGCTTTGTGGATGCGAGCAGTTTCGCGGCGCAGTTCAAAAACAGGACCGGCATGACGCCGACCGCCTACCGCACCAGCCACGCCCGACCGCCGAGGTGAGGGCTGATCGCGGCCGGCCGTTGCATTTTACCATCTTGGTCGGGGCTCGGAGTTTCGTGCCAGCTTGGGCTTTTGGGGTTAATCCGGCAGGGCCGATGTATCCGCCCTGGGCGAGGCGGTAGTCGGGCTGAATGGAGCGTTCCGGAGCCCCCAAACTACCCGAAATCCTACATTTTCCCGTCTCGAAGGGCCCAAAGGGTAACTTTGCGTCCGGAAATTGGTAAGGTTGGCGGGGGGATCCCTGGGTATGTCTTCGCAAATTGCCGAGGAGGAGGGAGCTACGCAGGTGCGCCCTAGGGGCTGGTGGGGGTGCAGCTTTTGGTATCGGACTTAACCTGCATCACATTCGGCTGTGGATAAGTGAATAACTTCCCGGGGGTTCCGATGGAGAAAGGCTTGACCAAAGTGGGGGGAAGTGGGTTGAAATGGGGCGTATTGGGGCGATTCCCCTGATTTTGCATTTACTCCCTCTCTCGTGGCGCTTGCGGTCAACACCTTCTATACCGGGCTCTTCCGGCATTCCTTGGATGACAAGGGCCGGTTGACGCTGCCGTCCGCGTGGCGCCACGCGCACGCCGCGGAGGACCGGTTCCTCGCCACGCCCCATCCGGACGGCTACATCGCCGTGCTGCCGCCGCGGGAGGTCGAGGTGCTGCACACCAAGATCTCCGGCATGAAGATGAGCGACGCGAAGGCGCAGGCATTCGCCGCACGGTTCTTCTCCCAGACGCAGGACTTCTCCTTCGACAAAGCGGGCCGCATCGGGCTCTCCGCCGAGCTTTTGCGGCACGCCGGCATCGAGCGCGAGGCGGTGCTCGTGGGCACGCTCACCAAGTTCAACATCTACCACCCCACGCGCTGGCAGCAGGAGGAGGCGCGTTCCGCGGGCGAGCACTTCGGCGACCTGATGCGCCAGATGGACATCTGAGATGCGCCGCCCCCTTCCAACCCGCCCCGCCACGTCCCCGCGGACCCCGTTGCTTCCGGGGCCGGCGCGTCCGCGCCGGCGCGCGATCCTGCGGCTGCGGATGCTTGCCCGGCCGTCGCCGGGCGGGAGAGGAGGCGCCGATGCCCCCCGCGGCCGTTGAACCTGCCCCCGTGGTGACTTCCCCCGGACACCAACCCGTCCTGCGGCGCGAGGTGCTGGCGCTGCTCGCTCCGCGCCCCGGGGACCGCTTCCTCGACTGCACCTTCGGCGGGGGTGGCCACACCCGCGCGCTGCTGGCCGCGGCGCCCGGGGTCCGCGTCGTGGCGCTGGACCGCGATCCCGCCGCGCGGGAACGCGCCGAACCCCTGCTCCGCGACTTCCCGGGCGCCCTTGAGCTGCTCGACCTGGACTTCGGCCGGCTGCGGGAACTCGCGCCCTCCGGATTCCAGGGCATCCTGTTCGACCTCGGCGTTTCGTCCTTCCAGCTCGATGACGCCGCGCGCGGCTTTTCCTTCCGGCAGGACGCGCCGGCCGATATGCGGATGGACCCGCGCGCCGGCGTCCCGGCCAACCTCTGGCTGGAAACCGCCACCGAGGAGATGCTGGTGCGGGCGATCCGCGACCTCGGCGAAGAGCCGCAGTGGCGCCGGGTCGTGCGGGCGCTGCGGGCCGCGCGGGGCTCCGGGGCGCTGGCCCGCACGGGTTCCCTGGCCGCGCTCATCGCGGACGCCATCCCCGCCCCGGTCCGGCACGCCTCCCGGATTCATCCCGCCACCCGCTCCTTCCAGGGCATCCGGATGGCGGTCAACGACGAGACCGGCGCCCTTGAGCGCGCGCTGCCCGAGGCCTTCGCCCGCCTCGCTCCCGGCGGCGTGCTCGCGGTCATCAGCTTCCATTCCCTCGAGGACCGGCCGGTGAAGCAGTTCTGCCGCCGGATGTGCGGGCAGCCGGAGAGCGCGGACGACGCCACGCCGCAGGACCTGCGCACCGTGCTGGCCGAGCCGCTGACGCGCCGGCCGATCACGCCGGCGGACGATGAGATCGCCGCCAACCCGCGCAGCCGTTCCGCGAAGCTCCGCGCCGTGCGCCGCCTCTGATCTTACGCCGTGAGAAAGAACACCTCCGCCTTCGTCAACCACCTGCTGGTCTGGCTGCTCGTCACCATCGGCCTCGGCGGCTCCGCCGGGCTGGTCACCGTCTGGATGCGGCACCAGATCTCCGCCACCGCCAAGGCCAACCGCGACCTCGCCGTGCAGATCGCGCGCTACGACCGCCTTGTCGACGAGACGCGCACGCAGATCGAGACGGAGCAGGCCTCCGACAAACTGCGGCACCTCAACACCGCGCTGGGCCTCGGGCTCGTGCCGATGAACCAGATCCCGGTCGTGCACGTGACGGACAACGTGGTCGAGCGCCTCGCGCGCCGCGCCAATGCGGGGGTTTTGGCCGACGGCCCGGCGCCGGCGGCCGCCCTGCGGGTCACCTTACCGGGGTTCTGAACGATGTCCAAGGGCTTCGCCTCCAGTGGCCGGATGGCGTTTCTCGGCGGCCTGCTGCTGCTGTGCTACGCGGCGCTGGGCGTGCGGCTGGTCTGGCTCCACGTCGTCGACCGCGAGGCCCTGCTCAAGCCGCTCGCCAAGGTCCGGCCAATGCTGATCCCGGAGGCGGCGCGCCGCGGGGACATCCTCGACGCCCGCGGCGCCCGCCTGGCGACCAGCCGGTCCGAGATCCTGCTCGGGGTGGACCCGCACTCGCTGCTGCCGCGGGACGAGCGGAAGTGGGCCGAGCTGGCGGCGTTGATCGAATTGCCCGAGGCCGAGTTGCGCGAACGCTTCCGGCCGCGTTTCCGGCGTGCCGGGGCCCGCGGCGAGGAGGGTGAGGACGCCGGGGAGGCTCCGGTCCCGTTCGCCCTGCCCGCGGCCCGTGGCGGTGAGGACGAGCAGCGGCCCATCACGTGGGTGAAGCTGCGGGAGGACGTCTCTGAATCCCTCTATGAGCGGGTCCGCCGGCTCGACATCCGGGGCGTCTACGGGCTCCGGCACTACCGGCGGGTGTACCCGAGCAACGAGCTGGCGGCGCACGTCATCGGCTACGTGAACCGCGAGCATCAGGCGGCGGCCGGCATCGAGGCCTACGCGGATTTCTACCTGCGCGGCCAGCAGGGCTGGCGGGTGGGGGAGCGCGACGGGCGCAACCGGGAACTCCCCCAGTTCGCCTCCCGCGAGGTGCCGCGCCGCGACGGCTACAGCGTCGTGCTGTCCATCGATTCCACGGTGCAGGACATCGTCGAGCAGGAGCTGACGCAGCTCGCGGCCCGCTTCGAGCCGCGCAAGGCCTCGATCGTGGTCAGCGACCTTGATGGGTTCGTGCTGGCGCTCGCGAACTACCCCTCCTTCAACCTGAACGAGTTCAACCGGGTGCCGAAGTCGGAGGAGGCGCGGATGAAGAACGCGGCCGTCGCGGACATCTATGACCCGGGTTCGGTCTTCAAGATCGTGCCGGCGGCGGGGGCCCTCGAGGAGCGGCTCGTGACCCCGCTGACCGTCCTCGACTGCACGGTCGACCGGCTGGCGCACCGGGGCCGGATGCTCTCCCTGCCGGCCGAGGACCACAAGATGGGCAACCTCACGATCGCGGAGATCCTGAGCCATTCCAGCAACCGCGGGGCCGCGCAGCTGGGGATGAAGCTGGGCGAGGAGCGTCTCGAGCGCTACGCGCGCGCCTTCGGCTTTGGCTCGAAGCTCGGCTTCCCGGTCGGCGGCGAGGTCGCGGGCATCCTGCACCCCCACCAGCGCTGGTACCCCATCGACATCACTCGCATCCCGATGGGGCATTCGGTCTCCTCCACGGTGCTGCAGATGCACCAGGCGATGTCCGTGATCGCGGCCGGCGGCGTCCTGCTGCGGCCGCAGGTGATCCGCGAGATCCGCGATGCCGCGAACGAGACGGTCTACCGCTACGGCCGCACGGAGATCGGTCGGGCGGTCTCACCGCGCACCGCCGCGCAGGTTGCCGCGATGCTGATCGGGGTCACCCGCAAGGGCGGCACGGCGCTCGAGGCTTCGATCGAGGGGTTCGACGTGGCGGGCAAGACCGGGACCTCTCAGAAGTTCGTCGACGGCCGGTGGTCGAAGAAACACCACATCGCCTCGTTCTCCGGCTTCTTCCCCGCGGCCCGGCCGAAGGTGGTGATCACCGTGATCGTGGACGATGCTGACCACAAGGCGCCGGGCGGGGTGGCCTACGGCCGCACCGTCGCCGCACCCTCCTTCAAGCGGATCGGCGAGCGCCTGATCCCCATCCTCGACATCCGTGCGGGCGCCGCGGCCGTCCCGGCTTTGCTGGTGGCTCGGCACGAGGGGGGCACGCGATGAGCGGTCTCCTGCTCTCGCCCCCGTCCGGCCACGTCCGCCGGTTGCCGCCGCCCATCGCGCGCGCCGCGGCCCGTCGCGCCCGCCTCGGCGACCTGCTCACCCCCGAGCAGCGCGTCGCGGCGGTCGGTCCGCTGGACCGCCCCATCTCCGGCTTGGCCGCGGACGCCCGTCAAGTGGTGGCGGGCAACGTCTTCTTCGATGTGGCGCCCGCCGGGGATCTGCGGTCCGGGCTCGACGAGGCGGTGTCCCGCGGGGCCATCGCGGTCGTGGGCCCCCACCGGCCGCGCGTCGCCTTAGGCCGCGGCCTGACGGTCGTTCAGGTGCCTGATCCGCTTCGCGCGCTCACCGGCGTCGCCCGCCGCTTCTTCCGGCAGCCGGACGCCGCCCTGCGCCTCCACGCGGTGCAGGGCGAGCACGGCAAGACCACCGTCGCCCACCTGCTGCGGGGGCTGCTGGGCACGCCGGCGGAACTGGGCCTGCTCAGCTCCGTGCACCACGATCTCGGTTCCCGGGTGCTGCCTGCCACGATCGCCTGCCCGCTCGAATTTCACGCGTTGCTGGCCCAGATGCGGGATGCCGGCTGCACCGGCGCGGTGATCGAGCTTCCGTCCGGCCCCACGGAGGCCGGCTGGCTAGAGGACTTCGCGTGGGCCTCGCGGCTCGATCTCCGGATGGCGGCGGCGGAGCGCGGGGCGGCGAGCTCGGCGCTCTCCCCAGATCTCCGGTTCCGTTGGGCGGGCGGGGACTTTTCGGCCCCGATCCCGGAAGGCCTCCGTGGCGTAGGATTCAACCTAGAGTTGGCGGTCCGGGGCGCGTTGGAGCGCGGCGTTTCACCTGCCCAGGTTGCCGCGCGCCTCGGGCAGTTGCCGCCCGTTCCCGGCCGGGGCGAACGGGTCGCGGTGCCCGGCGGCTTCGATGTCTGGGTCGACGCGGCGGACCGGCCGCAACGGCTCGCGTATTTCCTCCGCGTGGTGCGGACGCTCACCCCCGGCCGCGTGGCGCTGGTGCTGGGTTGTCCCGGTGAGTGTGACCCGGCGCCCCGACCGCTCCTGACCCGAGCCGGGGAGCAAGGCGCGGAACTCGTGGTCCTCACGGCGGCCGATTCCCGGGGCGAACCGCTGGAGGGGATCCTGCGGGATATGCTTCGGGGCGTTATGGATCCCGGAGCCATCCGCTGTGTGCCGGATCGCCGGTCGGCCGTGGCCGCGGCGCTGGCTTGGGCCCGCCCTGGCGACGCGGTGGTGATCGCAGGTCGCGGGGCGGAGGCTTTCCAGCGGATCGAGCGGGTCGCGGTGCCGTGTGACGATCGCCAGCTGGTGCGTGATTGGGTACGGGGGAGGTCCGGGCGGTGAGCGGCGGCTTCAACCCTTCAGACTTGGCGGCGTGGACCGGTGGGCGCTGGACGCGGCCGCCATCGGGGACCCTGCGCGGATTTCACTTCGACTCCCGGCGGCTCGGACCGGGCAGCGTCTTTGTGGCCTTGCCGGGCGTGCAGCGGGACGGGCACGAATTCCTCCCCGCGGCGGCGGCGGCGGGAGCGGCGGCGGCGCTGGTCTCCCAAGCGCGCCCGGAGGCCGGCCTAGCGCAGCTCGTGGTGGGAGACCCCCTGCGGGCTTGGCAGGCGATCGCGCGGGAGCACCGGCGGAGGTTCGCCGGCCCCGTCGTGGGAATTTCCGGGAGCGCGGGCAAGACCTCCACTAAGGACTTGCTCGCGCTCCTCCTCGGTGCCGCGGCGCGCGGCGTCGCCGCCACCGAGGGTAATTTCAACAACGAGCTCGGCGTGCCCCTCACGCTCACCCGGCTCGACCCGGCCCGCGACCGGGTGGCTGTGATCGAGGCGGGGATCAGCCTGCCCGGCGAGATGGACCGGCTCGCCGCGATGATCGAGCCGGACATCGCCGTCATCACGCTGGTTGGGCCGGCTCATCTGCAGGAACTCGGCGGTCTAGAGGGAGTGGCCCGCGCGAAGTCGCGCCTCCCGGCCGCCATCCGGCCCGGTGGACTGATGGTCTTTCCGGAGGAAGTCGCGTTCTGGCCCGCGTTCGCCGCGCTGCCGGGTCGCCGGATCGTGGTGGCCGCGGGTGGGGAGCCGGGACCGGAGCGGGTGGTCTGCACGATTGGCACCAGCCCCACGGGTACACGGCTGCGACTGGCGGGTGGTGGCTCGCCCGTGGCCGAGTTCCGCTGCCGGGCAGTCACTCCGGGTCTCGCCCGCAACGCGGCCCTCGCGCTCGTCGTGGCCCGTCAACTCGGCGTTTCCGATGTGGAACTGGCCACCCGGCTCGCGGCTTGGCTTCCGGCCAGCCTCCGGGCCGAGGTCCGCGAGATCGGCGGTCGCTTCGTCTACCTGGATTGTTACAACGCGAACCCGGCCTCGATGGCAGATGCGTTGGCTGGTTTCACCGTCCAGGCGCCGGCGGCGCTGCCGCGGTTGTACCTGCTCGGCTGCATGGAGGAACTGGGCGTCGAGGCCCGCCGCCATCATCGCGAGCTGGGCGCGCGGCTGGCTCCGCTGCTGCGGCCGGGAGACCGGGTGCGCGTGCTCGGCACCGAGGCCGCGGCGGTGATCGAGGGCTTGGGCGCCGCCGGGGCGCCGCCGGAAAGCGGCGCCGTGCTGGATTCCCTGGCCGCCGCGACGGCGGAATTCGCCGCCTGGCCGGGCGCGGTGCTGCTGAAGGGCAGTCGCCGCTACGCCCTCGAGGGCGTCCTGCCGGCGGGGGAGGGGAGCGCCCATGCTTAGCTATCTGGC
The DNA here is from genome assembly GCA_016871595.1 of Verrucomicrobiota bacterium. Taxonomy (GTDB): domain Bacteria; phylum Verrucomicrobiota; class Verrucomicrobiia; order Opitutales; family Opitutaceae; genus ER46. Next base: position 8,435 of record VHCY01000045.1, read on the forward strand.
CCAGTACGAGGACTACTTCGGGCCGCTGCGCCTGTTCGGCTCGATCACGGTGCGCACGATGCTCGCGGCGATCACCGCGTTGTGGCTGGGCTTCCTGCTCGGGCCGCGCCTGATCCGCGTGTTCCGGGCGTGGAAATTCGGGCAGGGGTACATCGACGACCGCACCGGCGCCCTCGGCGCCACCTATTTCGACAAGAAGCACACGCCCGCGATGGGCGGCCTGATCATCTGCCTGCCCGTCCTCATCAGCGGGTTGCTCTGGGCCGCGCCCAACATCTGGGTGCTCGTGAGCCTGATGGTCTACGCGGCGCTCACCATCCCGGGTTTCCGGGATGATCTCCTCAAGGTCCGGCGCCGCAGCCGCGACGGCATCTCCGGCTGGGAGAAAATCGCTTGGCAGAGCGGGGCCACGCTGCTGGCGCTGGCCCTGCTGCTCTGGCACCCGCTCAGCGCCGGGAAGATCCGCGAATTCTGGGTGCCGTTCGTCAAGCACGCCGTCATCCCCTCGATGCCCTGGTGGCTGCTGCTCCTCCTGCTGTACCTGTGGGTGGTGGGCTTCAGCAATGCCATCAATCTTACCGACGGCCTCGATGGGCTCGCGACCGGCTGCACGATCACGGTGGCCCTCGTGTTCGCGGTCATGGCCTACCTGGCCGACCACGTCTTCCTCTCGGAGTACCTGCTCATGAGCCACGTGCCCGGCACGGGCGAGCTCACGGTCATCTGTGGTGCCCTCATCGGCGGCTGCATGGCCTTCCTCTGGTACAACTCTCACCCGGCCGAAGTCTTCATGGGCGACACCGGGTCGCTCGCGCTAGGCGGCCTGCTCGGGATCATGGCCTTCATGATCCACCAGCCCGTGACGCTCGTCATCGCCGGCGGCGTCTTCGTGGCGGAAGCGCTCTCGGTGATCCTCCAGGTGGGGTGGTTCAAGGCCACCCGCTGGCGCTACGGGGAGGGCCGGCGCTTTTTCCTGATGGCCCCGATCCACCATCATTTCCAGAAGCGCGGCTGGCCCGAGACCAAGGTCGTGCTCCGCTTCTGGATTCTCTCCCTGGGCTGCGCGCTCGCCAGCCTTGCCACCCTCAAGCTCCGCTGAACCGATGCCCCCGTCCCTGCCCCCTCCGCTCCTCGCGCCCCGACCCGCCCCCCGGCTGGGGTGGCCGCGCCTGAGGGTCCCGCTTGCCCTCGCGCTGCGTTCCCCCTCACCTCGGGCTGTCCAACGCCTCTCCTTCCTGCCCTGCTACCGGCAACTCCGCTCCCTATGAAACTGCTCCGGGTCTTCGGCCTCGTCGCGGGCGTCCACGCCCTCGCCCTTCTCGTCATTCTCGCCAATCCCGGCTGTAGCACAGCCGTGAAGGCGCCGCCCGTCCCGAGTGACACGGTGCTGCGTTCCGCGGACGCGCCCCCGCCCGCGCCGGCCCCCGCCGCCCTCCCCGGAGGTTACGTTTCTCCGCCGGAGTCGGTGCGTCCGGTCAACGCGCCGGTCACGCCTCCGCCCGCCGGCGCGATGGCTGCGGCGGCCCCGGCCCCCGACGACGTTTCCCCCGCGACGGTTCGGTTCGTGCCGACGCGCCCGGGCACGCCGGTCGCTGGCGCCCTGGCGGCCGAGAAGGTCGCTGAGGTCACGCCCGCCTCCACCTACGTGGTGCGTCCGGGGGACAGCCTCTGGACGATCGCCCGCCGACACAAGCTGGCAGTCTCCGACCTCACCGCGGCCAACGGCCTCGCGGCCAACGCCGCGCTTCAGCCGGGTCGCAAGCTCGTCATCCCTTCCAAGTCCGCGCCGGTCGCCGCGGGCGCCCCCTCCACTGGCGGCGTCGCGGCCCCGAAGGCCGCCGAGCCCGCCCCGGCACCCAAGGTCGCCGCGGACGGCGTCCGCCACGTCGTCCAGAGCGGTGAGACGCTTGGGGTCATCGCCCGCAATTACGGGGTGCGCTCAGCCGAAATCGCAGTCGCCAACCGGATCACGGATCCCGCCCGGATCCGGGCGGGATCCGAGCTGATCATCCCCGGCTGGCAGGCCGTGAACGGCAAGGCGGCCAAGGCCCCCGCGGCTGCGGCGGCTGCTCCTGCGCCGGCGGCTCCGCCAGCCGTGCCGGTCCTGACGAGCGAACCCGCGCCGGCCGTGCCCGTGATCCGCATCGATGAGGGTCCGGTCAGCCCGGCCCCGAAGCCCTGAGCCCTCCGGCGTGGTCGCATCTGCCCAGACCACCGTCTCCCGCCGCGCGCGCGCGGCGTCGCTGGTCAACCCGGCGAACATCATCCTGCTCTGCGCCCTAGCGCTCGTCGCGCTCGGGCTCACGATCCTGTTCAGCGCGAGCGCGGGCTTCAAGAAGGGCCCTTACTTTTACCTGAACAAGCAACTGATCGGCCTCCTGGCCGCCACCGTCCTCTGCTTTGTCGCCAGCCGGTTGAACCTCGATTACCTCCGGCGCTACGCCTGGTGGATCGGCGGCGCCTGCCTCGTCCTGCTCGCGCTGGTGCTGGTCGTCGGCATCAGCGTCAACGGCAGCCGGCGCTGGCTGGGCTACGGATCCTTCCGTTTCCAGGTGTCGGAATTCGCCAAGCTCGGCCTCGTTTTCTGCCTCGCGCATTACCTCGCCCTGAACCAGACGCGCATCGCCGAGTTCAAGCGCGGCTTCCTCTATCCGGGGGGAATCATCGGCGCCTTCGCGCTGCTCACCCTGCTGGAGCCGGACTTTGGGGTCTCCGCGCTGATGGTCGCCGTCGGGATGGTGTTGATGTTCCTCGCTGGCGCGCGCTGGCGGTTCATCGTGCCCGCCTTTGTGGCGGTGTCCGCGGTCTTCACGATCGCCGTGATTCAGAATCCGAACCGGTTGCGTCGGATGACGGAGTTCCTCAGCGAGGAGAAATCGTACCAGCTGCGCCAAGGCTTGGCCGCATTCGCCGCCGGCGGGGTCGAGGGGGCCGGGCTGGGTCAAGGCCGCCAGCAACTCAGTTACCTGCCGGAGGCCCACACCGATTACATCTTTTCCGTCGTGGGTGAGGAGTTGGGGTTGTTCTTCACCCTCGCCGTCGTGCTGTGCTTTACGGTCATCCTGATCGCCGGGCTCTTCCACCTGCGGCGCGCGCCGAGCCTGTTCCACTTCCTCCTTGTCCTCGGCAGCCTTCTCCTGATCTGCGTCCAGGCGATCATCAATGTGGGCGTCGTCACGGCGGTCCTGCCGACCAAGGGGATGTCGCTGCCGTTCATCAGTGCCGGGCTTTCGAACCTGCTGCTGATGGGGCTGCTTTTGGGCATCATCCTCAATAGCCAGCGCCGCTGGGGCCGCGCGGGCCTGCCGGCAGGTGCGGGCGCGATGCGGGAGGTCCGCGCGTGAGCCGGTTCCTGATCGCCGCCGGGGGCACCGGCGGGCACCTCGCCCCGGGCATCGCCCTCGCCGAGGCCCTCCGGGAACGCGGGCACGAGTGCCTCATCCTCATCAGTCGCAAGCAGGTGGACGCCCGCCTCGGGGCCCGCTACCCCGCGCTCCGGTTCGCGGCGATGCCCGGCGCAGGACTCGGGGCCAGCCCGGTCGCGTTCGCCCGCTTCGTGGGCTCGCAGGTGCGGGCGCTGGCCTTTTGCCGCGGCATCTTCCGGCGGGAATCCCCGGACGCCGTCGTCGGCTTCGGTGGCTTCACCAGCGCGCCAGCCCTCCTCGTCGCCCGGCTCCGGGGTGTTCCCGGCGCGCTGCACGAGTCCAACCGGGTCCCCGGGCGTGCCGTGCGCCTGCTCGGCCGCTTGGCCCGCCGGGTTTACCTCCCGCCCGGCGTTGACCTGCCCGCGCTGGATCCGGCCGTGGTCCGCGCCGCCGCGATGCCCGTGCGCCGGGAAATCCAACGCCTCCCCCGCGCCGCCGCCCGGGCCCGCTGGGGCTTCGATGACGCCCGCCCGCTGCTTGTCGTGCTCGGTGGGAGCCAAGGGGCCTCCGCCCTGAACGCGTGGGCCTCCGGGCAGCGCGCCGCGCTCGCCGCGGCCGGAGTCCAACTGGCGGTCGTCACCGGCCCCGGGAAGGAGGCCGGCGCCGAATCCCTGCCTTCCGGGGACCCCAAGGCGGTCTTCCTTCCGTTTTGCGACCAGATGGCCGCGCTGCTCTCGGCCGCGGACCTCGTCGTCTCCCGCGCCGGCGCCGGCACCCTCGCGGAAATGGTCCGTTGCCAGACCCCCGCGCTCCTCGTGCCCTTCCCGCAGGCGGCCGACAACCACCAGGCGGCCAACGCGGAGCACTTCGCCCGCCTCGGCGGCGGCGAGGTGGTCCCGCAGACCGGTCTTGGCGCGCTCCTCCCCCGGGTGCTGCAATTGCTCGCCGCCCCCGCCACCCTCGCGGAATACGCCCTGCGGCTCGCCGCCGCCGACTCCGCCCTCCGCTGGGAGGGGATCATTCCCGACCTCGAGGCGCTCGCCGCCCCGTCGCCCGCCGCCGCCGCGGCCACCTGATGTCCATCGCCCTTGCCGCCTCGCCTGCCCGCGATTGGGACGCCCTCGCCGCCGCCTTGGCCTCCGCGGTGGGCGCCGCGTCCCGCCTCCGGCGCGAGGAGCCCCTCGGGCCCCGCACCACGCTCCGGGTCGGGGGCGCGGCCCGGATCTTCCTGGAACCCGCCGACCCCGCCGCGCTCGCCGCCGCCCTCCGCTTCGTCCGCACCGCCGGCGTGCCGTTCTTTTCCCTGGGCCGTGGCTCGAACCTGCTGGTGCCCGACGAGGGTGTCGACGGCGTCGTGATCGCGCTGGAGGGTCCGGCCTGGTCCGCCTTCACCCCGGGTGGGGACGGCACCGTCTGGACCGGCGCCGGCCTGCGGCTGAAGCAGCTGTGCGGCCTCGCGACCAAGGCCGGGCTGGCGGGCTTCGAGTTCCTCGAGGGCATTCCCGGCACGGTTGGCGGCGCGCTCCGGATGAACGCGGGCGCGATGGGCGGCTGGATGTTCGACCGCGTCGAGGAGGTGGAGCTGATGTCGCCCGAAGGCGACATTGCCCGCCGGCCGCGTGCGGCCTTCCACGTCGACTACCGGCATTGCCGGGAACTGCGGGACGCGATCGCCCTCGGGGCGCGCCTGCGCTCCGGGGTCACGGCGGCCGCGCCCGCGGAGGACATCGCCCGCCAGATCGACGTGTACCGCCGCAAGCGCCAGGAATCCCAGCCCCGCGAGGCCAGCGCGGGCTGCGTGTTCAAGAACCCTCCGGGGGACTCCGCGGGGCGCCTGATCGACCAGTGCGGCCTGAAGGGCCTCCGCGAGGGCGCCGCCGAGGTCTCACCGATCCACGCCAACTTCATCGTCAACCACGGGGGCGCGTCCGCCGCGGACGTGCTGGCCCTCGTGCGGCGGGTGCGCGCCGCGGTGCGCGTGCAAAAGGGGGTTGAACTGCAGCCCGAGGTGCTGCTTTTCGGTCGGCGGTGGGAGGAATACCTGTGAGCGCGCCGATCATCACCGTCTTGGCCGGCGGCATTTCCGCCGAACGCGAGGTTTCGCTCGGCTCCGGACGCGCCAGCGCCCTCGCGCTCGCCCGCGCCTTGCCCACACGCTTTCTCGAGGTCACCACCGCCGCCCTGCCCCCGGGACTCGATCCGGCCCGCGACGTCGTCTTCTCCACGCTCCACGGCACGTTCGGCGAGGATGGCGGGATGCAGCGGCTGCTCGACGCCGCCGGGATCGAGTATGCCGGTTGCGACGCGGCGGCCAGCGCGCTCACGATGGACAAGTCCGCCACCAAGGCCCGCGCCGCGGCGGCCGGAGTCCGGGTGGCGGAGGGGATGACCTTTGCGTCGGCCGCGCGTCCGTCCGCCGCCGAGGTGGTCGCTCGTCTCGGTCCGCGCGTGGTGCTCAAGCCCAACGCCGAGGGCAGCAGCGTCGGCCTCAGCCTGCCCGAGGGTCCGGACGCGATTGCCGCGGCGCTGGCGGGCCTCACCGCGGGGGACTGGCTGGCGGAACGGCGCCTTTCCGGGCGGGAACTCTCCGTCGGGGTCCTCGAGGGCCGCGCGCTCGGCGTGGTCGAGATCCGGCCCCGCTCGGGCGTGTATGATTTCACCAGCAAGTACACGCGCGGGATGACCGAGTACTTCGCCCCCGCGCCCCTCGCAGCGGAGGAGACCGCCACGGCCCAGCGCGCCGCGGAGACCGCCTTCGCCGCGTGCGGCTGCCGCGATTACGCCCGCGTGGATTTCATTCTGGAGCCCGCCGGCCCCTGCCTGCTCGAGATCAACACGCTGCCCGGGATGAAGGAGACGAGCCTGCTGCCGATGAGCGCCCGCTGCACCGGCCTCGACTTCAGCGCCCTGGTCCGGGCCCTCGTCGCCCCCGCTCTGCGGCGTTTTGCGACCCGGCGGGGTGCCGGCTGAAGATGGCGCGCGCGCTCCCAGATCCCGGTGGCATCCGCAGCTGGCGGGATATCCCCCAGCCGGCGAGCCCGCGCGTGATGTCGCGGGGTGGCCGCTGGCGCCGGCTTCTGCAGACCCTGCGCGTGCTGCTGCTGGCCGCGGCCGTGGCCGGCCTCGGTGGCCTCGCCTGGTTCACCGCCGGCGCCCTCAGCCGCGATCCGGGCCGGGTGCCCGACGTGGCCCGGTCCGTCCCGCTCCGCCGCCTCGAGCTCGCGACCACCGCCGGCGGCGTGCTCGACCTCGCATGGCTGCGCCGCACCCTCGCGCTACCGCCCACGGCCACGCTGTTGGAATTGGACCTCGATGCCCTCCGCGGCCGCCTGCTCGCCGATCCCCAGGTCGTCTCCGCCACGCTCACCCGCCAGTTCCCCGACGTCCTCGCCGTCCGTCTCGCGGAGCGCACCCCCGTGGCGCGGATCCGCGTCGAGCGCAACGGCGAGGCCCGCGACCTGCTCGTCGCCTCCGACGGGGTCGTGTTCCCCGGGGTGAACCAGGATCCGGCCGCGCTCGCCGCGCTCCCCTGGCTGGCCGGATTCGCGCTCCATCCCGCCGGGGACACTTTCCGCCCGATCCCCGGCATGGCGGCCGTCGCCCAGCTGCTGGCCGACGCCCAGTACGCGGCGATGCCCCTGTACCGGACCTGGACCTCCCTCTCCCTCGCGCGGCTCGCCGCCGACCGGGAAATCGAGGTCCTAACGCGAGACGACACGACCGTGGTCTTCAGCGCCGCCCGCGACTTCTTCGTACAACTGGCGACCCTCGACTACCTCGCCACCCGCGTGCGCCGCGAACCGGGCTCGCGCGCGCGCATCGACTTGACCCTCGGGCGCAACGTGCCGGTGATGGTCACGCCGCCGGGGGGGGGCGCGGCCCCGGCGCGCGCTCCCTCGCCCGCGCCCGGTCGCTTCTCCCTCGATTCCTTCCCTCAGCGCTGACCCTCCCTTGAGCTCACGCCCCTACCACATCGGTGCCGTCGAGATCGGCACCTCCAAGGTCACCGTCGTCGTCGGCGAGTACTCCGACAAGGAGCTGGCCATCATCAGCCGCGCCGAGGTCCCCGCCCGCGGGATCGTCAAGGGCGCCGTGGTCGACTACCGCGCGGCCAGCGACTGCACGCACGCCGCCCTCGAGCAGGCCGAGCGTGATGCCGGCGAGCGCATCAGCGGGGTTTTTCTCGCCCAGAGCGGCGGCCACCTCGAGGGCTTCTACAACGAGGCGGCCGTGAACGTGAAGGCCTCCGACAACCTCGTCGAGGCCGGCGATGTCGCCACGGTCTGCGACCTCGCCAAGGCCAAGCAGCTGCCCCAGGGTCGCTCCGTCGTCCATCACATCCGCCGCCCCTTCCGCGTCGATGGCCGCCTCGTCCCCGGCAGCCCCCTCGACCTCGTCGGCCATCGCCTGGAGGTCGGATACTGGACCGTCCACGGTCAGGAGCAGCGGCTCGCCGACCTGATTCACGTGATCCAGGGCTTCAACCTGAAGGTGGAAGAGCTGGTCCTCTCGAGCCTCGCTTCCGGCCATATGGTCACCTCGCTCGAGGAGCGCCAGCACGGGGTCCTTGTGATCGACCTCGGCGCGGGCACGACCGATTTCGCCCTCTACCGCGACGGTTCGCCCCACACCACCGGAGTAGTGGCCGTGGGCGGCGAGCACGTCACCAACGACCTCGCCGTCGCCCTCCGCCTCACCGCGCCGCAGGCCGAGAAGCTCAAGCTGCGCCACGGCCGGGCCGAGGTCCAGGCCCGCGACCGCGCGGCTAAGGTCTGGCTCGACGGCAACTTCGCCATCGGGGACCGCCAGTTCCCCCAGTTCGCCATCGAGCAGGTCACCGCTGCCCGCACCGAGGAGATTCTCCAGGTCGTGCGCAAGCGCCTCGGCACCGCCTTCTCCCCGGAGACCTGCGCCGCCGGCGTCGTGCTGACCGGGGGCGCGGCCAAGCTCCCCGGGCTCGCCGCTGCCGCCGGCCGCGTCTTCGGCGTCCCCGCCCACCTCGGGGAGGCCCCCGGCTGGATCAGCCCGAACCTCCGCGACCCCGGCTACCACACCGCTCTCGGGCTGCTTTACTACGGCATCATCCACCACGCCGAGCGCCGGGCCCCCGCCCGCGCCCGCACCAGCCTCTTTGCCGGGGTGCGCCGCCTCTTCGCCGACTGACCCGCGCGCCGATGAACCTGAACGAACTTCCCCTCGAGCAGCCCCTGCTCTCGGACCGCGGCATCGCCATCAAGCTGGTCGGGGTCGGCGGCGCCGGCGCGAATGCCGTCGATCGCCTCAAGATGGAGAACCTGGAGCGCCTCCGCCTCGCGGTGCTCAACACCGACCACCAGGCCCTCGCCAGCTCCCCGGTGCAGGAAAAGGTCCTCCTCGGGATGACCGTCACCCGCGGCCTCGGCGCCGGCGGCGACCCGGAACGCGGCCGCGAGGCCGCCGAATCCGACCGGGAGAAGATCGCCGCCGTGGTCAAGGACTGCGACCTGGTGTTCCTCGTGACCGGGATGGGCGGGGGCACCGGCAGCGGCGCCTCCCCGATCGTCGCCGAGATCGCCGCCGAGGCCGGCGCCCTCGTGATCGCCTTCGTCACGCTCCCCTTCAGCTTCGAGGGCGGCCGCCGCCTCAAGCAGGCCGAGGACGGGCTGCGCGCCCTCCGCGCCTCCTGCGACGCCGTCATCCCCCTGCCCAACGACGTCCTGCTCCAGGCCGCCGGGGAGAATGAGACCGTCTTGGACGCCTTCGCCCGCGCCGACGACTGGATTGCCCGCGGGGTCCGCTCGCTCTGGGCGATGCTGTTCCGCACCGGCCTCATCAACCTCGACTTCGCCACCCTCCGGCAGGCCTTCCAGCAGCGTGGGGGCAAGACGCTCTTCGGGCTGGGAGAGGGGGCTGGTGAGAACGCCGTTGCCGAGGCCCTCGCCAGCCTCCGGCAGTGCCCGCTCCTCCACACCCCGGACTTCTCCCGCCGCGCCGACCGCCTCCTCGTCAACATCGTCGGCGGCCCCGACCTCACGCTGCCCCGCGTCAACGAGGTGATGACCGCGATCACGGACCAGTTCGGCCGCGATTCCCACGTGATTATGGGCGCGGTGATCGACGAGAACCTCGCCGGCC